>CAZAQS010000068.1:0-20555 GCA_964486825.1 uncultured Anaerolineaceae bacterium | reverse complement strand
GGGCAGCCGAATCCGGATATGCCGTCCTGATCCAGGATACGCGCGGTCGCTGGGCGTCCGAGGGAGATGGGACGCCTTTCGTCAACGAACTGTCGGACGGATACGATACCCTGGAATGGATCAATGAACAAACCTGGGCCAATGGAAGGGTCGGCATGTGGGGAGAATCTTATCTCGGTTATACACAGCTGGCCGCGGCTGCTTCCGGTCACCCCACCCTAAAAACCATCATCCCCGGGTTTGCTTTTTCCGACCCGCGCGCCATCCTTTACCAGTCTGGCGCATTCGCTCTGGGGGCGGCTCTCAGCTGGGGATTGCTCGCCCACGCTCAAATGGCCCTCATGCGCTTAACAGAGAGCGGATTGTTGTACGGTAGTGAGGCAATCTCTCTGGGGGAACAGTTCATCCAGGCAGTGGATGGAATGGCAGATGGTAGCACCTTTCAAACACTGCCTCTTGAGGACGCACCTCTAGTGGGCCGGAAAGGAATCGCCCCTTTCCTCGCCGAAGCCATCTCTCACCCTCCCGAGGACGATTTTTGGAATTCCCTGGAAATTTCTGTGAAGGATATAACCATACCGGCCCTTCATATTGGCGGTTGGTATGATATTTTTATCACTTCTAATCTGGAGTTGTTTAACGATCTGAATCGCCAGGGGAGCTCTTACCAGAAGCTATTGGTTGGTCCATGGATCCACGTCGATTATGACGGGCAGGCTGGGGAGGTCGACTTCGGGCTGCGTGCATACGCCATGACAGTCCTCCCAGACGAGATCAAGCTGGCGTGGTTTGACCACTGGCTAAAACAGGAGCATAGGGGCTTATTAGATGAGCCTCCAGTGCGGGTCTTCATTATGGGAGAGAACCGCTGGAAGGATTATAACGAATGGCCGCCTCAAAATGTTCGAGAGATTCCCTATTATCTTCATAGCACAGGATCCGCGAACAGCTTGCATGGAAACGGCTTTTTAAGCCCTAAATCTCCCTCCGAAGAGACATACGACACCTTTTTGTATGATCCGGAAGATCCGGTCCCTACTCGCGGAGGCGGCTTGTGTTGCTGGCACTCTGCACTTGCGCCTGGCGCCTACGACCAGCGTCCTGTAGAAGAACGAAAGGATGTCCTGGTTTACACCACAGCTGTCCTGGAGCAGGACCTGGAGGTGATCGGTCCAGTTCGAGTGCATTTATGGGCTTCCAGCAGTGCTCCAGACACAGATTTCACCGCCAAGCTGGTAGACGTTAATCCAGATGGCTATGCCCGCAACCTCCAGGACGGTATCTTGCGGGCAGCTTATCGTGCCGGTCTGGACGCCTCATTCCTCGAGCCAGGCAGGCCATATGAATTTATCATCGAGCTAGGTCCAACAGCCAACCGTTTCGAGGCCGGTCACCGCCTGCGCCTGGAGATCTCGAGCAGCAATTTTCCTCGATTCGCCCGTAACCCGAACACAGGAGAGCCCCCTGGAGAGGCAACCGGGCTGCAAGCTGCCCGGCAGGTCGTATTCCACGATTCCCTACACCCTTCCTATATCTTGCTCCCCGTAAACGATTCGCCCTGACTACACCTGGTTTCCCCTCCAATAGCCCTTGCCTCTCTACTGGAGTGGTAATATACTGTTTGAGATTTGCAGGTTCGCCTGTGTGTGGCGGGCCGAACGGCTGTCAGAATAGAGCTCCACTGTCAAAACCAATTTTTTCTATTCCTTTAGGAGTAATTCGAACCCATGGACAAAAAAGACCTCGCCACCGCCTGCTTCAAGAGCGGCTTCAACTGCGCTCAATCTGTCATCTCAACCTTCAGCCAAGAATATGCTATGGAGCAAGAGCAGGCTTTTCGGGTCGCGGCGGCTTTTGGGGGCGGTATGGGCCGGCGGGGCGCTACCTGTGGCGCTGTAACCGGGGCGTATATGGCCATCGGGCTGAAGTACGGGGCAATCGTTGCAGAGGACAAGGCCGCTCGAGAAAAGACGTATGCGTTGGTGAACCAGTTTGCCGAAGAGTTCCAAGCACGTAACGGCGCCTTGTTATGCAACGATCTGCTAGGGGTGGATGTCAGCACTTCAGATGGCCGAGAATTCGCTCGTAAAGAGGGGCGCTTCGATATCCTTTGCCCCAAATTTGTAGGTGATGCGGCCGAGATCCTGGAAGAAATCCTCTAGGAAGTCCCCCTCCAATATGCGTACTCTGCACCTGGTCTCGCATACCCATTGGGATCGTGAGTGGTATCTCACCTTCCAACAGTTTCGTTTGAAGTTGGTCCAAATGTTGGACAGCCTGTTGGACCTGCTGGAGGACGAACCCAATTTCAAGCATTTCATGCTCGATGGGCAGACCATCGTCCTGGACGACTACCTGGAGATGCGCCCGGAGAGGGAATCCCAGGTGCGCCGGCTTGTCAACGAAGGCCGCCTGCTGATTGGACCATGGCATGTCTTGCCGGACGAATTCCTGGTCAGCCCTGAGGCTATCCTCCGGAACTTGTTGGAAGGGCAGCGACGGGCGAAGGAAATGGGAGGAGGCATGCAGGTCGGCTACCTGCCCGACCCATTCGGCCATATAGGGCAGATGCCCCAGATCCTGCGCGGATTCGGCCTGGAGTCTGCTTGTTTACAGCGCGGGGTGGGGAATGAGCCGCTAGAGTTCTGGTGGCAGGCGCCAGATGGGTCGCGCGTATTCGTCGCCTACCTCCGCGATGGTTATGCGAACGCAGTTGGTTTGCCGGCCTTGCTGCCCGAGGTGTTCGCCAGCGAGGTTCGCCGGCGGCGAGATTCCCTGTTGCCCTCCTCGCAAGCGGGCCGCCATATTTTGCTGATGCATGGCAACGACCACTGGACGGCAGACAAAGATATCAGCCAGGCGATTGCCTATACAAATAAACATCCGGAGCTGATCGACGGCGACTTACTCCTACATTCAACGCTGCCGGCCTATATGGCGGCCGTCAAAGCAGATGGGGGGGATTTGATCACCCTTACCGGCGAGCTGCGCTCCTCCCAGTGCCACTACCTGCTGCCGGGCGTTTTATCCAGCCGCATTTGGATCAAGCAGCGCAATCATGACTGCCAGGTTTTATTGGAGAAATGGGTTGAGCCGTTCAGCGCAATATTGGGTTTACTCCCTGCCTCTCCTTCAGCTGGCGAGCGCCTCACCAATTCTGACCCTCTCATCCGAAAAGCCTGGCTCTATTTAATGGAATGCCACCCTCACGACTCGATCTGTGGCTGCTCTATCGACCAGGTCCACGAGGAAATGCGACCGCGCTTCGACCAGGTAGAGCAGATCGGCGAAGAGCTCACCAGGCAGAGCCTGGCAGGCCTGGGGGCGTCCGTAAACACCACTCCCCCACACGCCCTGGCGGAAGCGGGCATTACCAGCGCAGTAGTCGTCTTCAACCCACACTGCCAACCTGCCAGCGGCCCGGTCCAGGTCGAGCTTGAACTTCCACATGAACTGGTCCACATTGAGATCCTGGACGAGGATGGACGCTTCGTACCTCACCAGGTCATCGATACACAGGTGCAGGATCTGCTTAATCTAAGCCTGGATCCACAGGCTTTCAAAAACCTGTACCGGCAGATGCAAGCCGGTCGCGTTAATGGCCTGCTCACCACTAATTTATCTATACGCAGGCAGGGAAAGCGTGCCTTTGTCGAGGCAGTAATGTCCGAGACTACCTTGCCCGACCCTGAAGTCTGGGCGCGACAGCAGTCATCAATCGAGGCCATGCTAGATGACCCTTCCCTGAACACTTTCCATTTGAAAGCTCGCTCACCAAAGCTGGTTAAGGTGGTATTCCTGGCCCTGGATGTACCGGGCATAGGCTATCGCTCCTTCTGGATCCGAAAGCACCCATCCGTGAAAAGAATGGCAGAGCACGCTCACCCAGCTCCTCCATATATTATTGAAAACGAATACCTTTCCGTCCAGGCTTCACCCGAGGACGGCACCTTTACCGTCGTCCACAAAGCCACTGGCGAGACGTTCCCCGGCCTCAACCGCTTCGTAGACGGCGGCGATCGCGGTGACGAGTACAATTATTCACCTCCAAGCGTAGATCATCAGGTGGGGGAAGGAACCATCACCTCCATAAACGTGTTTCGTGGTCCTGTATGGCAATCCATAGAAATCAACCAGGTGCTACGGGCGCCGGGCAGTTTATCGAAAGACAGGCAAACACGTTCCACCGAGCCAGTCGACCTATCTATCCAGACCCGCGCCGTCCTGGCAGAGGGGATGCCGAGGCTGGAATTCCAAACCAGGGTAGATAACCGGGCTCTTGACCATCGTTTGCGTGTTCACTTCCCGCTTCCCTTCCGTCCAGAGGCGGCCTTTTACGACGGGCATTTTGAGATCGTCGAGCGCTCCCTGGAGCTACCCCCCTTCGATGAGTCCTGGCCCGAGCAACCCCGCCCCGAGATGCCTCAACGAGTTTTTACCGCAGCATCTGGACGAGGCCTGCAATTGCTATTGGCAAATCGAGGCCTGCCTGAGATCCAGGTAATCCAATCCCCGGCTGGGGGAGAGCTTGCCTTGACCCTGCTTCGCTGCGTAGGCTGGCTCTCTCGGGACGACTTCCCAGAGCGAGCCGGCCCAGCAGGACCGATTTTACCTACTCCTGAGGCGCAACTGCCAGGCCTGCATATATTTGATTATTCCATCATCCTTTCGGAGAGCGAGGATCGTAAAGCATACCACCAGGCGTATGCATTCAATACACCAATGCGGGCAGTGCATACAAGCCTGCATGCAGGCAAATGTCCGGCTCGAGCCAGCTTCCTGGAGGCTGAACCATCCGAATTCATCGTCAGCACGATCAAAAGTTCCGAGGATGGGAAAGGATTAATTGTACGCGGTTATAATATTTCTTCCGACACGATCCAAATCCATATCAGACCCTGGCAATCCTTCTCGAGCGTAATCAAGACGGATTTGTCTGAAGAAGATGGAGATATCGTCGAACAAGAAGCGGGTGGAGATGTTCGCTTGCCAGGGCGCCCGCATGAAATTATTACGCTAAAGTTCTGCTTGCCTCTTCAAACAATTCCGTCTTAGGCGAACCTATATCAAATGACAGGACCAACCGAGATTCACAAAGGAGGTTTATTGACCGCGAAAACCATTTCCAAAAACAGGCCGCTGCTACTCCTACTAGCTGGCCTGGTTTTAGCGGCCCTGCTGGCTGCCTGTTCCACCAACACCATTACCCCAGCATCCGAGGTGAATCCATCCCTTGAACTGGAGCCTTGTGAGCTCACCGGGCCCGGTGGGGTTGCCAGTGGGCAGAGGGCCCGGTGTGGAAACCTGAGGGTATACGAAGACCGCTCTGCAAGCACCGGGCGCCAGATCGACCTGCATGTCGCTGTCATACCGGCGATAAGCCGCAGCCCAGAGCCTGACCCTCTCTTCATTTTGGTGGGCGGCCCAGGTGAATCAGCCACCCAAAGCTACTCCGCCTTCTCTGCCGCCTTTTCTCGCATCAACCAGCGGCGAGATATCGTTTTGGTCGATCAAAGAGGTACGGGCAGCTCCCATCCTCTGAATTGTGAGGCTGCCGAGGAGGAGGATGTTTCTACGGAGAGCGACCCGGAGGCGCTTCGAATCATGGTCAGTCGCTGCCTGGAGGAGCTAGAAGCGGATGCGCGCTTCTACACGACCTCGATTGCCATGGACGACCTGGACGAAGTCCGCCTTGCTTTAGGTTATCCCCAAATCAATCTGTATGGCGTTTCCTATGGCACACGGGCGGCGCTGGTTTATATGCGCCAGTATCCCTCCAATGTAAGATCTGCCATCCTGGACGGCCTGGCGCCTCCAGGTTGGGCGATAGGTCCCAGTACGCCTGAAGACGCACAAAGAGCCGTGGACCTGATCCTGGAGCGTTGCCAAACCGAGCAGGACTGTAACGAGGCCTTCCCGGATATCGTCGCTAAGTTTGATGATGTTTTGGCAGCCGTGCGAAATGAGCCCCTGGAGCTTTCCTTAGCACACCCGGTGAGTGGGGAGAGGATCGATTTCACCCTGACCTACGATTTCCTCACCAATACAATACACGGCATGACATATGCTCCCGAAACCGCCGCTCTGCTCCCATTGATGATCCATAACGCTGCCAGCCGGGAGGATTACCGCGACCTGGCTGCCTTCGGTCTCACCTACGTCCATTCTGTGGGCAGCGCCATCAACCCGGGGATGCGCTTCTCCGTAGTTTGTGCAGAAGATGTTCCTTTTTACGAACAAGAAAGCCTGGGTGAAGGCTATTTGGGCGAATTGATTGTCGATACATTCACCGAGATTTGTGAAGTATGGCCACAGGGCCAGGTCCTGCCCGGTTTCCACGAGCCGGTTAGCTCGGACATCCCTGTCCTTCTGATTTCTGGAGAGGTCGACCCGGTCACACCTCCGGCAAATGCCGAGCAAGCCGCCCAGAACCTACCTAACAGCCTGCACCTGGTAGCTCCAGGGCAGGGGCATGCCAATATCTTCCGCGGCTGCATTCCATCCATCGCTACGGATTTCCTAGAAGGCGGAAATCTCCGGAACCTGGATATCGCCTGCGTGCAAGATCTGCAGCCGATGCCATTTTTTGTCAATTTCTCAGGCCCCATTCCATAGGTGACGTGCAATGATCGAAGTCAAAGAGCTATATAAATCTTTTGGAGAAGTTCAAGCCGTAGACGGGGTCAGCTTTATCGCGCCGGATGGGCAGATAACCGGGCTACTAGGTCCTAATGGAGCCGGCAAGACCACTACCTTGAGGATTTTGTACACCCTTTTGGAGCCGGATAGCGGCACAGCCTATGTAGATGGGTTAGATTGCCAGAAAGACAAGCTTCATGTTCAGCGCATCACCGGCGCGCTTCCAGAAAGCCATGGGCTTTACCCACGCCTGACTGCACGAGAAAATATCCGCTATTATGGGCGGTTACAAGGACTGAAGGGTGATGCTCTCGAGAAGAGCATCGATCATATGATAAAGCTCCTGGATATGAGTGATATCGAACACCGCCGTTCGGAGGGTTTCTCATCCGGGCAACGGGTCAAAGTAGCCATCGCGAGATCCCTGGTGCACCAGCCACAGAATGTGCTGCTGGACGAGCCAACCAACGGTCTAGATGTTATGAGCACTCGCGCCATGCGCGCCTTCATCCGACGGCTGGAAGATGAGGGTAAATGCGTCCTGTTTTCGAGCCATATCATGCAAGAGGTGAGCGCCTTATGTGACAATATCGTCATCATCAACAAAGGCAAAGTGGTCGCCAGCGGTACATCTGAAGAGCTTCTCAGTGCCACGGGCCAGCCAAGCCTGGAGGATGCCTTTGTCGCTGCGATTGGCAGTGAGGAGGGCCTTGAAAGATGAATATCCAGACCAGTCCTCTGGAGCGGATCGGCATTATCTTTGGGAAAGAGCTAAGGGATAACCTGCGCGACCGCCGCTCGGTTTTCAGCGCGCTGATGTCGGCATTGATCGGGCCAGTGCTCCTGGTAGTGATCATCATGATTATGGGGCGCACCTTCAATGTCAGCCAACAGGAGCAACCCCTGGAGCTGCCCGTACAAGGCGCTGAACATGCTCCATCCTTGATCACCTACCTGGAACAGAATAACGTGCTCATTCAGCCCGCTCCGGCGAACCCACGCCAGGAAGTTCGCAACGGTAACGTGGATTTGGTGCTCATCATTTCAGAAGCGTACGGGGAGTCCTTCAGCGCCGGGCAGCCTGCTAAAGTGGAGATGGTCGTCGACAGCTCTCGCCAATCTGCGATGATGAACGTGGAACGGGCGCGCTTATTGCTGGATACATACAATGGGCAAATCGGTTCCCTGCGCTTGATGGCCCGCGGTGTCAGCCCTACCATTTTGCAGCCTCTGTCGGTTCAGCGTGTAGATGTATCTACTCCTCAAAGCCAGGTAGGCATCTTCCTCAACATGATGCCGTATTTTATCGTGCTGGTGGTATTCGTCGGCGGGATGTATGTAGTAATCGACACCACTGCCGGAGAACGCGAGCGGGGATCTCTGGAACCGTTGCTCATCAACCCCATCCCACGCTGGGAAGTGGTGGTGGGCAAATTAGCTGCTTCCATTCCTTTTGCCATTTTTGCAGTCTTTCTGACCCTGGTAGCTTTCGCAATTGGCTTCAATGTAATCCCAATCGAGGATTTCGTTGGTTTTCAGGTCAGCATTGATGTAATCGCCATGGTGGGCATCTTCCTGATCTCCCTTCCCATGATCCTATTGGCGTCTGCATTACAAATGATCATTGCCACCTTCACACGTAGTTTCAAGGAGGCTCAAACCTATGTCGCCTTCCTTCCGCTAATCCCAGCGCTACCTGGGATTGCACTGGCCTTCATACCTGTGCGAGCAACATTTTTGAATATGGCCATACCAACCTTCGGGCAGCAGTTGCTGATCAACCAGCTCATGCGTGGAGAACCGATCAACCCGCTCAATGTCGTGGTTTCCGTCGTCTCTACCACGCTTGTCGCAGTTCTACTAATTATCCTGGCTGTCCGGTTGTTCGAACGAGAGCGCATCCTCATGGGCGTAAAATAAGACCATTCCGCAACTTATTGGAGACGTTTGCGTATACAGTATGAAGATGGATTTTGGTATTCACCTGATTTTTTCGTTAATCACATAGAATAGGAGCTATCCATGTACCAACGACAACCGGGATGCCTTTCGGGCTTGCTTAAGCTTGGTTTTCTGACCTGGATTTTCGACGCCATGCAGAGGCGCTTCGGGTTCGGTAAAGGCGCCTCCTGTAGTGGCTGCGGGTGTGGAATGATCTTGCTGATCCTCTTCGTCGTTTTTGCCTGCTCAATCATTGGGAACACCAACTGGACCCAGTTTGGATTTTAACCACTACTCCAGGCTCGCCCGGGTTGACCAATCAAAACCTACCACTCTTTGAAGGGAAAGCAATTTTGGTACAAATAATCACCGATACCACGGCCTGCTTGCAACCTGAAACCATAAACAAGTACCATATACCCGTTATCCCCCAGGTCATCAATTTCGGAAACGAATCCTACCTGGAGGGCATCGATATGGATATTTCTGCGTTCTTGCAACGCTTGAAGTCTTCGCCCGAGCTTCCAAAGACGGCCGCGCCGCCTCCAGAACTGTTCATAAAAGAGTTCGAGAAGCTGGCGCCTCTGGGTGAACCGATCCTTTGCATTCATCCATCGACCGAGGTCAGTGGGACGGTCCGTTCTGCGCAGGTGGCGGCTGCTGAGTTTCCGGAGGCGGATATCCGCGTCATCGACACACGTATTATTGCCAGCCCCCTGGCGACGCTGGTCGAGCTGGCAGCTGGCTGGGCCTCCGAAGGACTGGATGCAGACAGTATAGAGACGCGCATCCAATCCATGATCCCATGCTGCCGGATCTACTTTATGGTCTCTACCCTGGAATACCTGTCTAAAGGGGGCAGGATTGGGGGAGCGGCTGCTCTGCTCGGCAGCGTTTTGCAAATAAAACCGATCCTGACCTTCGTGGATGGCCGGGTCGACACCTATGAAAAAGAGCGCACCCATAACCATGCCGTGAACCGGCTTAAAAACCTGGTAATCCGCCAGGTCTCAAGCCCGCAGGCATATCTCACGATAATGCATGCCGGGGTACCCGAGCAAGGTCAGGCCCTGGCAAACGATCTAAAGGCAAAGCTAGGCCTGACGGATGTCCCTATCCACCATATGCCTCCTGCCATCGTGACCCATGGCGGACCTGGGATCCTTGGGGTGGGATTCTTCCTAAGCTAGCCTGGGAGCTTTGTTTCCGCATCGAAAAGAAGAAGTTCCGAAGCCTCGTGATGATAGGCCTCGGAACTTCATCTTGATTTTTTTACTGACAACCAACCGTTCAATCGATCGACTAAGCCAGGAGGTTAGATTTATTCGACAGGGATCTCCTTGTAGACCTTGGACACATCAATTCCCTGCCGTCGCCGGAAGGCGTTGAAGCCGAAGTAAATTGCTGCTGCTATGGCATAGTTGCCGAGCATGAAGAAGATCGAGCTTACATTCGACCAACCAATGGCGTACAGGGGGAAATCGAAGGGCGGCACGTAGGGATCCCAGAACCATTCGATTAACAGGTAATCCAGGAACAGCAGGAAGATCAAGCCGGAGAAGCTGATGACCGGCATAAGCTCCCCCAGCCGCAGCTTGCCCACGATTTTAATCGCCAGCCAGACCAAGATAACGGCGTTGATAATGGTTAGCGCCCAAACGAAGGAAACCGTCAGGTAGGTTAGCCCATCAGCGCCAATGCTGGGAAGGCCGGTGAAGACGGTTACACCATAGCGGATGGAGTTATAGATCAGGTAGACTGAGCCCACTGCGAAGACTGCCGTTGCCAACCATCCCAGCCAGCCTGACACGCGCATCTTGGATATGGGAGAACCATCGTAGATCTCCTTCTGTCGCCAGGGCAAGATGATGGCTGCGATCGTCGAACCGAAGAAGGTCACCGCGATCACCAGGGTTGAGTCAAGCGCCAGGGACTGGAAGTTGAAATGATTGAACGCATATAGATACCCTACGATCAAGCCGGGGATCACCATCAAGAGCAGCGCAGCGATAGGAGTCCGGCTCCGTGGTTCAATGGTGGTCACCCATTCGGGGAGCATCCTGTCCAGGGCAGCCGCGAAGATCACCCGGGTGGAGCTGAGGAAGACAGTCCCAGACCAACCAAACCACCACATGCTCATCAGCAGGATGACGATGAATTGGACGGCCCGGTTGGTGGTCATGAAAACAGCGAACAGGGCAGGGTAAGGCCAGTAGGGCAATGGGGGAGCGACGTCTGTATAGCCCCAGATGTAGTTCCAGAAGGCGCCGTTAGCGCTGTTATAGAAACCCCAGCCCAGGGATTTGGCAATCAAGAGGAAGAACAGGATCGCCAGGCCGTTTGTGACGATGATGGCTGCTGCCATGCCCCAGAAGTTGCGCTTGTAATCGCTGGCGCCACGCACCTCGCCATACAATGTAGAGCCCCAGTTAGCCCATAAACTAAAGAACACGATCATGGGGATCAGCGCCAGGCTTGCCCGTGGGGCCAGGTTTCCGAGCGAGCCGGCAATTGCGCCGGCTTCCTCGCCTGCCACCAGAGTAGCCTCGTACAACCCACTCTCGGTGGTGCCGAAGAGAGCTGCCGAGTTGGCGTCCAGGTTGGCAACAAAGGTCTGGTTGCTCCCAAACAGCAGCAGCCCAAACACCAGCACCAGGCCGAGCATGCCCCCGAAGAAACAGGCCTTCTGCACGCGGGCGTACCATTTCATACCCACAGCGATGTAAAAGAAGACCAGGACACACAGCACAATCGAGCCGACCAGCAATCCGGAAGAAGTGCTGCTGAACCATAGGGCAGCGTCTTGGGCTCCAACGATGGCCAACAGGGGTGTGAACACGATGTAGACCAGCATCTGCCCGTAGAGTGGCACCCATAACCACAGGATGAACCACCAGCCAGTGACTGCGAGGATAAATCCCAGGGCGCGCCCCAGGATACGGCTCTGCCATACGTAATCACCGCCTGCGCGAGGCATTACCGAGATCAGGCTCGCATAAACAATGACCTGGAAGATGGTAAAAACAGCCCCAATCACGACCGCGGTAGCCAGATTCCCTTCAAAATAGTAAGTGTAGGAGAAAATGTAAAGACCCAGCGTGATCAGGTTGATCGAGAAGGTTGCATAGATAAAAGCGTCAAAGACGGACCATGCTCGAACCAGGCCGCTAGCTTTGCGAACAAATAATGTTACTTCACTCATGGGTAGCTCCTTTGTCTGTCTTATACCTCGATGGGCAAAAAATTTGGATTTGCTTTCCGGCGAATTCTGCCCGATCAAAGTAGCCCAATTCTGAATCTACCGAAGGCCAATCGTAAAACGATTTCTCAACTACAATATGACCTCCTTTCTACATCTCTGCCAGCCCAGGCCACGTCTATCCTGATGTAAGGATATAATTGCCTACTTTTTTAGGTTTAAGCTCGATCACCGCTCCGAGCAGAATACCCTGTTCGTACATACTCCCGGCATTGATGCATAAAGTCTTCTTGATCTTTCGGCTGCCTCTTCCCTCATGGATATGCCCGTGAAGGCCTAGAAGGGGAGTGTATTTTTCTATTATCTTAAGCGTAGATTTGCTTCCCACTGGGACGAGGGATTGCCCGGCATATGCCAGGCGCATGTCCGAGGTTAGCTCTGGCGCGTCATCCAGGCCGCTGCTGTACGGAGGAGCGTGCAGGTTGAAGACGGCTGTCTGGGGGTTCTTAAGTTGAGAAGCCATGTCTTCAAGACGTTTTTCAAGCGAGGATTCATCCTCCTCCCGCTCTGTATCCCAAGGAGTAGGGTTGGTCCATCCGCTGCTGATCATCTCATGATTCTGGTCAAGCTGGATGACCTGGCCTTCGATGTTTTCAACACATTTGGAGGTCTTGATGATTTCATCGATTTCAAAGCTATCATCGTTACCAGGGCATACATAACACTTCAGGTTCTTGCCAGCCAGCTTTTGGTCGGCGTAATCCAGCCAGCGCTCCAGGGTGCTGATAACTTCTTTCATGAAGACTTGATCGGAGAGAGCCGGGTTAGAAGAGATGGCTGCCGTCTCTTCAGGGTCTGTTACGTACGGGTAGTATCCCCGGTTGCGAATGGATTGCACCATGCGGTCCACTTCATCCATTCCCTCCAGGATGCTCTCCTGCTCCTGGACTGTTACCTTCCAACGGTTGGAACCCTGAGCAATGATCGGGATCACCGCTTTCCCGGTCATATCCCCGCCCAAGATAATTGCATCGACCTCGTAGAAGGGGCCTGCATTGATAAATTTCTTCCAACAGATATCCGATCCGTGAACGTCGGTGGCATAGAATATTTTCATAACGCCTCGATCTCCTTGTTTCGTATGATTAACATCCAGCATTGAGTGACTGATGGCGATATCACCGCTAACGGCCGGATCTTCTACCAGCCAACATTACAAACCTACCGGAAGGATTGCATCTCCCGCTACCAGGTTTTCAAAGCGGGCCCGTATGCGCTGCTCAACTTCCGGAGGAAATATAGCCGAGCTATCTTTTCCCAAAATCTCTCGAACTCGCCGCATGGCCCGAGCCTGGGCATCAAGGCTGTTCTTTGCCTCCCAAACCTGGCGCGTCTCACGATCCGATATTTTTGGAGTTACCGCAATCGACCGCATATGCGAAACTGTGTGTTCGTGAACCATGAACATGCCACCCGGCCCAACCTCTGAAATCACATCCAGCGCCAGGTCTGCCTCAGAAAACTGGATTCCACGCACGATTCGCTTGAGCATCAGGGCAATCTCATCATCGATCACCGCCTTGGCGAAGTCGAAGGCTTTCAGTGCATCCAGCAGGCCGCCCATATTGAGCATATCCATGCCTGCCAGGACTCCCGCCAGCGTGGACATTCCAGTTTCATAACCGGATTGGGCATCGTTGATCTTCGAATTGCTCAACCCAATATAGCCTCCGTAGGGAACTTTATAAAAGCGCGCCATCTGGGCAAAAGCCATATGCAGAAGACCGCACTCGATCCCACCGGAAGCATACACGCCTGTGCGCAAGTCAGCTACAGTGGGCAAGGTACTGTAGATCAAAGGTGTGCCGGCGCGCACCATCTGGAGAAGCACCGAAGAGGCCAGGAACTCAGCATTGCCTTGCGCTAACGTTCCAGCCATTGTCATCGGTGAGCTCAAACCTGCGTTGGGCACCACGCTACCGTACACAGGCAGGCCTTTCTCGGCAAAGAACATCACCATTTCAGTGGAAGCAAAATCCATCGTCAGAGGAGACACCACAGGACAGAAGTGGTGAGTGACAAAGGGTCGCTCACGGTAGGCGTCTTCGCTGCCGGCGATCAGGTAAGCCAGCTCCAATATCATCTGCGCGTCTTCCCGGTCTGTGGCTGTACTGCGTACGGGTTTCAAGCAATTCTTCAGGGCTGGATAAAGGCGAGCCAGGGTAAAATGCCCCTCTGGTGCATCATCTGCCAGGGTAGAGATGGAAAACACATCATACCCGGGCAGCTCGTTGATCAAATGAGCTATCGTAGCGATGTCGGTTGAGGTGGAGCGCCTCTCAAGACCGCTTATTGGATCGATCAGGTTAGGAGCGGAGCTACCCGTTACGATGAGCGGGCCTTCGCCGGGTATGGTCCGGTCAAAGCGCGGATCCCGGCCGTGGAAGGTAAAGCTGGGTGGAAAATACAATCTAAATTCTTCCACCACTGCGGGAATGAATTTCACCAGATCAGTGCCACTTTCGATACGGCAGCCATGCCGCTCGAATACCTGGCGGGCCTTGTGGTTGCGGACGGATAGCCCGACATCCTCCAGGATTTCAAGCGAGGCTTCGTGGATCCGTTCCACCTGTTCGGATGTGATGACTTCTGCAAACTGTAACATCAGTTTCTCCGGTGATTATGGTGGGTTCAGCCCGGTAATCTGGGCCTGATTGGAAAAAAGATCAGCCCTTGATTCCAGGCCCCTGCGACTCAAGCAGCACGGTCGGCCCCACCTGGGCAGGGACGCGCCTGTCGAACACCTCGATTTCTACCTGTGTACCGCGCCTGGCCTGCTCTACCGGAAGATAAGCATAGGCGATATTTCGCCGGATGCTGTAACCATAGCCACCACTACGCACACGGGATACCACCTTCCCGTCCAAATAAACTGCTTCCCCTCCATACACCGGGATATAGGCTTCTCCATCCAATACCAACGTGCACAATTTATGCTTCAAACCATCTGCACGGGCCTTCAGCAAAGCCTGCCGGCCGATGAAATCACCCTTGTCCAGCTTGACACAGAAACCCAAGCCAGCTTCATAGGGTGTTTCCAATGCGGTGATATCGGCTGTGAAATAGCGGTAGCCTTTCTCGAGACGGAGAGAATCGAGAGCCTTGTAACCGCCTACCTCCAGGCCATGTTCAACGCCCGCTTCAATTAACGCATCCCAGAGCTGCACTGCCCTCTCCCAAGGTGCATACAACTCCCAACCCAACTCTCCAACATAGCTAACGCGCTGGGCAAGCACCTCAAATCCCCTCACCTCGATGCTCCTGGCTGCCATATAGGGTAAAGCATCGTTTGAAACATCTGAAGTGGTGATACCTTGGAGAACCAGCCGGGATTTGGGCCCCCAAAGCGCCAGGCAGGAATATTGCATCGTCACGTCCTGGATCTGTACCACTCCATCGCCCTCCTGGTGGTTCATCCTCAACCATCCCAGGTCGTTCGAGATAAAAGACGATCCCGTGATCACCCGATATCGGTCTTCTGCCAGCCGTGTGACCGTTACATCCGACTCCATCCCCCCGTTGGGGTTCAAGAACTGGGTGTAAATCACAGCACCCACCGGCTTATCCACGTCATTATCCGTCACCCTTTGCATCAATGAGGTTGCACCCGGGCCGCTGACTTCGATTTTGCCGAACGAGCTCAGGTCAAACAGGCCAGCCCTTTCCCGGACGGCCTGGTGCTCTACGCCCACTCGCTCAAAATATGGCGGGCAGGTCCAGCCCCACTCGCGCTGGTCTGCTCCCATTCTGCGGGTAGGTTTGCCTGGGTCGATATAATTGACCCGTTCCCAACCATATTTCTCTCCGAACACTGCTCCCAGATCCTGGAGCCGGTAATGTAGCGGGCTGGTTCTGTGCGGGCGCGCCCACTCATTCTCGTCATTCGGGAATTTCAGGCGGTAGTAATACTTCACGCTCTCTCGAGTACGCTCGGCTGCATAATAAGGGCTGCTGTAATAATTGCCAAACCGGGTAGCCTTGAAAGAGTAGATGTCCAGGTCAGGCTCTGTCCCCGTAATCCAGTTCGCCAGCAGCCTGCCAACCCCTCCTGCGGCGCCAAACCCGTTCAACGACATGCCACATGCCATCCAGAAGCCGCGCGCTCCAGGCATCGGGCCAACGATCGGCTGGCAGTCCGGCACGTAAGCCCCAGGATGGTTGACCAGGGCTACGATTTCGGCATTCTCAAGGTAGGGAATACGGCGGATCGCTCCTTCCAGCAATTGCTCGAAGCGATCGTAGTCACCCGGTAGAGCCCGCCCACCATGCTCCCAGGGTACCCCGTCGATCCAACGCGCATTCGGATTGGGCTCATACCCCCCGATCACCAGGCCGCCGGCTTCCTCACGCATATAAACCAGGTTATCCGGGTCCCTGAGACAGGGCGTGTGATGAGGCAGCTCATGGCCCTTGACGGCCTTCAGCGCGATATGCTGGTGATCAACAGGCGTCGTTGGGATATGTATGCCAGCCATGGCAGCCACTTTTGGCGCCCAAAGGCCGGCGGCGTTTATTACAATCTCAGTATCGATGGGACCTTGTTCGGTAAGGACCCGCTTGATCTCCCCTTTGGGTGAGAGCTCGATGCCTGTCATGCGTACGTTCGTAACAACCGTCCCGCCCATTTCCCGCACCATGCGCGCCATGCTGGTGGTGGTATGGTAAGGGTCCAGGTGCCCATCCCTTGGCAGGTAGATGGCCCCGTACAGGTTCTCCCCGCTTATCTCTGGCATGATTTCCCGGGCTTCCTGCGGGCTGATGATGTCCACTTCCATCCCGATCGCCCGGGCCCGGCTGACAGAACGCTGCAACTCCTTGAACTGGTCCTCCGAAGAGGCTACCCGCAGGCTGCCGACGTGCTCCATCAGTCCCAGCTCGCTGTACAGCTCGATGCTGTACTTGCGAAATTGCATCAACGTGTTAGAGGTCGCGAATTGAGTGACCAGGCCAGCTGCATGTCCAGTTTCCCCACTAGCAATCTCATTCTTGTCCAGCAAAATGAGGTCAGTCCAGCCCATTTTTGCGAGATGGTATGCGATATTGACGCCAAAAATCCCACCACCTACGACGACTACCCTTGCCTGGTTTTTCATTTATTCTTCTCCGTATTAAATTATCTAAGATGGATATAGATTCCGGACAGATCAGACCCGATCAGGCTGTTTCTGTCTAGCGATAACTAAGTTCATGGGATAAGCCGATAAAACTGCCCTTGCATGAGCATCCAAACCATCATCCGTTACCAGGGTGTGGATTTGGTCAACTCTGGCAATTTCGAAGTTCGAGACGACGCCCCATTTACTATGATCGGTAACCACGATCAATGGTCCCCGGTTGCGTTGGATCATTAACTGGTTCACTTCGGCTTCAGAATTGGTAGGTACGGTGCAGCCAAACTTGAGGCTTAATCCATCCACAGCGAGGATCGCCTTCGTGGCATAGATCCTGTTCAAATTTTCGGTGGCAAAGCGACCCGCAGAAGACTGGGAGGTGGGGTGATAGGAACCTCCCAGCAGCAAGACCTCAAATCCGTGGTCGCTAAGCTCCAGGCAGGCTGGCACGTTATTGGTGACCAGGGTAACATCTGCAGTACTGCGGATATGCCGGATAACTTGTGTGGTTGTGGTTCCGCTATTGATAAAAACAATGTCGCCATCTTCAATCATAGAAGCGGCGACAATTCCAATCTGCCTTTTTTCTTCAGCATGGCTCTGCACCCTGTAAACGTATTGAAGCTCAAGCTGTACCCTCTGGCTTAACATGGCTCCCCCATGAGTGCGTTCAAGGATACCCTCATTCTCCAGCCACTCCAAATCCCGGCGAATGGTAGCTTCTGAGACATCCAGAAGCTCACATAATTCGGCGCTGGAGACGATATTTTGAGTAGCTAGATATTCCTGGATTCGCTCGCGTCTTTGAGCCGGAATGAGACTTTTGCTCACTACATCAGTCCCTGCTTTTCAATTGTTTATGAAGGATTTTGATTGTTATGCGGTTTGATTATAACGAATTTTGCAATGATTTGCAAGTTTTTACATTTTGTGTATAATGGTATGTATCGATATTTCTAGTGCTCGCCAATAGAAATTATCCTATCGCCATTGAAAGTACTCCTTATACAGGTTGATAGGAACGGTTTATAACCGCTCCATTAGGCTTATTCAGGTACAACTGCAATTAATCAAATTCGGGCTTTCGTTTTATGGCCCCTCTACCAACCGCAGCCCAGGCACCCATTTCGCAGGTGTGAAATACTTTATCACTTCCAGCTGCAGGCATCGCGGTGGAACCGCCAACCTCATAGGCGTCAAAAGCATTGACTTGTAGCGCGAGTAAGGAGGTGAATCCAGCAGAGTGTAACCCCAGAGAGCCGACCCTAACTGTACCTCGTTCCTCCAGCCACCTAGATAAAAAAGGAGAAGTTGAAATGGCCAATAGGAAAACCTGGACCATTCTTGGCATCAGCATTATTTTGGCAATGATCCTCGGATCTTGCGCTACTCCAACAGCAGCCCCTGTGGTCGAAGTCATCCGAGAGACCGTGGTAGCTGTTGAAACTGTAGAAGTTCCAGTTGTAGAGACCATCATTCAAACTGTCGAGGTCCCGGCAGAACCGGAAAGCCCTCAACCCGAGGGTACTCTACGAGTGGCAGTTTCTACCTACCCAAACACTCTCGATGGACCATTGGCAGCAGAACAACAAACCCGCAACGCATCACGTCCCCTTTATGACTCCCTGATCTGGGTAAACGATGATGGAGAACTCGAGCCTTCCCTGGCTGTAAGCTGGGAAATCTCGGATGATGGGCTTGAGTATATCTTTCACTTACGTGAGGGGGTTACATTCCACAATGGGGAGCCCTTCAATGCAGACGCGGTTGTTTTCTCCTGGGACCGCTATAAAAATCCTGATCTGGCCTGGAATGAGCGCTGGAGAATGGCCGACAATGTTGAAAAGGTCGACGATCTCACCGTAAAGATCACGACCACAGAACCAAAACCACTCCTGCTCAGAACCATCGCCACTCACTGGGTAGTAGTACCTCCCCAATACTTTGAGGAAGTCGGCGAGATTGAGTTCGGTAATAATCCTGTTGGCACCGGGCCCTTTATGCTCGTAGAGCAAGTCACCGGGGACCATGTCACTTACCAAGCCAACCCCAACTACTGGAGAGAAGGCTACCCGAAGATCGAAACCCTGATCATCCGCCCGATTCCCGAATCGGCCACCCGTGTGGCTGCCATCCAAACCGGGGAAGTGGATATCGTAGGCCGCTTGAGCGCTGAGGAAGCACAAAGCCTGCTGGGCGCTCAGGGCGTTCAAGTTATCCGCTATCCAGTTACCCGGGTCTACTATATTGCTTTCAACAACATGACATCAGGCGTGGGGCAACCCACTGAGGATCCCCTTGTCCGCCAGGCCATGAACTACGCCGTTGATGTCCAGGCCATCATCGATGCTCTCTTCAACGGATACTTCAAGGAATCCACCGGCTTTGTAGCAACCGGAGAGCTTGGCTATGGGGCAGTTGAGCCATTTGGCTACGATCCTGATAGGGCGCGCGAGCTACTGGCAGAGGCTGGCTATCCTAACGGCTTCTCGATGGGCTTTGCATGCCCGGCTGGCGCCTATGCGCACTTCGAGGAAGTTTGCGAAGCAGTTCAGGCATACCTGGCAGAAGTTGGCATCCAGACCGACCTCGAGATCATGGAGTCGGGTCACTATTGGGACCTGGAAGCAGCCAAGGAGCTGCCGCCTTTGTTCGGTGATAGCTGGTCGGAAGTTGCCGGTGAGGCCTACAACCGGATGACCGGCGCTCTGCTCGGCCCGGACGCTTCCTATTCTTCCTGGGAAGATGAAACCATCATCAGCATGTTGCACGAAATCGGTACCACCGTCGACATCGACGAGCGCAAGGCCCTCTACGAGGAGATCCAGCGGTATATGGTGGAAAATCCTCCCTTCATCTACCTGTACGAACCGGTTGCTTTCGAAGCCATCCGCGATCACGTTCAGAACTACAAACCCCGCGGAGCGGAAGAGTACTACCTTTGGGAGACCTGGGTTACCAACTGATCCATTTTCTACTGGCTACAAGTCAGGCGAGGATAATTTTTTCTACCTTGTAGCTTGAAGGCCAACCAACTTCCCGGAGGGTGTAGAATAAGACACCCTCCGGGTAGATGGGTTCATCCTAACCTGTGAACATTACCTAGAAAAGAAAGCAGGCTGATGCAGCGATACCTCCTCTCTCGTTTGTTCCAATCGGTCCTGATCCTTGTCGGGGTACTTGTGCTGGTCTTTTTCATGGTTCGTGTAACGGGGGACCCGGCCAGGTTGATGATGCCGCGCGAATCCAGCGAAGAAAGCGTCGAAGCCTTCCGAAAGACGATGGGGTTTGACCGTCCAATGTACGTGCAGTTCTGGACGTTTATGACTTCTGCAGTGCGCGGCGATTTCGGTAATTCTTTATATTTCAAGCGACCAGCTATGCCCCTGGTCATCGAGCGCTTGCCAGCGACCATGGAGCTGGCTGGAATGGCGTTGCTGATGTCTGTGGTGGTGGCCGTCCCATTAGGACTGGTGGGAGGCTCGACTCCTGGCAGCATATGGGATATGCTAGCGCGCTTATTGGGCTTGCTGGGTCAGAGCATCCCCAACTTTTGGTTGGCTCTGCTGATGATCTTCTTCTTTGCAGTCAAGCTAGGCTGGTTC
>CAZAQS010000067.1:0-20560 GCA_964486825.1 uncultured Anaerolineaceae bacterium | reverse complement strand
CCGAGCTTCTCATGGAGTCGTTAGGATCATCGACCAAAGGCGGGCGGCTCTGCAGGGGCGGACGCGTTGATGCGCGGCCAGAGGGCAGGGAAACAGGGGCGCAGGCGAGATGGTTTTGGATGGTGGGCCCGGCAGGATTCGAACCTGCGACCAAGCGGTTATGAGCCGCCCGCTCTGCCGCTGAGCTACGGGCCCGAGAAGTTCGCCGTAATTATACCAAACCCTGGTTAGGAATCAAAACGGGAAGAATAAAGGTACCACGACCAGGGAAAGCAAGAAGACAACCAACGTTAGAGGTATCCCTAATTTGATATAGTCCGTGTAACGGTAACCCCCGGGTCCTAAAACCAATACATTGGCGGGATGGGATACCGGGCTGTGAAAGCCAGTAGAGGCTGCAATCGCTACCGTCAGCAGCAATGGATATGCTGATACCCCCAGGTCTTGAGAAGTATTCAGAGCGATGGGCGCCAGTAACACGACTGCTGCCACAGACGGCATGGCTTGTGTGGAAATTGAGGTAAGGATGAACAAACCCGCCAGTAAGCCCATAGGCCCCAGGCCTCCAACTAGAGTGACCATCTGGTGGGCGATCAACTGGGCCGCGCCTGTATTTTCCATGGCCAGCCCCAGAGGGAGTGTCCCTGCAATAAGAAATACAGCCCTCCATTCAATTGCCCGGTAGGCCTCTTCCATAGTCAGGCAGCGAGTTAGAACCATCAAAGAGGCCCCAACAACCGCCATGATGGAAATGGGCAACCATCCAAACAGCACAGGCAGCAAGGTGAAAACCAGGATGCTGACGGAAAGGGGTGCTTTTTCAAGGTTAGGCCGGACTTCGGCTTCCTCTAACAGCACAAGGAAATCCGGCTCGCGAGCCAGCCTCTTCATCTGGTCACGGTGGCCATACAGCAGCAAGCCATCGCCCAGGCGTAAGGGGATATTGCCCAGGTTAGACCGGTAGGCTTGACCTTCCCTCCAGATCGCCACAACGCTTAACCCGTATTTCTCCCTAAAACCGATCTGCCTCAAGGTCTGGTCGAACAAGGTTGAATGTGGCGACAGGACTGCTTCTGCCAACCCTACCTGTTCCGTTTCAAGCCCTGCCACATCCGAAAGCTTGCGCTCGATTTCCAGTTGGCCCAGGTTGCTGATAGCTTCCAGGTCCTCCCGGCTGCCTTCCACCAGCAAATTGTCCTCAGCTTGAAGGATTTCAACCGGGCTAGGCGCTAACAAGGTGCTGCCATCCCGGTAAATGCTGATCACAGTCAGGCCTAGAGCAGATCCCAGATGGCTTTCCGCCAGGCTCTTACCAGCCAGTGGAGAGCCTTCGGGTATGCGCACAGCCAGCAACTGCTCGTGCAAGCGGGAGACTTCGGCTGTTTCTATATTTGAGAGCAGGAAATCCTGGCCCTCCTGCATAGCGGCGATCTTATGGATAGGTCCCTGGACCAGTAAGATATCGCTGGAGCGGAGTGGTATATCTTGAAGGTTTTTGCGGATAGCAGAACCTTTGCGAAGGATGGAGAGTACGTTTACGCCAAAGCGGGCCCGGAAATCACTCTGGCGTAATGTCTTTCCAAGGACAGAAGAATTGTTGGTCAAACTCACTTTTGCTATCTCAATTTCAACATGCGGTGTTCCATCCGTTTCTGCCGCCAGGGGTTCTACCAACAGGTTTCCCACTCCGGCCAATTCTTCCAGGCGGTCTTGTCTTCCAACGACTACCAAGCGGTCATCCGGCTGGAGCCTGGTGAGCGGATCAGGGGACAAAATGGTTTGTCCCTTGCGAAGGATGCCAATCACATTGAACCCTAAGGCCGCGCCCAAGCGGCTGGAGGCCAGGGTTTTTCCAGACAGGTACGAATCAGGAGGCACTTTGACGGTAAAAAGCCGCTCTCCCAGGGCATAGATATCTCCCCAATCCGCCTTTTGTGGGCTGGTAAATTCAGCAGATGGATCTCTCACAGGAAGCAAACGCCTGCCATAAAGGACCATAAACAACACACCCCCCAGCAGGATAATCAAGCCTGGAGGTGTGAAATCAAACAATCCAAATGGAGCTAATCCGAAGCTTCGTAGGGCGTCCGATACGAGCAGGTTTGGAGGGGTGCCGATCAAAGTCGTCAGCCCTCCTAGCAGGCTTCCAAACGCCAGAGGCATCAACAACTTCGAAGGTGGATGCCCGGTACGCCGCCCAATATGGATGACAACCGGTAGCAGCAGGGCAGCCACACCAATATTATTCATGATGCCGGACATCAACCCCGCCGTAATCATGATAATCACCATTAACTGGGCCTCACCCTTACCGCCCATCCGTAGAACTTGCTGCCCGATAAACCTGGCGATGCCGGTATGGGTCAGGCCGGAACTAATGATGAACATCGCCCAAACAGTGACAACGGCTGGATTGCTGAACCCGGAAAGCGCCTCGGCCGGGGTGACCAGTCCGGATATTCCCAGGCTCGCCAAAACCATTAGACCGATTAGGTCCACCCTCAATTTCCCCCACAAAAAGAGGAGGATTGTGACGAATAGGATGGTTAGTACCAGCCCAATCTCAAATGTCATTCTGCAATTTCCTCTGTATAAAATTATACAGGGGAATTGCTCGCTAAGGTTTGCAAACGGGAATGGTTGGATGGATCAAAATCCAAGTTTTTCTTTCAAATACTGTTTTTCAGTCACCGGTTTGAAATCCCCTTTCCGGACAAATAACCCTTCCTGGGTATAATTTCGCGGGCAGGCAACGATGAGATAGAAAGCATCATCCTCCGAATGAACGAGGCCATTTCCGTGGTCGTGCTCGCTTACCTTATGGACGGTAGATAAACGGAATAGCGTACCTTTCTCAACAATGCTTTCCACCGGCTGGAAGACAGGCCTACCCGTTTGCCCAGCAGATGAGATCGTCCATAAACAAATACCTTCCAACGCTTTAACAGGGATACTGGCCCCTTCTCCTTGCGCTTCGATAATTTCACTACTGCTCACATATAGATCCTGCGCACGTGGCTCAGATATGCAGGATAAAACTGGAAGGAAGGTCTGTGGCTCATTCGTGAAGTCCTGAATGGCGCCAGCTTTATCGATACTCATTATGGTCCCACGTTTCAATTCCACCCTGGGCTGGTAAATTCGTAAGCTGCTGGTTGTCGGGTCCTTCTCATAGCATATGACACAATCCTGAAGGTCCCCTTGCCGAAGGATAGGCGCAGCCTCGCCAGTAACTTCCTCGACCATGCGTGGAGGAGCGAAGGAAAAGTCACCCCTTTCAGGCCTGGCGACACGATTCCAGAAGGCCTCAATTTCTGCTGGGGAAAAAGCTATCTTGCGCAAGACTCTGTTCCAATCCAACATTTCTTTCATGGTGGCGTAAGGGACCTGGCCCTCCGGCATGTACCCTACAAAAGTACCATTCATTACATCCTTTGTCACCATATATCTCAAATTGGAGCTCGAATGCTTGAATACCCCAATCGTAGATTGGCGCCTGTCCTCGTAGGGTAGGGCGGTTTCGAAGGTAAGCACCGTAGGGCCATCCGCAGTTTCAGCTTCTGCCACAACGGTCGCCTCATGGATCCAACGCAGCCATTGGTTCTCCCGTCTTTCGAAGGGTCTCCCTTTATCATCGATGTAAGTTACACTAGCCGTACGAGTGAATGCATTCCCGTTTCCACCTGCAGATTCCCACCCGCTCGAATTAACCTCTCTGGGAAGTAAACCTTCGCCAGTTTTCAAAGTCAGTGGGCGTGTAATCCGCCAGGCATTTGGTTCGCTGTTCACCCAGCGCAACCACAAGATGCTTGCTCCACTTTTGAAGTTTTCAGGTTGTAATGCCTTGGTCAAATAAGGCTTATCGACCTGCCTGGATAGGACGGGATCCTTTTCCTTGCGCAGGTACCACTCCGGTTTGGCTGTCAACCCCCCTGGAGCAGTATGCCCACGCAAGTGTTGGATATGTTCTGCGACTTCATTACATACAGCCCGGGTAACAATCAGCTTCTGGGTGCGGTCATGCTCCTCTCGCCAACCAGTCAAATGATCCCGCTTCCATTTATTCAGGATCTCCCGGTAAGCAGACATTTCGCGCGAATACAAATCATCGGCTTCTTCTGGAGATAGCTGCTCCCAGTTAACGTCCTTAACGTTTTTCAACCGCAGGTCGGTTAAGCGGACGATCTCCTTCCACATCCACGCGGGTAGCTCGTCCTTCAGGGCTTCCAGTTCCTCCAGGGCTTGTTTTTCGGTAAGCTGTTCGATCTCGTAGCTTTCCTCATCGATCCGCAAATCCAATAAGGCCTTGCGCTTTCCATAGGGTCTTGAGGGGTCAAGGCCTCTGAGATGGTGGTCGATTTTTTGCACCCAGCGTTTATCCGTGGTTGAGGCCAGCTTAGGTCGTTGGGGCCTTTCTCCGGATCCAACTGGAGAGCTGATTGCCGGCGTAGTGATCTTGTAGCTTTGATATTTTTCTTCGCACAAAGCCTGGATGGCGTCCTCGCCTCCGCGCTTGATCTCATTCTCGATAGCTTTGATTCTTAAAGACAGGAGCAAATCTTTTGGATCTGCCCAGGAACCGTGCGCGCTTTGATAACGCATACCCGAGAAATGAATCACCATATATTGCAGCCACAAAGGATACCTTTCTGGTTGGTTGTGGAATTTGCGCACGATTTCTTCGAGAAGCTGGTGGTGGTTTTTATCTAATAACCCAGACCTGAATTCGTCAACTTTACCACGCACGATATCCCTTACGGTAATGCTTTTCACTTCCACAATTTCCAGAAGTTGATCCTTCTCCGGCAAGCCGAGGAGATCCACGAGCCTTTTCAGTTCTTGCTGCTGGGAGGCCAAATTAACTTTCGTACTTCTCAACAGGTTCTCGATATTCGCCCTCTCCGCTTCTTTCCCTTTCCGGAGCTCTTGCAAGGTAGCCGGAGGCTTACCCTCCAGTTCGTACAACCACAAGAAATCATCCAGGATATTTAACTCCTCCTCGATAATCTTCAGGGTTACGTTCTGCAAGGATGCTACCAGTTTTTCGTTCAGAGCCTTGTTTTTCCAATTTGGGCCCATATTTCGCAAAATACGCTGTTTGTCTGCCACCTCTAACAGGGCTTTTTTGCGCAGCGCCTCGAGTTCGCGAATGGTGTTACTGACCAATAGCTTCTGCCTGGTAGGCTCAGTTATGAGCGGAAGCTGTCTTTTGAACTGCTTATGTGTCTCGTTGATCTTGTTAACAAGGTCCTGGTCGAGCTCCGGATAGCGCTTGAGATAGGTACTGCTGACATCTTCGTTGAAAAAATATTCCTTCAAATCCTCCATGCGGGGAGGGGTCCTCAGCCTGGCTAATTCCCGCTCGGATTTTACACGCCGCGTTTCCAACGCTTCCAGTTCGGAATGGGTAGATTTAATCTTGCCCTCTATTTCCGTCCTTTCCTTATCTCTGATAATCTTCTGCTTGTTATAGTCTTGCTTATGCCTTTCCAGGATCACCGTTGAGGCAAGGAAATCGTACAACAAGCCCAGTTCCTTTTCCAGCATTTTCGGAGTGATGCTGGTAAGCTTTTCGACCTCCGCCTCGTAATCAGGCCGGCGGCTCCAGGTAGGTGGCATATTGCGTAGCGCACGCTGCCGGTCCTTGATCCTTTGTTGGATAAACTTGCGCTGCTCTTCGAATAAACGCACTCTTTCGGATATAAAGTATTTTTCTTTGGCGGGGTTTTTATAGGTCGGAAAATATCTCTTGAAGAGCTTATGCATCTCGTTGATCTTTCCCATCAGTTCCGTATCGAGTTGCGGGCTGATCTTTAGATACTCTTCTGTCACATCCTCTTTCGTAAAATACTCGAACAGGAATTGGTATCTATCCAGCGCTTTTACCAACTTCATCCGTTGGGCAGCGATATAGGCGTTCACTTCATCCCGGATATCATCAAGTTTTTTATCCTTGTACTGCGCCCAGATGTCGATTTCGTAAAAATATACCAGGAAGTCGCGTAACTTCATCTCCCTCAGCGGATAAATTGTCTTCAGGAGGTGCTCATTTTGCCATTGGAAATAGATCTCTTCGCCCATAGCGGATCGTTCCTATTATTAGATTGTGGGAATATTAATTTGGTCTAATTATATCCGAATTACCAAATTACAAATCCCCCATTGTCTAATTGCTCGAAAATATGCATAAATAAAAACCTACATATCTGTGTTTACCCAGATATGTAGGCTAATTGAGCGGGCAACGGGATTCGAACCCGTAACAAAACCTTGGAAGAGTTTTGTGATACCCTTTCACCATGCCCGCGCTACAGGCCAAATTTTATCATAAACCCAGCCAATATTGTTAAGTATGGAAATCTTCAGTCCCACCCCATTATCACAACGCATGAACAAAACTGGCCGTTTTCTAACTAAATCGTAATTTATGGCCCCTTCTCGACAAATTCATAATTAAACACCAATGCCCCGCATGTAGAGGAACCACATCCCGGCAAAATAACCCAACAGGATCACGAGCGCATCGACTTCGAGGAACCCCAGCCGTCTCTCCACCCGCAATAAGTTTCCTATCAAGCCCATACTGGTGAGCAGCAGCCCAAGCAACCCGATCAAGGCAAAGCTTGGATCGATCAAATCAATGAACCTTCCCTGTAAGTAGAAGATATCCGTTAACCCAAATGCCAGCATATTGAAAAAGTTGCTTCCGAACAGGTTGCCAATGGCCAAATCGTAGGCGCCGATCCGGACTGCCGCCGTTGTGGCTACCAGCTCTGGTAAAGAGGTGACGAAAGCCAGCAGGGTGGCTCCAATGAAGCCGCTGCTCAACCCGGTGATCTCACCGATTTGTGCAACGCTGTCCACCAGGAGCGGCACCACCACCACCAACACCACCGTAGCAATCACAAAACCTGTCCCGGCCCGCTTCAAGCTGGGAACCTTGTCGTCATCAACCGCGATCTCAGTGGGGGGTGGTCCTCCCTGGGTCTGGATCATGCGCATCCCAGCGATATAAACGGCAATGATCATCAGACTGTCTACCCCTACCCATCCAATACTTAAATTGATGTCTGCAAGGATGAAGAACACTGCCGCTCCAACCAAAAGAGTAGCCAGGCTGGCGGTCAAGGCATGGTTCATTGCTACCCGGCGGAGGATGCGTGCGTTCTGGTAAATAAGATCCAGGACCGCCAGCATGAGCATATTGAACATATTACTACCGAACATGCTACCGGCTGCCATACCAGGTACTCCCTGATAAACGGCGTTGACAGAGGAGAGCAACTCGGGCAAGGAGGTAGCGCCGGCTAACAAAAGCGTGCCGACAAACATCCCGCTCAATCTTGTTCGAACGGAGATGATGTCGCCATATTCGGAGAGTTTAACAGCTGCAATAACAATCACAGCGGAAGTGAGAAGAAACTGGATCCAGACCATCGATCAAGCACTCCTCTTTTTCCCATCATCCGGTACACCCTTGACATTGGTTAAAGGCCAGGCAGCCAGCACACCACTATTGGGTTGGTCTAGGTCCCCAACCACGGATTCGGCGGCGCGAATGCAAGCCTCCACCATCTGCTCGCCTTTTACGATGGTAAATAAGGTGTAATGACCCTCCATTGCGCTTCCCATCATGCGATTGATGCCTGCCATAAACGGCGCTCCTACCTGGCGCGCCTTAGCTCGCCGGTTGATACCCGTGCTCTCGATGATGGTCACCCCGCTGACCTGGATAGCATCCCACGCCTCCAGCACCTTGTCGAGGGTGTCTGGATCATCCAGTACAAACATAACCATATGCATGACTGCCCTCCTTCGCTTCACCATGCTGATCAGGGCACTTCGATCAGCTTCGAAATGCCCTGTTATCTGCGATGAACTGAAATTGACGTTAAGCTAGGATACTTCTTCGACTTTATTTATTTCAGGGAAAAATTGCTTTACGGTACCCTCAACCCAACCATGCAAGGTGCTTGGCAATAATGGACATCCCAGGCAAGCGCCCCCCAAACGGACCTTCAACACAGATCCTTCTAAAGCTACCATTTCAACTGACCCGCCATGGTATTGCTCGATATATGCGCTCAATTTTTCGATCAATGCTTGCAATTGTTCTTCGAGTGTATAGGTAGGGTCTCTTTGCACACTATCCATTCATTAGCCTCCTGCTTCGTTCACACCGCTCCGCAGTCCAAGCTCTAACAACGCTAAGACCTGGTCATGTGTGCTGGTAAGTCTTTGTGCGATCACCGCCGCCAGGCGGTCTAAAAGTATAACACCAGTTTCCGGATATTGTTCGCATATCTTCCGCAGATCCGTCCCTCGAATCCTCAAGAGCCGGGTATCGCCAGTACAATAAGCTCCTGAAGTATACATCCGGCTGCCCAAAGCGGCAGACCAACCTACTACTCCCCCAGGATGGATACGCGCTACAATGATGGCTGGACCGTCGTCGGGCTTGAACGATACAATTACTTCTCCATTAACAACGATATACAAAAACTCAGCCGGATCTCCCTGCTCAAAGATCACCGTCTCGTCGCCACAATCATAAGGGATAAATAGCGCGCTCATCAGCTCTTGCTGAGGCGCACTCATCCCTTGAAAAATTGCCAGGTGTTTGAAATCGTTACTAAGCATACCTCGTCCTCAAATTACTGATAATAATTTAGCCTTCCTGAGGCCAATCTTCTAGTGGCAAACATCCTCAATGCCCTGACAAACGTCCTAAATGCGGCACAGGCAAATTTGATAAATGTAATGAATTATTAAGCCATAAGGATCAAGCTAAGCTTTACAAAAAAATCAAAATGCGGGGTGGTCGGCAGGCAAAAATCTGCCGACCACCCCGCATTATCATGGTACAAACTTATTCGTATAGTTTAGCTAGGTGCATCGATCTTCTGTATCTCTGCCGGGATTGTCCCCTTACTGACCTGGCGGAATATCAAGGTAGATTTTTCTTCATCAACATCCACCAGGATTACATCTCCAGAGGAGAACTGCCCGCTGAGCAAGCTCACCGAAAGGGGGCTCTCCACATGCTTCTGCAAGGCTCGGCGTAGGGGACGGGCTCCAAAGGCCGGATCGAAGCCCACGTTGGCCAGCCAATCGCGCGCCTCCTGGGTCAGCTCTACCTTCAAGCCATGTTCGCTTAGCCGCTCCTCCACCTCTTTCATCTGCAGTTCCACGATCTCTCGCATTTGTTCCAGAGAGAGCGGGGAGAAGGTGATGATCTCGTCAATCCGGTTAAGGAACTCAGGTCGGAAAGTGCCCTTGAGCGCTTTCTCGATCTTCTCGTGATCCTCTCGCTCCTCGAGAGTGCCGGAGCGTTGCAAAAAGCCCAGGCTGCCTGACTTGCGCACGTACTCTGTTCCCAGGTTACTGGTCATGATCAAAACTGTATTACGAAAATCCACCACCCGTCCCTGACCGTCTGTCAATCGTCCATCGTCCAGGATTTGCAGCAATGCGTTCCATACCTCGGGGTGGGCTTTTTCGATCTCATCGAATAAGATCACCCGGTAAGGCCGGCGGCGTACGGCTTCTGTAAGCTGTCCACCTTCTTCGTATCCCACATATCCCGGGGGAGCACCGAATAGCCTGGAAACGGTATGTTGTTCGCGATACTCGCTCATGTCAATTCGCACCAGTGCATCAGCATCTTCAAAGAGGAACTCTGCCAGAGCCTTAGCCAGCTCTGTCTTCCCCACGCCAGAAGGCCCAATGAAGATGAAAGAGCCAATTGGCCGGCGCGGGTCTTTCAACCCAGAACGCGCCCGGCGGATAGCATCTGAGATGGAATGGATGGCCTCATCCTGCCCGATGATATGTTCGTGCAAACGCTCCTCCATTTGCAACAGCTTTTCAGCCTCTGTTTCCATCATTTGGGTGACAGGGATGCCGGTCCATTGCGCCACAACACTGGCGATATCATTGACGTCCACAACTTCATCGAGCTGGTGTTCGGACTCCCACTTGTCACGCAGGCTATTGAACTCACCTTCCATCCGCAGCCGCTCAGCCTTTTTCTGGGCAGCGCGTTCGTACTCTCGAACCAGGCCGGCCTGTTCTTCCTCTGCAGCCAACCGGTCAATCTCACTCTTCATGTCCTTCAAATCCACTGGCAAGGAGTAAAGCGCCACACGCAGCTTAGCGGCTGCTTCATCCATCAAGTCAATGGCCTTGTCCGGGAGATGCCGATCGGGCACGTATCGGGAAGACAGGCGCGCGGCTGCCACCAACGCTTCATCGGAGAAGCGCACTTTGTGATGGGCTTCATAGCGGTCGCGTAAGCCGCGCAACATCTGGATGGTATCATCGATGGTAGGCTCCTCTACGTAAACAGGCGCAAAGCGGCGCTCTAAGGCTGCATCTTTTTCAATATGCTTGTGGTATTCATCCAGGGTCGTCGCGCCTACACATTGCAGCTCTCCACGAGCCAGGGCAGGCTTGAGCATATTCGAAGCATCCATAGCGCCCTGGGCAGCACCTGCCCCTACCACGGTATGCAGCTCATCGATAAACAGGATGATCTCCCCTTCTGAGCGCTGGACCTCCTCGATAGCGGCTTTCAAGCGTTCTTCGAATTCCCCACGAAAGCGGGAGCCTGCGATCATCGCACCCAGGTCAAGGGCCACCACACGTTTACCCGATAAGATCTCAGGCACATCGTTGGAAGCGATCTTCTGGGAGAGTCCCTCGACGATGGCCGTCTTACCCACCCCAGCTTCCCCAATCAACACAGGGTTGTTCTTCGTGCGCCGGGATAGGATTTGGATCACCCGTAAGATTTCTGCATCCCGCCCGATGACCGGATCCAACTTGCCCTCTCGGGAAGCCTGGGTCAGGTCACGCGAGTATTTCTCCAAGGTACGGTAGCGTGTCTCGGCTTGTGGGTCGGTTACTCGTTGCCCACCTCGTATCTGTTGTACGGTCTCGTAGACACGGTCACGAGTGACACCCGCTCCTTCCAAAAGACGTGCGGCTGGAGTGCTGCGTTCGTTGAGGATGGCGAGAAATATATGCTCGGTTGAAATATATTCATCTTTGAGGCGGTTCGCCTCTTCATTGGCCAGATCAATGATGCGCTTTACGCGCGGAGTAATAAAGATCTGGCCCGCCCCTCCACCAAATATATTTGCTTTCGGACTCGTCCTGAGGATATAATCCAGGCGTTCCGTTAAACCGGCCGCATCAACTTTCAGCTGGTCCAATATCTGAGGGATCACACCTTGAGGCTGTTCGATCAAAGCCAACAATATATGCTCCGTATCAATTTGATTATGACCGTATCGCTGAATAATTTCCGCTGCTCGTTGAGCGGCTTCTTGGGCCCGCTCTGTAAAACGATCAAATCGCATCATAATAATTATCCTTCCTATAGCAGAAACGGATCTGCCATGGAGATTATAACATTTTGCGGATACAGCAGTATTTAAGAGATATTAGATCTATGTATGAATTAATTGTGCCAGAAACATGCCACTTTCTCTGCCTGAGGGTTACCAGGGAATCATATACAATAAATCGGTCCCTTTCTTTGCCAGCTTGAAGCAAGCTTGTCTCTGCGGTAAAATGGTTGAGATTGACGATACTACAAGAGGGGAGCGGGCCAGGATAACCCGATCACTATATGGTTACGGTTCCAGACTTAATGATTCGTGGTCCAGCAAAAGGCCATCTGCGTCCTTTTGATCATAATCGCGACCTGTTGGCAGTAGCTGACCTGGTAGAAGTAAGCTTCGACGACAGCATCGATGCAGACGGGCAACGCTACTTGAGGCAAATGCGAGATGCTGCCCATAACCCCAACTTCCTTCGCTGGGCAAATGCTGTCGTGGACCAGGCCTCCCTACCGCTGTCCGGTTTTGTCTGGGAAGAGGACGGTCATCTGATCGGAAATCTCAGCCTGATCCCTTTCCAAATTAATAACCAGCGTAATTACCTGATAGCAAATGTGGCTGTACATCCCCGCTATCGCCGCCGGGGAATAGCCCGTTCGCTCACCTCGGCCGCTCTCGAACATAGCCGTAAGAGGGGAGCAGGATCAGCCTGGTTGCACGTGCGCGAAGATAATCAGGCAGCTGTGGATTTGTACCTGTCCTTGGGGTTTAGGGAACACACACGGCGTACCACATGGCATGCCCTGGTTAATATGGATGGTGCAACCTATGTTCAACAGGGATTAGATATTCGAAACAGGCGGAAAGAAGATTGGCACAGACAGGAAACATGGCTGGCGCGATTGTATCCCCCAGAAGTAGCCTGGCATTTCCCCCTCAATCTAAATGCCTTTCGCAGCGACCTGGTCGGCTTTTTTTACAGGATTTTTTCCGGTGGAGGTCTGAAACACTGGGCTGTTCAAAGAAATGGAAGCCTGGAAGGCGTCGTCAGTTGGCGCTCCTCACCCAGCTACTACAACCATTTCTGGCTGGCTATCCCTCCAGACCATGACCCATCTGTCACAGAAACATTGCTTTTGTACGCACGGCAGAAGGTGCTCAGCACTCGCCCGGTGGCGTTGGATTTCCCTGCACGGGTAGCTGAGGAAGCCATTCAGGCTGCTGGTTTCTCCATCCACCAGACCTTGATCTGGATGACGACGCCCACCTCCTGATATCAGGCTAAAGTAGAAGAAAATCGGAGCAAAAAGCCTGAAACTCACCATATCCGGCCTTAAGTCAAGATTGCAATGTCTTCACACACCTTAGGAAGAGGTACAAGCCAGCAGGTGTCCAATTCACCTGGCAAGGAATTTAGGAGTGGGGTTAAAGCCGAATTGCCACTCCTGGTTGGAGTTATTCCCTTTGGCATGATTTACGGCGTCCTGGCTCTATCTGCCGGCATCCCTCCGGTTGCAGCTCAAGCCATGTCGGCGATTGTGTTTGCAGGTTCATCACAATTTGTAGCTGCCCAGCTCTTTGGAGCTGCAGCGCCTGGACTGGTGATCATCATGACGGCTGGGGTCATAAACCTGCGTCATGCCCTGTACAGTGCCTCTGTGGCTCCATTTGTCCGCCTTTTACACCCCATATGGAAGTGGCTCCTGGCTTACCTTCTCACCGATGAAGCCTACGCAATAGCTATCACTCATTATGATCAAGAGGATAGCCATTCCCAAGCGGGAAACAAGCACTGGTACTTCCTGGGCGCAGGGTTGGCCTTATGGAGCTCTTGGCAGCTTAGCACTGCCCTGGGCATCTTCCTTGGCGCCCAGGTTCCCGAAAGCTGGTCCCTCGACTTTACACTCGCGCTTACGTTCATCGCTCTGGTCGTGCCAGGATTGAAGGACAGGCCTGTGATCTTATCCGCATTTTCTGCAGGAGTTTGCGCTGTATTATTAGCAGGCTTACCCTATAAATTGGGACTCATTGCGGCTGCCCTGGTGGGAATTACGATCGGGGTGATCTTCGAGGCCCGCGGATGAAGATCTGGTTGGTTCTGTTCATAACCGGCGTGATCACATATGGTATCCGCCTGTCGTTTATTCTCCTGTACGGAAAGAAGAGGATGCCTGCCCGGCTACAGCAGGGATTGCGTTTTGTCCCTCCAGCGGTCCTGTCAGCAATCATTTTTCCCGAGCTCCTGCTGCCAGGCGGAGAATTAGATTTGTCCCCCGGTAACCCGCGCTTGCTGGCTGGTATCCTGGCAGCCCTGGTGGCATGGCGAACCAAGAATGTCATTCTGACGATCGTAATCGGGATGGTAGCCCTATTGGTGTTGCAGTATCTTGCCTGAAACCCCACCTAACAGATAAAACTACTTACCGCGAGAACTGCCGCTTGCAACTGGGCGACCTCAGCGGTGATTATGGGCTTGGGGTTGTGGCTTTGCCTGACCTGGTAGTGAAAGCTATGCGTCTACCTGCTGCTAAGGAGAGCATAGATGAAGTCATTACAAGCGATGTCAGCTTGGTGAATTCAAAGGGGTGAGCCATACAGCCTGGTATCCATTGAGATTCACCGCCAGCTTTCCTTTTTCAACTGGATAGACATTTTCTGAGATCAGGTCAATCCAAACCATTGAATTTGGCAGATTCAATTCATCGATATCCACTTCCAGCTCCTGCTGCTTCGGCAAGACATTCACGAGGCACAGGAGCTTTTCATTACCCTGTGGAGAAGTCCGCAGCAGGGCAAAAACAGCTTCGGATAGGTATGCAACCTGCTGGTTGCCGGCCGGGTGGAAAGGGGACTGCTCCTTCCGCAAGCGCAACAAGCGCTGATAGCTGGAGAACACTTTCTGTTGGCGCGAGCCGGTCTTATCCAGCTCGGCTTCAAGATCAGCCTTCTGAAACTTCTGCCGGTTAATTGAACGCGCTCGCCCAGTGGCTTCCACGCAACTCTGGCAGTTGCGCGAGCCGAACAAGCTGTGTACGTAGATGCCTGGCACACCCGCCAACGAGAGCATGATTACCTGCGAAGCCATGAAGCGTTGGATATCCACTTCTTCTTGAGGTGTGCCCGGGTTGTTGAGCGCATCGTATAGCGTTATGTTAAGCTCATAAACGCTTTTTGAACCGTCAGGGTTATTTTTATGTGAAACCTGGCCTCCATGCGCCTCGGTACGATCTACCAGGTTCTGGATCTCCGCCTCTTTGAGGATACCCCGGGCTGGGTTTACGCCAATACCATCGTGGGAGGCAATAAAGTTGAAGAAGGTCTTCTCGGAAGAAGGCGAAGGCAGTGAAGCAGCCCACTGTGCCAGGGCTCGCACATTCCCCTTATGGAAGGTATGTAAAACCAGCGGAGCCAAGGGAAACTGGTATACCATCTGAGCCTCATCCGTCCGGTCCATCCCAGGAAGGCGATCACCAAAATAACTGATATTCTCCTCGTGTGGAACGTTCGTTTCGGTGATCAATAAGACAGAAGGTGCAACAGCGTCCATCACAGCTCGCATCAATTTCACGACTGCATGTGTCTGTGGTAGGTGCAGGCAATTCGTACCAATCTCCTTCCACAGATAAGCGATAGCATCCAGCCTGATGATTTCTGCTCCCCGCTCTACATAATACAACAGCACATCGATCATCATCAACAGGACCTGCGGGTTAGCATAGTTCAGATCGATTTGATCCTCGCTAAACGTCGTCCAAACGTATTGCCTGCCCTGCCAGGTCTCTACAGGCGTCAACAATGGCAGTGCCCTGGGGCGTACAACCTGGGAAAGGTCTGTTCCAGGATCGACCGTAATAAAGTAATCCTTATATAGTTCGTCCCCCTGCTTGAATCCCTCGAACCATTCGCTTTGACTGGAGATGTGGTTGACGACTGCATCGAACATAAGCCGAAAGTTTTTTCCTAGCTGAGCGATCTCATCCCAAGACCCCAGGCTTGGATTTACCTTATAAAAGTCCACTACAGAAAAGCCATCATCTGACGAGTACGGGTAGAAAGGCAGGATATGGACGGAGCTGAGATCATCCTTAAGACGTTCAGAAACAAAATCTGCCAGGGTCTGCAAAGGGGGTTTACCCGGCTCCTGGAACTGGTCGCCGTAAGTGATCAGCACGCTGTCACCTTCGTTCAGGTTGGTGAAATCCGAACGGACATCATCTTTAGAGAGCAAGGATATACGCTTACGATATTCTTCCAGGCGGCTCATCAGGTCAGGAAAGAGCTTTTCGGCCGTTCCCCTTCCGTAGAGAAAGGTAAGATATTCTCGAATTCGGCTTTCAGGTGATTTCAACGGCTTACTCCCTTGTTCATCGTTCATACCCCATCGAACCAACCTATATCTCTAATTGCTCGATATAGATATTTGGAAGGTGCATGGTCCGTACGATTTCCCGCTCTACTCCCTGGTATTGCACTTTTATGAGGGCAATTGGTATACGGTGTGTTACAAGACCGACACAATCATGGGGATGGTTGCCCTTGATATCTTCGACTGCCGCGATGACGCGTTCTTGCACCTGGTAAAGTGACTCTCCATTAGGTGGGCTTACTTCCCAGGGTTCGCTCTCCCATCTGCGGAAAAGATCCGGGTAAAGCTCATTTATTTCAGCCCTCAACTTTGTTTGCCAATCTCCCTGGTGGATTTCCATCACGCGCGGCTCCAATAACACCGGGATCCCTAATCGCTGTGCGGCGATATGGGCTGTCTGAGCAGAGCGTTTGAGGGGACTGGAATAAATCAAATCCAATTTATACACATCCAGGTGCTCTGCCAGCTGGATGGATTGGGCCACTCCGCGCTCATTCAAAGGCGGGTCGGCTTGCCCCTGGTATCGACCATCCACATTCCAATCGGTTTCTCCATGCCGGATCAAAACCAGGCGCGTCATTCGTTTCGATTTTCCCCTGTTCCCTGAGATAAGGTCGCCTCGATCGAAAGCCCCCTTTTCCGCCGGTACTCCAGGATCGACCTCATGGGAGGGCGCTCAAATTCTTGAATCTCCTCGGGCTCCAGAGAATAACCATGTTGTTGGCCAAACCGGATCAGGTTCATCGTCAGGTTCGAGTGCTCCAATAACCTGATATTGTTGCGCTTTTCAAGACGCTTAAAAACCACCTGCATGATGGAAAACGACATTTTAGATAGCGAAGGCAGCGGTTGGCTGTGGTGGATCCGCTCGAGCAAGTCTACCTGAGCGATCCCATTTATATTATATTTTTCTAAAATATCGATCAACAGACCGGTTTCCACTCCATAACCGGTAAAGAAGGGCATGCTTTCCAGAGCTGACCTACGCCCGGCATATTCTCCTGACAAGGGCTGGATCAATCCCGAAAGCTCAGGAAAAAACAAGTTGAAGAATGGGCGGGCGGTCAATTCCGTTACCCTACCTCCGCTTCCGGCAATCAGCTTGTCTCCCCTCATCAGTGGACGGCGGTAAAACCCTTTGACGTATTGAATATGCGAATCACGCAATAACGGGCCGATAATGCCGTATACGAAGCGAGGATGGATATTTGAGATATCCGTATCGATCCAGGCGATGATATCACCGGAAAGGACGTGCAAGCTTTTCCATAGGGCTTCACCTTTGCCTCGATAAGCGCCTTGACCAGGCAGGATTTCCTGGTGGATGAACACCGGTATACCTAAATCGCTAGCGATCTCTCGAGTGTAGTCTATAGAGCCTGAGTCGATCAAGATAATTTCATCCAATAAAGGCAGATCGTCCATGAGTGCTTTCTTCACGGTCTGGATAACATTCCCCACGGTTTCTTCCTCATTCAACGCAGGCAGACCAAGGCTGATGCTCAACCCTTGCTGTTCCTTCAAAGATACCAACCGTTCCAGGTTTGCAAATTCACGGCTGTGATAGGTATTTTCCGCGAACCAGTTGTCGACAACAACAGCTACCGGGCGATCGATATGTATCGTAACTGGTTCCTCACGGGTGTAGGGAGTGAGAGCAGGCGAACGTTGCTCTTTGACGACAACCAGGGTAGCATCGAAGTCCTGAAGGATTGGATCCAACAGACGGCTGCTCCAGGTTTGTGATTCTCCAGGCACATTCGGAGCGCCCATTACCAGGATTTGATGGTCACGAGCTTCCTTGAGGATCGCGTCTGTGATAGATCCTTTTGCAGTAATGGAGCGGGTGATACTGCCCAGACTCTTGATCACCGGTGAAAACTCTGTCTCGTACTGTGTTTCGTTTTCGGGAGCGCCTTCCGGGTAAACATGTAGGAGGGTGATCTCGGCCTTTGTGTTTCTTGCAAGCGCGTTAGCAAACCGCAGGGTTAATGTTGAGTGGAACCCACCGCGTACCGGGAGCAGGATTTTCTTTATTTCTCGCCAGCTATTCGACTCCAGCATATTTTGAGAAGGTCTCACTGCCACGATATGGCAAGGTGGATCTGCCATACGAGGATCTTCCAACCTACCCAATGCTGTTTCCGGTAAATAGTCGCTTTCCCAACCGAGCAGAACCAGGTTCACATCCTCCTGCCTGGCCAACTCCCAAACTCCCTCCAACAATTCAATGTCAAAGCGAACCAGGGATTTCATCTGCGCCGGTATTCCAATCATCTCGTGAAGCAAAGTGCCCAGGGCCTCTCGAAATTTACTGGCTTGTTTGGCAGATTCGCTCAGAGACCTACCTTCCGGTATCCTTAATACATTCACAATCAGGAGCTGTCCTTGCCGGGCAGTGACGATCATTTCAGCCAACGGAAGGAGCAGGCGAGCTTCCTCAAGATTACTCAGCGGCAGCAGTAATCGATAAGGACGAACAGGAATCGGTTGAGGTCTGCGGCGGTTCCTTCGCTGGTCTTTCATCCGTAGCAGCCTCCTTTCTTGGTTTTCCTGACTGGGCAGTAAGTCCCCAATCAGGTGGTTAGCAGCGGGATAATCTGTTTATTGATAATGGATTGCCAGGTAAAGCGTTCCATCACTCGTCGTCGTAACAGGTAGGCCTGGTCGCTCTCCAGGCGGTCCAGCAGCGCTTTTCCGGCTTTTTCCGGATCTCCCAACGGATCGAATAACTCGGCAAGCTCCCCAGCGCTCTCTTGAAATGGGGGGATATCTGATGCGATCACCGGAATTCGGGCCAGGCCAGCTTCTAGCACCGGAATGCCAAACCCTTCCTGGGTGCTTGGGAAGAGCAACACATCGGCTAACCGGTAAAGATCAGCTATGACCTCGTCTGTCAGGTGTAAGGGTTTTCCCCCTTCACCCAGCTCGTACAGGAAAACTACCCGATCTCCTAGTCCCAATTCCAACCGCAAGCTTTGCAAATTCTCCAGATAAGCGAGGTTCTTCGGGTTATGGGGACCAGGTGGTCCAGTCACCAGGAGGGTAGCCTTAGGTTTCCTGCCTGCAATAACAGCAGTAGCCCGGATGGCAAACTCAATATTCTTCCGCCGGGTAATCCGGGAGGGGAGCAGGATCAACGGCTCTGCCTCCAACAGCTTCAATCGCTCTACCAGCCAAATCGTCAATCGTTCTAACTTCAGAAATTGGTTTACATCTACCCCTGGAGTGATCACCTGGATCTCATCTTCAGGCAACCCCAACAGCACAGCCAGGCGTTCACGCCTGTGTTTCGATACAACAATATATCTAACCCCAGGCCACGGGTTTCGCAGCAAATCCCATGGGTAGCCAGAATGAAGGTCAGGGGTATATAAGGTATCCTGCCATGCGAAATCATGGCTCCATGCGATGAAGGAGGTGACCTGGTCATCGGAAAGCTGGCGCAAACCAGCCGTTAAGGCCAGGTTCTTATGTAATGTAATCGCATTATGGACGATACAGGCGCGACTTTTCGCAAGGATAGGACGAATTTTTTCGACAATCCGCTCTCGCAACTGGTAGAAGTTTTTATCTACCTTACCTTGAGCGAGCGCTTTCCCAACCTCCAACGCGTCTGGATGATTGGAGTCAATCTCGGGAATAGGATGGAAAGCCACCTGGTCATGGAATGCTTCACCACGACCTGCCAGGACATCCACTTGCATTCCCGCCTTCGCCAGCAACCTGGCGTGATGAAAAATGGTACTTTCCACCCCTCCCACAACCGGCGGCGCTGCATAATGCAGTATGCTGACGCGTGTCATTAGCCTTCCAATGGGCTGCTTAGGACGGAGATCTTGCGCGCTGAAAGGATATGAAGCCAGTGCATTTGCTGCTGCATGTTGCCTCCTAATCTCCAGTTTAATCTGGGAATCTTGCAGCTAACCCAATTGCTTGAGCCCCCTGTACGTGATGGTTACTTCACCTTAGCTTTTATAGGGACCTACTTAGAAATTTCAGGCAGGTAATTAGCTGCAATTCGCGAGAAGCCCCTTCAATTTATCTTCCAGGACTTCGTAGGAGAAATACTCTCTCGCAATGGAGTAGTTCGTTTCGATCATCTCGCGGACCTGATCCGGGCTTTCCAGGAGATGTCTCGTCTCGAGGACGGTCTTCTCATCAACAAAGCCATCCATTTCGATAAACTTAAAACCCAGCGGTTTTATATCTGCATTGTAGACTGGGTATCGGTTAACAACCGTTAAGCGCTTGAAATAAATGGTTTCTAAAAGGGCATTCCCAAAACCCTCGTATAAGCTTGGAAAAGTGACCAGATCGGCGTGTGGGTATGCATCCCAGAGTGAATATACTTTATGGCCTTTTAACTTTGCCCTTTCATTGGCGATCAGGTGATCGATCAATTGTACCTGGACGCCCATCACCTGAGCCTCGCGCTTTAACCAATGCCAGTAAGCCAACCCTTCGTCATCTGAACGGTGGGTAATATACAAACGAGCCTTTGGAGTACCTAACCTGCTCACCAGCTCAATCGCCAGCTCGATCCCTTTACGCTGTATTACGCGGGTAGGCTGCAAGATGAAAACAGATTCGGCGTCCAATCCCAGGGACTCTCTGAAATCACGGTTGTACTCGTCGATCGCAGGAGGAGGCGTAGCGAAATCATGAACATTGGGGATAACCAGAGAGTCAATCCCCCGGCGCGCTTTCAACCTGCTCTGTGCAATCGAATTGATCGTAACATGTTGGATGCTTGGAAGCTTGGCGGGAAAGGTAGTGTCAAGCAAATCCAATATAGCATTCGTTTGGTAACGCTGTCTCTCCCAAAAGAAATCGTGGTGGTGTGCAA
>CAZAQS010000066.1:0-20597 GCA_964486825.1 uncultured Anaerolineaceae bacterium | reverse complement strand
AGAGCGAAAACGATGGATTGAACAGGAAGCATCTGATATGGCCCCTTTTCCAAACCGACGCTTATTAAAGCTGGCATTCCAGATGTATGTCTTCGGGCTCTAATTCAAATAGCTCAGGATCTGGCTGTGAGGTCACCTTACAACCCAGCCGCAAATAAAAATTTATCGTGTTCTCAGAGGGAGTCGCCGATATATACAGGCGTTTCGCGCCTCTTTGACTTGCTTCGGCTCTTGCCAGATCGAAGAGCCGGACCCCTAAACCCTGGTTTCGATACTTATTGCTGATATGTAAGAACTTAAGCTGGAGCTGATCACGGTTATCACCAATGAAGCTACTCTCCAGGATAGCAACACCGATCAATTGGTGACCATCGAACAGTCCATAGAACCAGCCACCCCGATCGTAACAGTCTTCCAGGACAGGTATGTATTTTTCACCTTCGCCGGGAGGCCAGCCTCGCATATCATAGTGCTCTGGCTTTAATACCAGGGCTCCATCTTCAAAGTAGTAAACGCCATCGATCACTTCACTTCGATCGATGCTCCATATATTCCTGATTTCATTCCGGGAGAGTAGCCTGCCGTTGAGCATGGAGTAATTATAAATGCATCTGATTAACCCTTAAACCCAATCAAACATGGATATGAGCACGAGGAAGAGGCTGTGTTGAAGCATGGCCCAAACAACCGTGCGGTCTCGCTGCACTTGCCAACCCCACCCACATCCAGCCATGAACAAAACTGTAGCAACGAGGATTGCCAGCGCGAGGGAGGGGATGGCCTGGAATGGGAAACGAACTTCAGGATGTACGGAAGCTCAGGCCCTGCCACTTACTCACTCTCCCTTACCAGTAGACCGTTCATGCGCCAGTCGCCGTTCGACCTGGCAAGCATCAGGTAATAGGGCCGCTCGCCAATCGTGACCTCCACGCTAGCTGTTGTTATGCGCGGGTCGTCTTGCTCCAAGTCCTGGAAATCACCGGACGATACAAACCCGCTGTACGCCACTGCCCCAATTGAGAATTGCAGGTTTTGGGCATGCCAATCCCTGGCAAGGCGCTCGAAGTTACGGGTATCTTCCGCATGCAAATCCCAGTAGGATAGAGCTTGCTCGATTTCGCCCTGCCTGACCAAGTCAAAGAAATCCCGCGCCGCCTGCTGGGCCGGGCTAATTTCCGGTCCTGGGACCTGGATCGGAACAGTTTGTGTGGGTTGAGGAGGGAGCTCGGTTTTAACAGGGGTGGCTGTAGGTCTGGGAAGAGTGGCTGTGATGGTTATGGGTAGCTCATCTTGCTTCCGAGCACAGCTCGAGACAGCTCCTACAAGCAATGCAGCGGCAAAAGCAAGAAAAAATCGGGTATACCAATCGTATTTCACTTTCCCCTCACGATGACCGGCAGAGATTGTGTCAGGATTGGGCCGGGTTATCCCGGCGCCAGCCAAAGATTGCCCACAGGACAAGCGCCCACCCGGCTGCGGTAAGAAGGGAGCGAGCCAGGTTGACCACCAACAGGACGACTCCCATCAACCTGGCTGGCAGCCCACGGATATGCAAATACAAGGGCAAGTTGGAACCAAAAAAGTTGGAAACCAGGGCTGTTAGAAGGATCAAACCCAGACCGCCGGTTGCCAGCAGCGATACGCGTGGGTGTTTCTGCCACGTGACTGCCGCGAGGATAATCCCAACCAGCAGTACCAGATACACCGGTAATTGAGCCAGTAGTAGGCCCCAATTGGGGGAAATTTGTTCCATATTCACCAGCCTCCCTCTGGCTGTGATCCGCTTTCACCGAATGCCAATTGCTCCGCCTGGCTCAGCTCTTCAGGGGTGTTGACATTCCTGAATGCCAGCCGGCGCGGGTCAAACCGGATTACTTCTTCCGGGGACAGCAAGAGCAGATTCGCTTCCCCAAACCAGGAGTTGACCCGCCAGCTACCGGCATCCAGAACAGCCTTGACCAGCGGCAGGCAGCGATCGCGCCGGTAAACGGCGTGGAAAGGCTCAGTGCCATGCTCGGTCAATGGAATCACGGCATCTGCACCGGATTCTTCCAACAAGCGCCGTTCTTCAGCCAGCAATGTGGCGTTGGCGAAGGGCATATCACATGCGATGACGGAAACCAGGGGCATCCGGGCGATTACGAGGCCTGTATAAAGCCCTCCCAATGCACCACGTTTTGGAATGATGTCAGGCAGGACGGGCAAATCCAGGAAGGCGTACGCTTCTGGCCGGTTTGAATTGATGACCAGTTCATCGGCCAGCCCGCCAACTCGCTGGATGACCCTCTGGATCAGCGGTTGGCCCAGGAACGGGACCAATGCCTTGTCCTGTCCCATCCTGCGAGATTCACCTCCAGCCTGGATTACTATTGTCAGCATGACTTGATTATAATTGGACTTGCACGGTTGAGCAGGTGTTTTCGAAGAATACCGCTGGCTGTAAAAAATCGAACTTTCGTAATTGGTATTACTATGGAGTGTGTAAGATGACTGATTTGGGCAGATATTTAGATGAATTAACGGTTGAAGGCAGCTTGTACCAGGCGCTGCCGGACGCTGCCCTGCGCTGTTATGCCTGTGGTCACCGCTGCCTCATCAAGGAGGGCAGGCGGGGGATTTGCCAGGTCCGTTTCAACGAATCCGGGAAGCTACGCGTTCCATGGGGCTATGTGGGCGCCTTGCAGGCTGACCCGATCGAAAAGAAACCCTTCTTCCATATCTTGCCGGGCAGCGAAGTCCTGACTTTCGGCATGCTCGGGTGTGATTTCCATTGCTCTTATTGCCAGAATTGGGTTACCTCCCAGGCAATGCGCGAGCCTGCTTCGGATATTTCTCTGGCATATGTCCGCAAGCTGTCTGCGGAGGAACTCATTCAAATAGGGCGCAAGGCTGGTGTAAGCGTGGTCGCTTCATCGTATAACGAGCCGCTCATCACCAGCGAGTGGGCAGTTGAGATATTTAAAAAGGCCCGCCAGGCCGGAATGCAATGCGCCTATATCTCGAATGGGAATGCCACCCGCGAAGTATTGGAATTCTTGCGCCCCCATATCGTAGGATATAAAATCGATTTAAAAACCATGCAAGACCGCCAATATCGCAAACTGGGAGGCGTGTTGCAGCACATCCTGGATACGATCCAGATGGCGCACGAGATCGGGTTGTGGGTCGAGGTGGTTACACTGGTGGTGCCCGGATTTAACGATAGCACAGAGGAGCTGATGGATGCGGCCCGATATATTTCCTCCGTATCGCCAGACATCCCCTGGCACGTTACCGCTTTCCACCCGGATTACAAAATGCCTGACCCAGCTCATACATCTCCAGCCACGCTGCTGCGGGCTGCCGAGATCGGCCAGGAAGCGGGATTGAATTACGTCTACGCGGGCAACCTGCCAGGCCGGGTACATGAATACGAAAACACGAACTGCCCTAAATGCCAGGCGACCTTGATCGAACGTAGCAGCTATGTGATCAAAGAGTACAACCTGACCAGGGATGGCGCCTGCCCCAACTGCGGTACTTCGATCCCCGGAATCTGGAGCGAGCAGCCTGAAAGTGTACAGACACAGGGCATGGGGATCCCCAGGCCTTTGTTCCGTTAAGGACAGCTCAGCATAGCCCTCATCACGCGCCTGTCGATGGCCCCAAAACGGTACTTATATTCTTCATTTCCCCGCAGGAAATCAAAAATTCGGCGTTCCTTTTGATTGGCTTGCTTGATCATATAAGCCAACAACACCCAGCCGGGTGAGATATCGCGGAACTGCGGGTCATAACCGGAGTTATACACCCAGATCTGGTCGTCGTAATCCAGGTTCAAATAAGCAGCAGCTTTTCTACCACCCACCTCGATAAAAGCCAGCTGGAGCCAACCCAGATCGAAGGCCAATTGGATGATTTGTTTCATCTGCTGTCTCATCTGCGGGGTCAAAAAGGATTCTTTATTAACATCCTTGGCCATCAATTCGAAAAAGGCCTCGATCTCTGCATCCAGCAGATCACCATCTTCCACCAAATAGCAACGCACCGGAAGGGTATACTCTTCAGCCCGGCGCATCTTTCGCCTGATCTCGTGGCGCTGCTTCTTGTCGATGCCTGCCAGATAGGTCTCCCAATCCCCAGGTAGAGGGATATACGGGCATTGCTGAAGCGGCTGTGTGGAGAACTGCCAGCCAGTCCTGCTGGCGGCAGCCTCTAACGCTGGCAGGGTGGGTGAGCTCTCCAGCAGGTTATATAAATCCAGCACAAGGTTTTGGGGAGGAACCTGATTTTCCAGGTAAACAAGCAGCTGCTCGGCGAACCCATCCAGGGTATCAGGAGGCGCAATCAAATCCAGGTAATCCGATATCTCAATACTTCCCAAGAACATTAGGGCTGGCGATCCCTCCCGGTTCCTGGCAGAGAAAAACGGTGCAATGCCAACCAGCTGACCGGAAGAATCTCGAGCAGTGATCACAAATAGCTCACCCGCCTCCCATTCTCCGCCCCCCAAACCGCTCCACCACGTACACAGGTACTCATTCCGCAAAAACGGCACATGACTTGCACTGGAAAATAGCAGCCCGTTCCATTCTTCTCTGAGGGCTTCCATATCTGGTAATGTGCGGATAACGCTCAACTGCATAACCCCTCCAGGTTCATGGTTTCGATGCGATTTCGTCGATGGTGGAACGTTCCGACTGGCGTGCTGTTTGAACTCACGCTCCCGCATTTTACCAGTATAATGTCAGCTATGATCAATAACCTTTGACGATGCCTGAAGATCCTACTGAAATCCCTTTGTCGATAGACCAACAGGATTCCATGCTCCTAGATCTCAACCTGTTTCCCCTTTCACGCTCCAATGCACAAGACCAGCCGGGCTTTCCGGGGGTGTACATGGCTACACCCCCTCGAAAAACTGCGCGTGGGAGAGAAAGGGATCGCCTGATCCTTTACTTCACATTAACAGGGAATGCACCGCTCACCGACCATCAACAGGAAGAATTGCTGGCTCGCCTGGCCCAGATATACTATAAAACACCCGGATCGATTACATCTGCTCAACGAAAATGTGCGGATACCCTTAACCAATATCTCCTGGACAGGAACCTGCGCAGCTCAAGCAGCGGCAGGCAGGGGACAGGCTGGCTAGAAGTAGCTGTGCTGCGAGAAGATGTATTGACCCTGGGCCAATGCGGGCCAACGCATGCCATCCTGGTCACCTCACAAGATACACAGCATCTACATGATCCCCAAACAGCCGGTAGGGGCCTGGGCCTGACGCGTTCGGTCTCGATGCGTTTCTTCCAATCCCGGCTTCAAAACAACGATTTGATCATCCTGTCCCACCAGCCGCCAGCAGCCTGGACCACAGTGGCCTTGCAAAATGTGCAGAAGCAAGCCATCGAGAGCCTGCGCAGGCGTTTGATCAGCCAGGCCGGGGATGAGCTGAATGCCGTGCTGATCCAGGTGTTGCGAGGCACGGGCAAACTGCGCATGATGAGACTAAAACCGGCTTCTCCCATGGTGCAGCCGGTTCCGGGTGGCCTGCCCAACCTGCCTGATCCAGATCCTGCTCCCGAGGCTGAGGCAAGCGTAGAAGCGGATTTATCCGAGACGCCCCCGGTCCTTCCAGGAATAGATGTACAGCCAGAGCCACAGCAGGTGGAGATTGCAAGCCAAGCTGCCCAACCTGAGGAACCAGAATTACCAGGGGAAGAGGCCCCATTCCCCTTGCACTACCAGATGCCTGGCGCTGATCCCATCCCCGCCGACCCAGCTGAGGTTGCAGAGCCAGCTTCGGCGCCTGCAATTGAAACCACGCCTGGGAAAGAACCTGAAATACATTCGCGGGCGCCTGAAGCAACACAGGATGCTCAAGCGAAACCCCGAGTAAAGCCTCGATGGCTGGGTAAGGCAAAAAACACAGGCAGCAGCGGTGCAGCCGTCAAGCTGGACCAACCCAGGCCGGAGAAGACAAAGGCCGATAAAGCGCCCTTCACGAAAGCCATCCCTGCCCTGGCAGCATTCTTACTGCGCATCTGGCTGCGAGTTTCCGAGGCTCTACGCAAGCTACTCAGGCGGATCCTACCTGATGAGAGCCTATTCACCATACCTGCCTCCACGATGGTTTTCGTGGCAGTGGCGGTAGCTGTGGTCGTTGCTACCACGGGTGGCATGATGTACTTCCAACGCGGTCGCAGCGCGCAATACCAGGTTTTCTACGAGCAAGCCCTGGCTGCCGCCCAACAGGCCAACTCAAAATCAGATCCTGTCGAAGTACGCACCGACTGGGAAATCAGCCTGCATTTCCTGAACCAGGCCGAAAGCTTTCTCGTAACTGCCGATTCTGAGCTCTTACGCGCCCATGCCCGCCAGGCACTAGATGGCATGGACCATATCGAGCGCCTCGATTTCAAACCGGCCATCACTGGTGGAATGGGGCCAACTGCCCATATTACCAGAATGATCGCAACGGATTCGGACCTGTATCTCCTGGACTCTTCAAATGGAACCGTAACCCGGGCGATTCTGACTGGACGTGGGTACGAGCGAGACCCAGATTTTATGTGCACCGGCAGCCCCACCATTGGCCCGATCATCGATATATCCCCTCTCCCTAAAGGGAATAACCTGAAGGCAACGGTACTGGCGATGGATGCAAACGCTAATTTGCTGTACTGCATCCCTGGTAGTTTACCGGTAGCGAACTCTCCGGCTCCTCCACAAACGAATTGGGGAGGACCGCTGGCTTTCACGTATGATTCGGGCGACCTGTACGTCCTCGATCCACCAGCAAACGCAGTTTGGATCTACCGAAACATCGATCTGAGCCGGGAGCCTCGCCTGTTCTTCGGCTCCCAGGTCCCCTTTATGCCCGATGTGGTCGACCTGGCAGTCAATCGCAACGATCTATACTTACTGCATTCCGACGGTCATATCACTACCTGCACCTTCAGTGGCCTACAAGAATCTCCGACCCGCTGCCAGGACCCAACCATATTTTATGATTCCAGGACCGGGCGGCAAAATGGACCCATCATCCATGACGCCCCCTTCGCTCAAATTTTGTACACGCAACCTCCCGACCCCTCTGTATACCTGCTGGATCCCGTCAACCAGGCCATTTATCACTTTAGCCTGCGCCTGACATTCCAACGCCAGTTTCGTTCTCTAACGGACCTGGGACAGGGGGAGGCGACCGCTTTCACCATCAGCCCCAACCGTACGATTTTCATCGCCACCGGCAACCGGGTTTATTATTCCGAATTGCCCTGATCGAGCATACGTACCAGCTCAAGGACTGGTTGGAGTAATGGGAAGCGTGGGTACAGGTGTATTCAATGGCACAATGGGTAGGATTAGAGGGGTAGAAGTCGGCCAGGCAGTATAAGTTGCCCGCGGCTGTACCGGCGCGGTCCTGGTTGCGGGGACCGGGAGCGCTTCATTGGTATTGGTAGCAACCTGTGTGGCTTGAAGGGATGTGGGTGTTGTAGTCGAAACGGTTTGGGTGGGGGTGGGCGTAGCAGTAGGGTCAGCCTGGAGAGATAACAAACCGAATGTGGTGGCAGCCAATACTCCCATCAGGAGCAGGGATACAACGCCCAGGCAGGAGAACAATACCGCTCGTGTGGAGAAAATCCTCTTCCGAGGAACATTCATTTGTACTGGAATGGTCTCACCCATCAATGGGGGAACAATTTGGGAGGGGAATTGTTCCGGCATTAGCAAGGCAACCATGGTGATATTGTCGTGACCACCGCGGCGGTTGGCAAGGTCGATCAAACCCTGCAGAGCTTCCTCCATGACCGGATGCTTCAGCCTGGCCAGGATTTCCCAATCCTCCACCAGGTCCGTCAAACCGTCTGTGCACAGTAGCAAGCAATCCCCTGGTTGGAGAGACATGCCCTGGCGCGCTTCAGCCTGCTCATCCTCATCATCTGGATCCAGGCGCAAGCGCATATCTACCTCAGGCGGAGTCTCAGACCCCAGGAAACGCCGGATCACATGCCGGTTGGGATGTCCTTCAGCTTCAGAAGGGGTCATCAATCCTATATCGATGGCCTCTTGAATCCAGGTATGATCTGTACTAAGCTGGTGGATCGTCTCCTGGCGGACCAGGTAAATTCGAGAATCACCCACGTAGGTAACGTATAACCTATCGCCGATTATCCAGGCGCAAGCGCAAGTGGCCCCCATGCCTTGTTTCGACCGGTCCGAGTCAGCCTGGGCGCGAATGGCCTGGCTGGCTGCAATGACAGCCTCTTTCAGCGCTTCCTGGGGCTGGGAAGCGTCGCTCTCCGAGATCGTACGGCTAATAATTTCTACAGCCATTTCTGCGGCTACTTCTCCGGCGCGATGCCCGCCAATGCCATCAGAGACGATGGCTAAAGTTGAAGGGACCGGATTCTCATAACCGATTACGTGGGCAGATACCCCGTAACGATCCTCATTCTTCTTACCCTTCATTCCGGGGTGAGTGGCGGCGACGGCTTGCAGGTGAGTACGCTCGGAAGGGATCATTCGGGTGGTTCCTGCGGGGTGATGACAGGCCTGGCCTGTTTGGACGGGGTACGCAGGGTGAAGCGGAATCCCATCCTCCCGATATGGACGAGATCGCCATGTTCCAAGAGCGTCCCCTCTCCAGAGACCGGCGTATAGTTCACCCATGTGCCGGCTGTCGAGTCCATATCCTTGATGCGATAGGAATCGCCTTCTCGCTTCAAACAGGCATGCAAAGCTTCGATAGAAGCCTCATCCAGAATGATCGTACACTGCTGCGGATCTTTACCAAAACTGAGATCTTCTGCCGCTACAGGAAGGGGAGCAATCATCTTCTCCCGATCTTTCTCAGACAGGCAGGTCAGGTAGGCGTGCGCTTTATGCGGAATGGTACGTCCCGACCAATGTAAAGGATTCATCCAACCGGGTAGACGGCGGCCCGAATGTTCTTCTCGTACGGCCACCGGTTGAGTTAATGGATCGGAGCGTTTGTTGGAGAGGCTATTCTCTCGAGAGCCTTTCCCGGGCCTACCCTTACCAAAACCAAAAACACTTGGCCTGAGCCCTCCACCTAAGATCAAAACAAGGAAGAGCACGGCACCGGATAAGACCACAATCACACCAGCTACAAGCGGCACATGATTGGATAGGATAGAACGTAGGGTGCGAGGTTGGCGGGTAACCGTGATGCGGATTGGAGTATCGATGCTTGCGCCCTTCAAACCCAGGCTATCGACCGCTTCCACCCTCAATACTGGCTCGGAATTTTCAATATAGCCCATTAAATTCCAGCGGAAACTATCGAAAGGAGGCACGGTATTTTGGGCGACCGGAAAACCGTCCACATATAGGGTCGTAGCAGCTAAGGCGCGCGGCATCCGGTCGGGGAATTCAATCAGGATATTCAGGATGTGTTCGCCCGGGGAAAGCTCAAGCGGATCGGAGGCGCCGGGTTGTCCATCGATACGCTCGATAGATGAGGGAGGAGATATGAATACAGGTGTGGGAGGCCGGATATCCAGGTCAAACGAATAGGAGGCGGTGGAGGCCAACAGGTCTTTGGCAGTAAAAATACCATCCCGCCAGACCCTTTGAGAATATATATCCAGGTACAGTTCATGAGTACCACCTTCGACAATTCGAGACTCATAACTGAACTGGTACACCGAGTTGAGAGGTTCGAGATAGCCCTGCAGGTTGGGAATAGGTTCAGTTCCAGAGTATGCGAAAAAATAGCCCTTTGTGAGGCTCGCAAGCTCTACAAGTTGTGTTGCCGCACGGCTGCTAAAGGCATCAGGTGAGGCAACCATCCAAACGAAGATACGCACGCCTTGTCCTTGGGCTCTCGAGGCAAGATTCTGCAAGCCGAGGCTGTAGTCTCCTTCTAAAGGTGGGGTGATGAACAAGATCGCTCTGCCCATCCCGGGTAACGGCGAAGACCCCGAGACGATGTCGATCGCCCGATCGAGCACGTCCAAATTGGGCTCGGCATTTCGGAAATCAGCCTGGTGACCCAGCAGGATCGCCATCCATTCTTGGGGATCGGAAAGATGGTAGATCTCGGGGCCATTTGTAATGAACAAATTCAGATCTAAACCTTGCCCATCTTGAGATACTGCCCACTCGCTTAGAGCTTCGAGGAGCCCGTCGTACCGGGAGAAACCTTGACCATCACGGATCGCAAATGATGCACCCGGGTTGACAACCGCGGCAAATAAAACCCCCGAGTTCAGCTGCAGCAGTTCTCCAGCCGGCTGGGTGACCCCATTTTCAACGACAACGATCTGTTCTACCTGTAGCCTGGGAACAAAATCTCCGTACTCATCTCGTACGTCGAGGTAACCCGTGATACGCGGGAAATTATTTATTTGGAGGGAGGTAACGCTCGAGCTGAAGGCTGGTTGCGCAAATGTACGATCTGCGAACAAGAGGATCAGCAGGAAAATCAGCCAGGGAAAAATCCGTCCTGGGCTCACCCAATGAAGGTGTTTAGCCATGAACGGAATTTTAACACAAGCTGTGCCTAAAGGCCCTGGTATTTCCTGGGCATTGGTGCAGGGGCAGGACATTGACCTGCCCCTGCTGATATACCATGGATCTGGCTTATACGGCGGGTGGAATAGGATCCATTGGTGTTTCGGGTATGGATGGAGCTGGACGGCGGGTCAAACGCATGTAGGTGAGCGTCCATGCTGAAGAGATATAGGCTCGCAAGATGCCGCTCAACACCAAGAGGACAGGCAGGTAAGCTACCAGGCACAGGCCGGCGATCAAAATGCCAGGACCAACGAAGCGTGGAAACCCAGAAGGATCCAGGCCACCCCAAACCACCCCTGCTACCGCAGGCACAACAACCAGCGCAATGGGCAGACCGATGATGAAGCCGCCGATCAAGCTAACGCCCAGGTACAAGATCAAAGCCATGACGATCATAGGACCCAGGTTTTTCGTTACTACCTCCCAACCACGCTGCAAACCGTCTCTGATGCCGGTATTTTCCACAACGATGGCAATATTGGTCTGTTCGATGACCAATTGAAAGAACCAAAACAGGGGGAACAAGCACAATAAAGCAGTCCCGCAGGTGAGAATCAAGAGGGGTAAACCTACAATGAGGAAGACAATACCTAGCAAGATTCCCCCCACCAGATTGAAAAGCAAAACCCGCCAGAAGTACCCTAAACTATCGGAGAATAGAAATCCGAAAGGAAGCCTTTCGGTACCCTGTTCAGCCAGTAATGTACCCCTGATCAAGCCGATGCGCCCTACCGTACCCAAAATAATCGCCAGGAGTACAAGAGCAATCACAATAAGTATAATAATTAAAACCAGGGTTGTGATCTGCCAGTTGGGAATCCTCTCGAACTGGCGTAGGAATGGCTCGAACTGGCCAGGCACGTCCTGGCCACTGAAGCGGACGCCTGTGTTGCTTCCACCAGAAGAAGCGACGCCCGTACAACCAGCGAGGATGCCAAAAATCCAAAGAGCCTTGTGCTTGCGGATGATCTGCCAGGCTCGAGAAAGAACTGCTCCAAAATCCATGATGTATACTCCTTTTATTACCTTCTGTCCCGAAATGGTCGCTCACTCCCACTCAATGGTGGCGGGAGGTTTGCTGGTAATGTCATATACGACGCGGTTTACACCTGCTACCTCGTTTACGATACGGTTGGAAATGCGGGCCAGCAAATCGTGAGGCAGGCGAGCCCAGTCTGCAGTCATAAAGTCTTCCGTTGTCACTGCACGCAGCACGATGGTCTCTTCATAGGTGCGCTGGTCTCCCATCACACCTACCGATCGGACGGGTAGGAGGACCGCAAAGGCCTGGGCTGTCCCGCCTTCGAGGCCATCCTCCTGGCGCATATGGAGCAGGCCGGCTTCAGCCAGCTCTTCTGTCAGAATTGCATCCGCGGCACGCAGTCGTTCCAGGCGCTGGCTATTGACCTCTCCCAGGCAGCGGACTGCCAGACCTGGCCCGGGGAAAGGTTGGCGCCACACTAATTCAGGAGGCAAGCCTAACGCTTCACCTACTGCCCGGACCTCATCCTTGAACAAATAACGCAGTGGTTCAACCAATTGAAAGTGCATGTCCTCGGGCAGGCCTCCCACGTTATGGTGTGTTTTAATGCGGGCTGCCTTAGACCGGTCCGGTGCGCTTGACTCCACCACATCCGGATAGATGGTACCCTGCACGAGGAAGCGGGGGATGGAACCTTCATTGGCTTGAGAGCTGCTTAATTGGCGGGCCTGCTCCTCGAATGTACGAATGAAGAGTTCGCCAATTACCTTACGCTTGCTTTCAGGCTCTTCCACACCACGCAATGCTTCCATGAAATTATATACGGAATTTACGGCAATAAGTTCCACGCCCAGGTTACGCCGGAATACTTCCACCACTTGAGCCACTTCTCCCTGGCGCATCAACCCGTTATCGACGAAAATTGCCACCAATTGGTCACCAACGGCCCGGTGTACCAGCGCTGTCGCTACGCTAGAATCAACTCCCCCGCTTATTGCTGACAGAACTCGCTCTCCTCCAACCTGTTGCTGTATTCGCTTTACCCCCTCCAGTATGATCGATTCGGGCGTCCAGTCCGGCCTGGCCTGGCAGATTCCTACGACGAAGCGCCGTAATATCTCCTTCCCTTGCGGAGTATGGCGCACCTCGGGGTGGAACTGCACGCCGTAATAACTCCGCTCCAGGTCGCCCATGGCTGCAATGGGTGAGTTAGCTGTTTCTGCTAAAGGTAAAAACCCCGCAGGGGGCTGTTCGATTCGATCTCCATGCGACATCCACACACGCTGCTCTCCAGGCGGTAAAAGCGGGTTGGGATAGGCCGTTCGGAGCTGGGCCAGCCCATATTCCTTATCCCGGGATGAGGCCACCCGGCCTCCCAACGCATGTGTTAATGCTTGCATGCCGTAGCAGATACCCAGAATGGGTAAAGCGGATTTTAATACATAAGCCGGAATTTGAGGCGCGCCAGGGTCGTAAACAGATGCTGGACCTCCGGAGAGGATAAAGCCCTTTGGATTAAGGTGCATTACCTGCTGCGGGTCCGTATCCCAGGGGTAAAGCTCACAATATACGCTTACTTCCCTGACCGTGCGTGCTATAAGCTGGGCATATTGAGACCCGAAATCTAAAATTACAATGGTATCCATTTGTTTTCGCGCTTTCGGCTACCGGCTATTGCCATCTACAAATATAATCTGATCCCCCTCCATGGAAGAAATGCGGGCAAGGGATTCTACAGGGACGCCCAACGGAGACAGCAAATCCCGCCCACCCTCGAAGGTCTTTTCAACCAGAGCCCCGATCCCCACAATGACTGCTCCTGCCGTTTGGGCCAGCCTGACCAGTCCCAGGATCGTGGCGCCGCTAGCCAAAAAGTCGTCAATGATCAAGATCTTTTCACCACCTGCCAGGTACTCCGGGGAAACGATCAATTCAACCATGCGCCCTTTTGTATGGGAGGGACTCAGGGTCAGGAAGACCTGGTCCGGCATGGTGATCGGCTTGTGCTTGCGGGCGTACACAACTGGCAGCCCTAACTCTAGAGCCGTGGTCAATGCAGGAGCGATACCCGAAATCTCGGCTGTCAGCACCTTCGTCGCGCCAACATCTCTGAAGCGGCGCGCCAGTTCCTGCCCGCAAGCCTGCATCAACCGGGGATCCACCTGGTGGTTGATGAATCCATCCACCTTCAGGATGCCTCCGCCCAGGTTTTTTCCCTCCTTAAGAATTCGATCTTTGAGTACCTGCATAGCTCCTCCTGGGATATAGTATTGTAACGATTTGAGAATGGAATTGAAAACATAGCGTCGCCAGATAAGGCACACGAGGCGCTTTACACGGACTCGACACCTGATTTTACAACGTGTTATATGAAAGTACCAGGGGGGAATAGCCAGAATGGTAAAGGGGCTGCCCGAAAAGCTGGGCAGCCCCATAACTAAGCAAGTGAGCTTAGGTTAGATCATTTTTACTCGACTACCCAGTAATCACGCACTCCAGTGTCCCAGTTGGGGTCTTCGACAAGCGGAAGAGCGCCAACCTGGAAGCCAGGAGCCTGTACGAGCTGATCTCGGTCAACCTGGACCAGATAATCCGTGGTAGCACCAACAAAGGTGTCGCGTCCCTCGACCATAATGTTCAGGGCCTGCAGGGGCACTGGGATCCAGGGATCGGTCAGGTCTAGCGCATTGTCGGCTTCAACGATAGCATACTCGACCATGCCGGTCTGGTAATCCACGATCAGATCTTCGAGATGCCCTAAGCGCTCAGCGTTCCGAGGATCTGCCGCAGCGGCAGGATCGGCTGGAACAGCAGGCTGGGCCGGATCAGCAGGAGTTCCCGGAGTACCAGGATCAGCGGGCTGGGCCGGATCAGCAGGAACGGCAGGGTCACGAACGACGGTATCATCATAGACTGTCGATCCAAGCAGCCGGCTTACACGGATGGCATGTACATTGCTGAAGAGATCTCCTTGAGCTACTGCTTCAGCCTCACCAGTGGCAGCATCCGGAGTAGGAGTTGCTTCATCCACAGGGGTTTCTTGGTCAGTTACGATGGTCCCTTCCTGCCAACCTGTGCGGAAGCGGACATCCCAATCAGGGATGGTGAAATCGAGCACATTGTAATCCAGCTCCGGCAGGTTCTCTACCTGTTCCCGTGTCGCATCGATATAGAAAGCGTAGTTCGTGGGATCATCAGTCTCCCTGACCAGCTCCAGCGCCTCGAATGGCACTGCGATGTGACGCTCACCGATACCGAGGAAGCCACCAACACCGACGACGACGTAGGCAATCTGCTCATTCTGTCCGTTTAGACTCAAGATCATCTCGTCCACATCACCGATGGTTTCATCTTCGTAATTGCGGACTTGAACGTTCATGAGGTTGCTAGCCCAGTTGGGGCTGTCGCCAGGATCTTCTACGGCAACGGGAGTCTCATCGGGTACGACAGGAGTATCATCCGGCACGACAGGAGTGTCATCGGGTACGACAGGAGTCGCATCCGGTACTACCGGGGTCAACATAGGATCGGCAGGAGTCTCCGCGGGCGGTACTCCAGGTGTCTCACCAAATCCCGGTTCTGTTTCGGCTGGCTCACAGGCTGCTAAGAGCATCGCCAGCACGATAAAGAGAGATAAGAATGTGAGTTTTTTCATGGTTTAAGTTGTCCTCCTTCTTTTACCATTAATAAATCGGTTCTATTTTTTCGGGTCACGCTACCGTCAATGCTTGAATGATCAAAATATTGCGACCCACAACGCCCAATACTATATACTTTTGTTATTCGTGCAACAATGGGGAAAATTTCTAAACTCTAGTAGGGATTACCCTTACGACTTACTTTAGGGAATTCCCTATTCTTATCCATCGCCCAATTACGGCTCTGAAGTGATCCTGCCTGGAATGCGACGAACCAATACTTACTTCTCCAGCTATTAATCAAACTATAGTAAACTATCGGTAGCTCTGCCCTTATCCGTGCATGATTGGAAATCAGGGGCAAAAAATGGATTGCTTGCTTGGATATGACCGATAAACTTATCCTGGGTTCTGTATCCCCCCGCCGTAAAGAGTTAATGTCTTTAGGTGGGTGGGAGTTCGATGTGCTGCCCGCTAATGTAGATGAGAGCATGCTGGTCGATGAAGGGGCCCGGGAGTATGTGCTTCGGATAGCAGAGGAAAAGGCGCGCGCTGTTTCCAAATCAATGCCCTCTGGTAGCCTGGTCATCGCAGCGGACACAACCGTCGTTGATCCTGAAGGGATAATCCTTGCAAAACCCGGTCACGAAAGAGAAGCTTATGAGATGCTGGATCGTCTACGCGGACGTACGCACCAGGTCTTGACAGGGGTGGTCGTTTTACACACCCAAGATGGCAGGATCGAGCGAGAAATATGTGCGACAAAGGTGCGTATGCGGTCATATTCTGACCAGGAAATACAGGCCTATATCGCTTCGGGGGATCCTTTTGATAAAGCGGGTGGGTATGCCATCCAACACGTTGAATTCCACCCTGTCGACGAGATCAACGGTTGTTATGCAAACGTGGTGGGGTTGCCAGTTTGTACATTAACCCGCTTGTTAGAATCCTTTGGCATTGAAACGACAGCGCAGGTACCCAAGGGTTGCCCTTCTACTGATAATGAGGCTTGTTCCATTTGTGAACACCTGGCTCAAAACTTACAGGAAGTCTATGAATAAAAGCACCTGGTTGATATTATTTCTTCTGTTACTGGTTGCAGGGTGCCAGCGGGGGGTGGTTGACACACAAACCAATCCCCCTACAGAGGAGCCGTCTCCCACGCTGAGTGAAGTATCGGTCCGTACCACCAGCGCGCCGGACCCAAGCATGATTGTTGTGGATTATTTGCAGGCCTGGCAAAACGAGGACTACTCTAGCATGTATGCCATGCTTACATCTGTAAGCCAGGATGCAATCACGCAGGAAGAGTTCACGAAAAAATACTCCCGGGTGGCCACAGAAGCAGCCCTGGACAAACCGGGCATTGACTACGAGATCTTATCAGCCTTGGTTAACCCCTATAATGCCCAGGTAAGTTACCGAGTCGCCCTACACAGCGTATTGATAGGCGAGATCAACCCTCGAGAAACTGTGATGAACCTGAGCCTGGAAAAAGGGCAGTGGCGCGTGCAATGGGATGACGGACTGATCCTCCCGGACTTGAGCGGCGGCAATTACCTATTGATGGAGTATCGCATCCCCTCCCGGGTCAATATTTACGATCGTGAAGGGCGCGCCCTGGTGGCCCAATCTGACGCGGTAGCCCTGGGCGTCGACGCCGGTAGCTTACCAGCAGAAAGCGATGGAGCCCTGCTAAGCCTCCTATCCCGAATGACGGAGGGCCAAATTCGCCCAGAGACAATGCAACCCCGCCTGGATAACTATCGCCGTAACGCATGGTACCTGCCGATAGCTGATTTCTCTACCGATGTGATCTCCAGGTTCGAATCTGCCCTGGCTGCTTTTCCGGAAGTATTCATGCAGTCTTTCCGTTCACGCTATTATTTTGATGGCGGACTGACCTCAGTAGCGCCCCACGTTACCGGCTATATGAGCCTCATCCAGGTAGATGAAGTAGAGCATTTCCAACGCCTGGGGTACCGGCAGGATGAACGTGTAGGTCGTTCAGGATTGGAGAACTGGGGTGAACCTTATCTGGCTGGAAACCGGGGCGGCGCTTTGTACGTGGTCAGCCCAGAAGGTAAAACCATCACCAAGCTGGCAGAAACCAACCCGCAACCTTCGCAAGCGATCTATACCACGCTGGATAAGGAGCTACAGATCAAGGTACAGGAAGCCTTAGGAGACTTCAATGGGGCCATCGTCGTACTGGAGCGAGATACCGGGCGCGTCCTGGCGATGGCGTCTTCTCCCAGTTTCAACCCGAACCTGTTCGAGGCCACCAATTACAACCGCCAGTTCCTGATCGACCAGGTCTTCGACCCGAACACCACACCCACCTTGAACCGGGCCACCCAAGGTCTATATCCATTGGGGTCGGTGTTCAAAATCATCACCATGGCGGCCGGTCTTGAATCAGGGTTGTACACCCCTGAAACCGTTTACAACTGCGGATATTTCTTTACAGAGCTTCAAGGGCTCCAACTTCACGACTGGACGTATGAGCGTTTCCAGCAGGATGGAAAAACGCCTCCCAGCGGATTGCTTACCTTGCCAGAGGGCTTAATGCGGTCTTGCAACCCCTATTTCTACCATATTGGGCTGGACCTCTTCAACCAGGGGCTGGAAACAGCAGTGTCGGACATGGCGCGCGGCTTTGGGCTGGCCAGCGTAACCGGTATCGAGCTTCCAGATGAAAAAGCCGGTTCGATCCCGGTTCCAAACAGCCAGATCGATGCCACCAATGGAGCAATCGGCCAGGGCGACACCACTGTCACGCCCCTGCAGGTCGCCCGTTTCATTGCTGCCCTGGGGAATGGAGGCACCCTCTACCGTCCATCGGTCATCGATCGTATTACCCCTCCGGATGGCAATCCCTCGTATGTATTCCAACCTGAGGCGCAGGGTAGCTTGCCGATATCGGACGAGACACTCCAGGTCATCCAAGATGCGATGGTCAAAGTGGTTGAAGACCCGCGCGGCACAGCCCGGCACCGCTTTGCCAACGTGGGTGTAAAGATTGCCGGAAAGACAGGGACAGCCCAAACCGTAGGGAAACCGCATTCGTGGTTTGCAGGTTATACTTTCTCAGAAAGGGAAAACAGACCCGATATTGCTGTCGCTGTTCTGGTAGAAAACCAGGGCGAGGGATCTGATTACGCAGCGCCAATTTTCCGCCGGGTCATAGAAAATTACTTCTCCGGCCAGCCGCTCACCCAATATTGGTGGGAATCGCAAATCGGCGTCGTCCGCACTCCCACACCCGACGTGACTGCCACGCCCGAGCCAACAGCTACCGAGACTCCTGAACCAGAACCGGTTGAGGAAGAGCAGCCAGACGAAGAACAATAAGCGATTGACAGGACCATGACGGATCACCTTAAAGGCATCGTAATCAGCGTACAATCTGGATTTTTTACCGTAGACACCGGCCAAGAGATTGTGGTCTGCCGATTGCGCGGCCGGTTGAAGCGCGGGCCTCGCACCGGCGACATCGCCGCAGTCGGAGACTGGGTCAAGGTAAGCCGCCTGGAAGAAGGCCGGGGAATGATCGAAGAGATCGAGCCACGCCAGCGTATAATCGCGCGCCTGGCCCCCACCCCCAGGGGAGAGTACCAGCAAATCATCATCGCAAACCCAGACCAGGCCATCTTCGTTTTTGCTGTTACCAATCCCGAGCCACACCTGGGCATGTTGGACCGTTTTCTGGTAACTGCTGAAAAAGAGAACTTGCCAGCCACCATCGTTGCTAATAAGGTAGACCTCGTAGATATTCAAGAGGCCCGCCAGATTTTCGACCATTACAACCCCCTGGGCTATCCGGTAATCTATACCTCCGTAAAGCAGACCAGGGGACTGGACGAGCTAAAAGATAAGCTGCGTGGGAAGGTCTCCCTTTTGGCAGGGCCTTCAGGGGTCGGAAAATCTAGCCTGCTTAACGAAATACAACCTGGATTAGGGTTATCCGTAAAGGAGGTAAGCCAGGCAACCCTAAAAGGTCGCCATACTACGGTAGTACGCCAACTTTTCCCGTTGGATGAAGGAGGTTATGTAGCCGATACTCCAGGTTTGAAGGCCCTGGCGCTGTGGGATATCGAGCCGGAAGAGCTGGATGGATATTTTCCTGAGCTGCGTGACCTGGTATCCGAATGCCAGTTTAACGACTGCACGCATCTTCACGAGCCAGGATGTGCAGTAAAAGAGGCCCTCGAAGAAGGGAGGGTCCATCCAGAGCGATACCGGTCTTACCAACGAATCCGGCTGGGTGATGACGAGGTTCCATAAATTTTACTGGCGGGTCATATTAAGGTAGCTATTAAGAAAACCCTCTTCTGCTTGGTATAATATAAGAAGGGTATATAAATGCAGTGAAAACGAAAAATGACCATGAACTGATCAAACAACTACAAGCTGGCAGCCTCTCAGCTTTGGGTCTCTTGTACGACCGGCACCAGCATATGGTCCATAGGACGGCCCTTGCCATTACCGCTGATTATGAAGCTGCTTCCGATCTGCTTCAGGATGTCTTCCTGCGTTTGTATAAGTTTGCCCACCATATCGACCCCACCCGTCCCTTAGAACCCTGGCTCTATCGCATGACGACCAACCTATCCTACACCTGGGTTAAAAGGAGCCAGCGCCTCATCCGCCCAATCGAAGATCTTGCAGATTGGCTGGTTGGGACCAAGAAAAATACCATCACTCAGGCTGTAATTCTCGAGGAGGAGCTCCAACAGCTTCAACAAGCCGTTGCGCGGTTACCCCTCCAACAAAGGATGGTCGTCGTCCTGTATTACCTAAATGACCTGTCGATCCAGGAAATCTCAGAAATCCTGGAGATCCCTAACGGTACCGTGAAATCCAGGCTTCACTATGGCCGGGAGACATTGAAGTCGCATCTTCTTAAGGAACAAAACGATAGGTTATCGGATCTCAAGTGCGAATTTACTTAAAGAAAAGCCAAATACCATATACCTAAATGGATACCTACCTGAGAAAATCCTTGAAGAAGAGCGCCGCTTTGCAGCCGCCTCCCCCTGATGGGAAACTGCGTCTGTTGAGGGCGGCTGCAAAGCCAACCTACCCGGGCATTCGGAAGAGATTTATAGGAATGCTCTTCCCGGGAATCCATCCACTAGAGAAAGCGCATAACAGGCAGATGGCCTCCCTGGACTATTTTGATAGCACCATGGTTTGGGCCTTTCGCTCTGGGTTGGTGAACTTACGCTTTTTCTTCTAACCCCCACAAGTAAAATCGGAAAAATTATCAGCGTGTTCAAATACATTGCCACTATTTTCCTCGCTCTCACCGGTATCGCGAGCCTGCTCGCGGCATGTAATTCTCAACCCATACCACCTACGGTCAATCCAGCGCCAGTAACTCCTGCGGTCACCCCCGGTCAAGATGGAGAGGAGGGTCTCCTACCGGTTGCCCCCAGCCCCACTCCAGTCCA
>CAZAQS010000065.1:0-20634 GCA_964486825.1 uncultured Anaerolineaceae bacterium | reverse complement strand
AGATGCAATACTTGTGCCATCTCCACTGATCTGCTCTACCGTGCAGTTCGCAGCGCGCAGCTGATCCAAGACTGCATCGGGGAAGGATTGCGTCCCACCGATTACGGTTACCCGGGCTGCCTGGGCAGCTTCCTTCAGTGAGAAACCGATCGTCGGCCGGTATTTCTTGACGAAGGGCCGGATTACGTCCAGGTGCCAATCGGCAATTCCCCATTCATAAGTTGGCAGTAACAGGTAGTGTTGGATCGAGTGACCGTTCTTATGTGGAAAGCGGGCTGGTTCGGCTCGAGATGGAATACTATGAGGCGCAGACAGCGGAGCGACCTGGGGTCCAGGCGCAGGTTCCCGTGAGCCTTCCTGTTTAGCGACCCATTGTAGCAGCGCTCCGACCACCGGCAGACTGTTCCCGTCCGGCTGGAACCAGGCATGTGTAGCTGCGGGGCTTTCCCGGTTAGCAGCCAGGAGCCAGAAATTGCATGCCAGGATTTCCGGGGGAGCTTCTTCTATTCCCTCCAGATCTACCAGGCTCTTGCCGGGGACTCTTTTCCCCCCGCTCAACAGGGCTGCTATGGATAGATTTGTCTTGGCATGCGCAGCCCGGTCAACCGGGGGCAGGGACGGATCATTCTGATCTCCAGGCCGGCAACCAGCCCCAAGCAGCAGGATTGCACAGGGGATCTGAGCGACGGCGCGCACCTGCGCCAGGTACCAGTCAAAAATGCGGAAGCCGTGTTGGTCCTGTGAACCCTGGGGGGTGTGGTAAGGGCGCGCCCCGGGCCAGCGTTCAGGCCCACCAGCTCCCCAATTTAAAGACCGGTTGCTTGCCCAGGCATATGCCCCGATAACGAACCTTTTTAGGAGTGAATTTTGACCACGCCGCTGGATACCTTGCAGCGCACCTCTGAGAAAGGCGGTATCCCAATAGTCGCCGCCTGGCTCGAGGGGTGGGAAAACCGGGATCAGGCCTGCCTGGAGGGCTGCCTGGGCCAAAGGAAGGTATACATCTAAGAAGCGCTCGACCAGGTTGCTTTGCACCCAGGCCGTCGCTGGCCAGGAAATACGCAAATTCGGCCGGTCGAAGAGCACGACATAGTGGACACCCCAGCGTGCGTAGGTATGGAACAAAAGGCGCAGGTCATTAAGCTGGGCGTGCTTTTCAAGCGGGAGATGGAAATGTAATACCGGTTCGATCCCTGCAGCTACCAATCCGCGGATAAATAGCTCCGGGATGGCTCGATCATGGGGAGCGACCAGGGTTAGCCAGGTCGCCCCAAGCGCACGTAACTCTGGCAACCAGGCATTCAGATCACTTTCGCGGTAATGGAGGGTATCCGGGTAGTAATGAAATCCCAATCTTGTATTTACATTCGGCGTTGGAAAAGTTTCCATGGTATCTCTCCTGGCGAGTCTCACCTGAAAAGATGCAATTGTTATGCCAGTGAAGATGGGGATCAAAATGGTTAATAGAGTAACTTGGAGCGACCTTGCATTTTTGTTAGGTTTTCCCCCATCTATCCTTATTGTGCTGGATCTGACATCGCTGATATACTAATCAGGGAATGCAATCATTCTTATGCAGGGAAATCCTAATCCGCTCCCAATGCAGGTCTAATTGGTAGTAACAGCAATTCAATAAGCAGGTTTTATCTCGGACAAAACTCTTTTCGCCAGTTTAACGGGCTTTGTTTATTCATTCCTCGCGGAAAAATACGCTCTGAGCAGCTCCGCGCTCACAGGGACAATGACTTTATCATATGGAATCACCCCTGCCAACCTCAGCCTATACTTCACTGGAAATTGGGGGGTAACCTATGAAGGGTGAAGGAAGATCTTTTATAATCGTTGCGTTGCTGTTCATCCTCCTGACTGCCAGCGGTTGTGTTCCCGACCGCAGTAGCTATTTGCTCGTACCCACTCCTGAGGGGGCTTATGGTGTGGATGTACTCTTTCGAGAATTCTATGATCACCTGGGAGGGATGCAAGTTTTAGGCCCGGCCATATCCCCAATTTTTTCTCATGAGAACCGGAAATACCAGTACATACAGGCCGGGTGCATGGAATACAACCTGGAGGCAGCTCCCAGCGAGCGGTTCCGATTTTCTCCCCTGGGTTTGGAGTTAGGGCTGGCTGAGCCGGCTGTACCCGCTCCCGAACAACCGGGTATGGTTTATGTTGATGGGCATGTGATCTACCCGGGGTTTGTGCCTTTGTACCGCCAGTTAGGGGGAGCGCGCTTCGTCGGTCGCCCGCTGACAGAAGTGCATTACAACCCGGATACGAAGCGTTACGAGCAGTATTTTGAGAACCTGGGTTTCTACCGGATGGAAAACGACCCACCCGAAAAGGTATCTTTACTAGCCTATGGTGCGTGGAAATGCGATAACAAATGCCGCCACCAGGCTCCCTTATCGGCCCAGATCAAGCTGCCGTCCTTGTCTACCTCCTTGGACGAGATTGCCTTCCGAGAGGTCGTTGCGCGGTTAGGGACCGATTTCACAGGGTTTGCCCTTTCCGAACCGTACCTGGGCAGTGATGGAAAGCTGGAACAGGTTTACGAAAACCTGGTTTTGTTTTCCAACCCGGACAGCCCTGCGCGCGTCTCCTTACGCCCTGTGCCCGAAAAAATTGGCATCCAACCGGGTAAGATGGCGGAGGACGATGGAGTGGAAGGAATGGTCTTCTGGGAAGTCGAGAGCGGGCAGGGCTACAATATCCCGCAACCGTTCCTGGACTATCTTGCCCAGCACGGGAGCATGGAAGTTGCTGGAGAACCGATTGGAGAGCTGCACCTGGAAAGCGACCAGGTATTCCGACAGTGCTATACCAACCTGTGCCTGGATTATCACTTGCAAAGCGATACCCCCACAGACTTACGCATCAGGCCGGCGCCCCTCGGTCAGGCATATCTGGATCTGCATTACCAACCCCAGGAAAACGCTTTCGCCGAGACCCAGGCCCTGCGGACGATCAGCTTGCAGGTATGGGAACGCTACCAGTTTGTAAGCTCGGACCAATCCCAGGAGATCGGCAGCAGCATTTTCGAGGGAAAGACTCCCTTACGATCCATTGAACCGGTCTTGACCCTGACGATGCCCGATGGAAGCGAGAAATCATATCACTTCCCGCCCACCGGCGATGACGGGCAAACCATGTTGCGACTCGACCCGATCGAGGCACAAAATGGCACGCTGATCCCCTACCAGGTTTGCATCAGCAGCCTCAGCGATGAGGTGTTCTGTGTAAAAGATAGTTTTGTGATCTGGTATAACCCTTAGCTCCAAGGCTCGAGGATAAAAAAGCAGGTCTTCATGAAGGAGACCTGTTTTTTTATTTGGATCACCCAGGTTGTGGCGAGTTTCTGCCCCTGCCAGGGATGCCTTTGCCAGAGTGATGGCTGAATGTCAGGTGGGTCTATTAAGGATATCGGAGGGGAGGTCGCCCAGGTCGATGGCGCCTTCGTCGCAGAACAAAACCGTTCTTTCCAACATATGGTGCAGCTCACGAATATTGCCGGGCCAGTTATGCTCCATCAAGGCTTGCATGGCCCGTGGAGTGACATCGGTAATATTGACACCCAGGCGGGCGTTGATATTGCGGAGGAACAAGCCCACCAGATCTGGGATATCCTCTTTGCGTTCCCGCAGGGGTGGGAGGTTAAGATCGACGACTTTGAGTCGGTAATACAAGTCCTCACGGAACTTACCATCATTAATAAGGGTTGGCAAATCCTTGTTGGATGCAGCCAGAATCTGAACGTCAACATTCACCATTTTCGTCGAACCGACCCTGAAAAAGGTGTGGTCTTCAATGGCCCGCAGCAGCTTGGCCTGGATATCCATGGGCATGGATGAGATTTCATCGAGAAAGAGAATGCCCCCATCGGCGACTTCCATCAGGCCGATCTTGCGCTTGTCGGCCCCGGTAAAAGCGCCCGCCTCGTAACCGAACAGCTCCGATTCCAACACCGTGGTCTGGATGGCAGGGCAGTTGATTGGAATATAGGCTTTCTTGGAACGAGGGCCCATCATATGAATGGCCCTGGCGAGCACATCTTTGCCCGTCCCGGTCTCGCCGGTGATCAGTATCGAGACCTGAGCAAGGGCAGCCCGCCGGGCATGGTCCATCAGGATTTGCATTCTTTTGGATTTCCCAACAATAAAGTCCAGCTGCTGGTGCTGAGCCTGGCGCAGGTAAGCCAGCTCTCGGCGCATAGCTACGATCTCCTTGGCTCGCTCGATCGACTTTTCGAGCTGGCTGAATTGGATCGGTTTCTGCAAGAAGTCGTGAGCCCCCCCTTTCATGGCTGCGACGGCCATTTCCACATCCCCGTAAGCTGTAATCACGATTACCGGAGGGCGGAGCGGCAGGTAGGTGATCTCTTCGAGCAGGTCTGGGCCGTATCCGTCGGGGAGGTTGACGTCTAGCAATACGATATCCGCGTTCCCCAATCTTACGCATTCTGTGGCAGCACTGAGCGTGGCTACCCCGCTGACGTCGTAGCCTCTGGCTGTGAGGAAGTCGGAGATATTATGGCGGGCATTTTCTTCATCATCTACGATCAAGATTGAAATACTCATCAGTCAGGCCCCTCCTGGGTTAATTATTCGAAGATTTAATAAGCACGGGAAGCTGTACCTGGAAGACGGTGCCGCCAGGTATGCTGGTCAGGTTGATAGCGCCTTTATGGGCGTTGACGATTTGCTTGGTGATTGCCAGACCCAGGCCGGTGCCGTTGCGGTGGGTGGTATAGAATGGTTCGAAGATATGGTCCCGAATTTCTTCGGGGATGCCCATGCCGGTATCAGAAATGCTTACTTCAACCCTGGGATTGTTATTGGGAGTCGTCATGGGGCGTATTTTTACCGATAACATACCGCCATCCTGTCCCATGGCTTGAATGGCATTGCTGATCAGGTTATTCCAGACCTGCTCTAGAGCGCGCGCATCTCCCTCGATTTGGGGCGTGCCGGGTTCAACCTGGAGCTGGTATTGAATGTTGACCCGGGTCAGGTGGGGGTGCCACCTTTCCAATAGGCGCTTGATGGTCAGGTCCAGGCTGACCGGCTCCATTTTATATTCAACCGGGCGGATAAAATTCAGCACCGACTTCATCATGTCAGCCAGCCGGTCGCAGTCGGTTTGCAGGCGGGTGATAACCTCGTGGTTGGGATCCTCTTCCGAAAGGGTGTAAGACATCAACTGTAAGCCGGTCGTGATATTGTTGATGGGGTTGCGAACTTCGTGAGCAAAGATGGCGGTTACCTCGCCGAGCAGGGCGCGCTGCTCGAGCTGCTGGTTGCGTAAGCGGTAATGCTCTTCCTGGCTCAGATCCTGGATCAGGACCAGCAAGTTTTCAAGCTGCCCATCCACAACAATCGGCACTGTGCGCACCTGGCCTAAGAACGTCTTGCCGTCGCGCCGGTAGAGCTTCACATTGCCCAGGTTATGCAGGTTGAGGCCTTCCTCCAGGGTAACAAAGGGCGGGATCAGGTTCTCTGCCCCCACCAGGATATTGCTGTAAGGTTGGCCGCGCACCTCACGGGTAGCGTACCCCAGGATGGATTCTGCGGAAGGATTGAGCTCCTGGATGGTCAAATCGGGGGCGATTACAACGACCGCATCGTGGGCTGTTTCTTTGAGCGCTCCGCCCACCACCAGCTCGTGGTCTTGCTCTTGCATTTTCTTCTTGAGGTTGACAGCCAGTACATGGTTCTGGTGGTAAGAATTAATCGTTGCAGCTAAGTAATGCAATATGACCAGGGTCTGTTCTGTGGCGATGAGCTGGTCGCCGGCAATCACCAGCAGACCGGTAAAAGCATTTTCCTGGGCTAACGGGGCGGAGGCCAGGTAAGATAAGCTCGCGGCGCGTGCCGCCCTTTCGAGGCTTGAAAGGGTCCTCTTCCCCGGCACCCATACATGCGTGCTTTGTAAGACAGACAGGTCCGAGGGAGGTATCAGCTGGGGTAGCATTCCGTCCGGACCCCAAACGACCGTTCGCTCCAGCTGGTAATCCTGGCTGTTCACTTCATAGATGGCTAATAAACAGGCGCCTGTCAAAGTGCTGCCCGCTTCCAGGGCTTTGTACAAAATGCTCGGAAAATCCGGGTTTTGGGGCGCCAGGGCCAGGTTTTGCAACGCCTCCCATTGTCGAGCTTTCCGAAACTCCTCCTCTTTGCGGTGTTCAACCAGGCTCAAGGGCTCGATCACCAGCAAGATCCATTTCCCTTCTGGTTCAAGAAAGGTAGGCGTCAATTGGACATCCATGAGCGGCCCTTTACGCCTGACATTTGTCACCAGGGATACAACCATCGGCTGCCCGCTGTTTTCCAGCTTCATGCCAGGAGAATTGAGGTCCAAAGTAGGGAAAAGGGAGTCGAGCGGCAGCTTCGATAGCTCTAACCGGGTCAAGGCGGTCAGCTCGGTCGCCTGTGCGTTGGCAAAGCGAATACGCTTCTCGCGGCTATCAAAGATTAAGGCCGCATGCGCTAGTTGGTCGAGGAGGGCTTCATATGGAGCATGAGTCTGTCTGCGTAAGGACAAAGTGGAAAATGGGGAAGAATTTGTCATACTACCTCGCGCAGAATTGGCGGTTGGCGCATCTGGCGAGTGGTCTGGCGTAAATGAGCCGGTAAGATGCCTTCCATGGAACGATATTTCGCCACAGTACGCCGGGCTACCTTATAACCTTGCTCTGCCAATAAGGAACCAATTTCTGTATCACTGAGGGGCTTGGTTTCACCCTCCACGATCTTCTTCAGCGCGGTACGAATATGCAGGCTCCGGTCAAAGAACATAGCCATCGGGATGATATGACCATTCGGAAGCTGGACGGCCTTCCCGGATACGGCACGCGAGATGGTTGATTCGTGCACTTCCAGCTCCTTGGAAAGCGAAGCACGGGTAATGGGCAAGATATACGCATCGCCATACAGGATAAAACCGCGCTGGAGAACGGTGAGGGTTTGCATCAAGCGTACAATGGTATGGTTGCGCTGCTGGAGACATTTTACCAGCAGAGCTGCCTGTTCGAGGTCTGATTTCCACTGTTCGGCTTTATCCTGGGGCGCTTGTTGCAACGCTTCCCTGAAAAGAGGGTTGATCCTGAGCGTGCCTGCCAGGGGTAGGGCAACTTCTACGATGAAAGGTGTGTTCTCACTATCGTTGAGACAGGAAATGATGACGTCCGGGTAGTGGTAGGTATATTGGTTCGATTTCGGGTTTTGCCGGTTATGGGATATCTCGCCCCAATGGGCGCGACCTGGGAAGGGGTTCAAATTCTCACCGATGAAACGGGCAATCTCTGTGATTTGCGCCGTGTGTAAGCCCAGCCGCTGTCCCAGCTCTGAGTAACGGCGCCGGCTCAACAGGTCCATACCTGTTTTGATCACTTCGGCAGCCATTGGCGGGACATGCATGGTTTCACTCAAGACTTCCAATTGCACGAGCAGGGCCTCTTGAGGGCTGGGGGAGGCAACCCCGATGGGGTCAGCGTGCTGGATGATGCGCAGGATCTGGTTTAGGCGGGCCAGGGTAATATGATGGTAGCGGGCTATCTCTGCCAGCGGCACCCCTAAGAGTCCATCCTCGTCCAGGCTGGTAAGGATATGGGCTACGATAGGTCGTTCATCCGGTTGGAGCTCGGAGGCGATCTGGCGCATCACGAAATGAGGCAGGTCCTCGTGCAAAGCTGCCTGGGCATAATTGTCTTCCGGCATTTCGTGTGACCTATCACCATTGTAATTTTGAAAATCTTCACGTGGGGAGACGAATACGATCGGTTCTTCAGGAGTGGTCGCCAGGATACGGTTGCAAAGTGGGCAGGGCGCCGTGCCTGCTAAGCTTCTCCGGCAGGTGGGACAGCGCCGTTCATCTACCAATTCCAGGGCTGGGTTCGATGCCAGGGCCGCTTCTATTTTTTCGCGCAGCTCAAGCGCTGAAAGGCCTAAGAGGGTCATGGTTTGCGCAAGGTGTGCGGTTGTTAGAGGGCGGAGTGATGGAGAGTGTCTTTGAACAAGCATGCTGTTAATTCCTGTTATTTAAAAGTATAGTGGTTTTGCTATTTAGTGCAAGTTCCGTACCTGTACCGATTCTTGCAACCGGGGCTGCTCCACGGCCGATAAGCTTTGTGCTAAAATGATTTACAAACCTTAACATTCCAGATCTACCTGTAAGGAAACTCAAGGTCATCTCCTTATGTTCCGGTCATTCTTCATCTACATCTCAAAAGCAGCCTGGGCGCGGAAAATCGTTACCCGATGGCCGGTGGCCTGGAGGGCGGCCTCTCGCTTTATCGCCGGGGAGCGGCTGGAAGATGCCCTGCAAACGACACGCAGCTTAAACCAGAAAGGTATGGCGGTAACTCTGGATCACCTGGGTGAACATACGACCAACCCCCGTGAAGCCAGGCAAGCCACCCAGCATATCCTGGACATCCTGGAGGCGATCGATGAATCCGGGTTGCGAGCTAACGTCTCCTTGAAATTGACCCAGATCGGGTTGGCACTCGGATACGAAATCTGCCGCGAGAACCTGGCGATGATCCTGGAGCGCGCCAGGCAATGCCAGACCTTCGTGCGCCTGGACATGGAAGATTACCCCTGGGTAGACTCGACTTTGCAGCTTTACCGTGAATTGGTTGCTGAATTCGGGCCTGAGACGGTGGGGGTGGTGATCCAGTCTTATCTTTATCGAAGCGAAGCGGATGTGCGTGACTTGGCTGCCTATGGGGTGCGGGTGCGACTTTGCAAAGGCGCCTATAAGGAGCCGCCGGAAGTCGCTTATCCGAAGAAGAGGGACGTGGATGCCAACTTCGACCGGCTGGCAGACCTGCTGATCGATCATTCGGTAAGCGCGGGTAGGCCTGAAGTAAGCCGGGATGGAAAAACTCCGCCGATCCCGGCCATCGCTACCCACGATGACCTGCGGGTCAAGCATGTGAAGGAAACGATCCAACAGAAGGGCTACCCCAAGCATGCAGTGGAGTTCCAGATGCTCAATGGCATCCGCAGAGACCTGCAGGAGCAGCTGGTGGGGGAAGGGTTCCCGGTGCGAATTTACGTGCCTTACGGCACGGAGTGGTACCCGTATTTTATGCGCCGGCTGGCCGAACGCCCGGCCAATCTTTGGTTCTTTATCTCGAATTATTTTCGCAGGTGAAATACCAGTTCAGAACAGGGTTGAGGCTCTCGACCCAAAAGAATAAGAGGAGGAAATTCAAATTGCCGCGTAAGAAAAAACAAACTCGCCGCCCCGTGGCTTTACTCTTGATCGGTTTTCTGTTGATGGTCGCGGCTCTCGCCCTTTGGATCCTGGACCCGGCCGGGAATAACCCATCTCCGCCTCAGGATTCTTCCATCCCTTTTCCCGAAATCGCGCGCACGAGCCTGAACAATGCGAAAAGCGCCTTTGACGCCGGATCGGCGGTCTTCTTGGATGTGCGGACGGAACCGGAATACGTCCAGAGCAGGATACCCGGATCGAAAAACATCCCCTTGGATGAGCTCCCTGACCGGTTAGGGGAGTTGAATCCAGAGGACCGGTTCTTGACGATCTGTACCTGACCGGCTGAACAGACCAGCGCCCGTGCGGCGCGCTTCTTGATGGATAATGGGTACTCACAGGTCAGCCCGATCTCAGGTGGTTTTGGCGCCTGGGTTGGGGCCGGTTATCCTGTAGAACCCTGACGGCTCTTACCAGGGTGGTTTTCAGGAGATATAAATGGCCGATACTCCCGAAGGTTTATCCGAAAAGCTGTTGCGAGAGGGCGAAAAGGTGCAGGCTTTCTTCCAGGGCCTGGATCGAGAAGGGCTTGAACGCACCGTCTATTCCGATGGCGCTGATTGGAGCGTTAAAGAAGTGCTTGCCCACTTCGTTTCCACGGAAAGAGCCTTCTCCAGCCTGATCGAGAACGTACTTTCCGGGGGGAGTGGCGCACCGGAAGGCTTCGATATTGACGCCTACAACCAGCGCAAGGTAGCGGCGCTCAAGGATACAGCGGTGCAAGATCTGATCGGTGATTTCCAGGAGTTACGCACCAGGACAGCCGCTTCTGTTTCCAACCTGGATGGCGAGCAGCTCCAACGGCTGGCGCGACACCCTTTTCTTGGGGTTGTGCCGCTGGTCGACATCATCAAGCTGATCTACCGGCACAACCAGATTCATTTGCGGGATGTTCGCAGGGTCTTAGGAGCGAATTAACGTTTTTCATATACAAGGAGGCCGGGCGCCAATTAACGTGCGGTTATAATTGGAAATGCCTCCCTTTGCATTTATTCAGTATTCAACTTCATATTTCCCGGGAAGATTCAGGTGTGTTGCTAGATGGACCAATTAAAACTTTTCATTCGCCTATCAAGGCCGCTGTTTTTACTGGGTGGGATATTGCTTTTCGCCTTAGGCGCAGGGATCGCTCGCTACCTTGGGACGCAGATCGATTGGGGCTCCTACTTTCTAGGCCAGGCCTGGGTTACGTTTATGCAATTGAGCACCCATTACCTTAACGAATATTTCAACGCTCCGGCAGATTTGAACAATCCTAACCGCACAACCTTCACAGGAGGCAGCGGGGCAATCGGTCCGGGAAAGCTGACCCGTTCGACAGCTTTATACGCAGCCGCTGTTTGTTTGACGATTGTAGCTTCTTTCACGGTGCTGCTTATCCGCTACGCTTCACTTTCCCCCGCATCAGTGTTGGTGATGGTGCTCATTTTCCTGGGGGCGTTTTTTTATTCTGTTCCACCACTGCGGTTGGAGTCGAGTGGATATGGGGAGTTGACGACCTCTATCCTGGTGGCAAACCTGGTGCCAGCCTTCGCCTTGTTGCTCCAAAGTGGGGAGCTGCACAGGCTGCTGGCCATGAGTACTTTTCCTCTGACCTTGCTGCACCTGGCGATGTTATTGGCGTTCAATTTGCCGGACTATGCCACAGATTTGAAATATGAGAAAAATAACCTGCTGGTGAGGGTAGGTTGGGAGACAGGTATGCGCATGCATAACCTCCTGATCATAGCTGCATACCTGCTCCTGGGAATGGCAATCCTGCTCGGCCTGCCAGCGCCCATCGCCTTACCGGCTTTTCTCTCTCTGCCGCTGGGTGTGCTGCAAGTCTTCCAGATTAACCGGATCGCGGCCGGCGCAAAACCCAACTGGAATACCGTGACCCTGGCGGGCTTGACCACATTCGCAGCCACGGCCTATTTGCTGGCTTTCTCATTCTGGAGTCGATAGGAGGACGAATGCCTGAATTCCTCCAACTAATGCCTCCTGGCGAGGCTCTCTCTCTGATGATGGCGAATCTGAAGGAGTCACAGGGCGATGGCTTCCAGGTCCCAAGGGAAGAAATCCATGTTCAGCAGGCCTTGGGTCGCGTGACAGCCGAGGCTGTTAAGGCGCCTCACCCGCTGCCTTCATTTCCACGCAGCACGGTGGACGGATTTGCGGTGCGCGCCGCTGATACTTATGGGGCAAGCGAGGGCTTACCGGCCTACCTGAGCGTGGTTGGTGAAGTGCCGATGGGTTCTCAGCCGGATTTCGATATCCGCCCGTCAGAATGCGCCTTGATCCATACCGGGGGGATGCTGCCGGCTTCGTCGGATGGGGTGGTGATGGTGGAACATACCCAGAGCGTGCGGGGTGGAGAGATCGAAATCCTACGGGCGGTGGCAGTTGGAGAAAATGTACTGAATGTGGGGGAGGATGTTTCTTCAGGCCAGGAAGTGATCCCCGCGGGGATGCGCCTGCGGGCGGCAGAAATTGGCGGCCTGGCAGGGTTAGGGGTCAGCAAGCTCCAGGTCGCCCGGCAAGCAAAAGTAGCCATCCTTTCAAGCGGAGATGAGGTTGTTCCACTGGAAGCGCAGATACAACCCGGACAGGTAAGGGATATCAATGCCTATAGCCTGAGCGCTTTGGTGGACGAAGCCGGTGGAGAAGCAGTTTATTTCGGTATCGTCGGAGACGATGCACAGGCAATGGAAGCTATTGCAGCGCAAGCTTTGGAGGCCTGTGATATGGCGGTTATTACGGCAGGCTCGTCAGCCAGCACTCGCGACCTGACTTCCACGGTCATCAATCGCCTGGGAAAACCGGGTGTGCTGGTGCACGGGGTTAACGTACGCCCCGGAAAGCCAACCATCCTGGCGGTTTGCAACGGAAAGGCTATGATCGGCTTGCCCGGCAACCCTGTCAGCGCCCTGGTGATTGCAAGTCTGTTCGTGGTCCCGGTAATCCATCACCTGCTTGGCCTGGTCAAGGGCAGGCTGAGACCTGCGCTTTCCGCACGCTTATCTCTCAACCTGGCCTCGCAGGCCGGTAGGGAGGATTGGATCCCGGTACGCCTTTATCTCGCTGAAGGCGGGTACCAGGCCGAGCCGGTCTTTGGGAAGAGCAACCTGATCTTCACCCTGTCCAGGGCAGATGGCCTGGTTCGAATCCCTCCAGATGCTACCGGATTAAGCGCTGGAGAACAGGTTGAGGTGATATTATTGTAAACATGACCAATACATTCATCCTGGATCTTCTGCCCGAGCTGTATTCCGTTTACCGGTACCCACCGGACGCCTCGATCCCTTTTGGTCCGCAGGACCGGGCCGGGTTATGGGCCTTCGTCTGGACCGATGAGGAGCTCTCGGTGGTATGTGCTGACAGGGCGCCAGGGGCGACCCATGAGGAAGCGGGTTGGCGAGCCCTCAAGGTGAGAGGGCCCCTGGATTTCTCTCAAGTCGGTATCCTGGCATCCATCGCCGCGCCGCTGGCCGGGGCAGGAGTCAGCATCTTTACGATATCTACCTTTGACACCGACTATATTCTGATCAAAGAGGATTGCCTGGAACTGGCCCTGGCAGCACTGGAAATAGCCGGTCATCAGGTGTTCCAAGGCGACCCCTAGGCCAGGCATGATGTCGATTTATCTGCAGGATATCCCATTGCCGGAAGCACAGGCCCGTATGGAAAAAGCCCTCCGAGAGGTGGGGCTTTGGGGCGTCCTGGCGACCGAAGAGATCCCGCTGGATGAGTACGCTCAAGGCAGGGTGCTGTCGGAAGCTGTATGGGCTCAGATTTCATCGCCCCATTACCATGCCTCTGCCATGGATGGCTGGGCCATCCGGTCCAATGAAACTGCCGGGGCCATGCCGAACAAACCTCTCTCATTGCGGATAGGAGAGCAGGCCGCTTACGTGGATACCGGAGATCCGCTCCCGGATTGGGCAGATGCGGTGATACCGATCGAGAATGTGGAGCCCCTGGATGAGTCCGCCAAGACAGCCGCTAACCCCCGCCGTCCGGCCGCCATCCGGATCCGAGCCGCTGTCACGCCCTGGAGCCATGTGCGCCCAATGGGCGAGGATATCGTCGCAACCCAATTGGTTTTACCGGCCGGGCATGTTTTGAGGCCGGTAGATCTGGGCGCAATTGCCGCCTGCGGGCACGACCGGTTGAAAGTCTGCCGCCGCCCGCGGGTTGCCATCTTGCCTACCGGGTCGGAGCTGGCGCCTGTGGGAAAGCCGGTCAGGGCAGGCGATATCATCGAATACAATTCCCTGATGCTTGCTGCTCAGGTGAACGCCTGGGGTGGGGCTGCCACCCGCTTCCCCATCACACCAGATGATTTTACGTTGATCCAGGAGCAGGTCCGTAAAGCGGCAGGCGAGCATGACCTGGTCCTGCTCAACGCCGGCTCTTCGGCCGGTTCAGAAGATTTCTCATCCCAGGTGGTAGAGAGCCTGGGTACCCTGCTGGTGCACGGTGTGGCAGTTCGCCCAGGTCACCCGGTCATCCTGGGGATGCTACACACGGAGGGGACAGACAACCGGCAGGTTCCGGTGATTGGGATTCCTGGCTACCCTGTATCGGCAGCCATGACAGGCGAGATCATCGTAGCGCCCATCCTGGCGCGCTGGCTGGGACGCAGACCTTACCAACCCCAGGTCGTCAGAGCTGCGCTGACCCGCAAGGTAACGTCTCCCGCCGGGGATGATGATTACCTGCGCGTGGCGGTTGGGAGGGTAGGAGAGCGCCTGCTGGCAGCGCCCCTGGCCCGTGGAGCAGGTGTAATCACCTCCCTGGTGCGGGCGGATGGGATAACCATCCTGCCGCGCGGCTCACAGGGGGCCTCCGCCGGGGATGAAGTGGAGGTCCGCTTGTACCGCTCCCTGGGCGAGATCGAACAGACCATCTTTGCGATTGGCTCCCATGACATCACCCTGGACCTGATCGCCCAATTTCTTTCCGAGTACGATCGCCGCCTGGCGTCCGCCAATGTGGGCAGCCTGGGAGGCCTGGTTGCTTTGAGGCGCGGCGAAGCGCACCTGGCAGGCTCCCACCTGCTGGACCCAGAAACCGGCGAGTATAACATTTCCTATATCCGGCAGTATTTGCCCGGCCTGCCGGTGCGGGTGGTGGCCCTGGTAGGTCGCCAACAAGGGTTGCTGGTACCTCGGGGAAACCCGAAAGGGATCCATTCACTCCAGGACCTGGCCAGGCCGGAGGTGTCCTTTGTGAACCGCCAGCGGGGTGCCGGCACACGGGTCCTGCTGGATTATCACCTGGAGCGTCAATCCATCCCGCCTCAGGAGATCAGCGGCTACGACCAGGAGGAATATACCCACCTGTCCGTAGCAGCGGCGGTTTCTTCTGGTAGGGCGGATTGTGGATTGGGGATTGCGGCTGCCGCACATGCCTTAGACCTGGATTTCGTAGCTTTGTTCCAGGAGCGATATGACCTGGTGATCCCTATCGAACATATTTCCGGCACGTTATTAAGCCCTCTGATGGAGGTGCTCGAGAGCGAGGATTTCAAACAAGCCGTGAACCGGCTGCCAGGTTACGATACAGCCGTGATGGGCGAGCTGGTAGCCGAAATTAATTAGGAGGATATGATGATCGTACCCGCGGGAGCTCCCGCTCCTGATTTTACTTTGCCAGATGAGAAGGAGATGCCACGCTCGCTTTCAGACTATAAGGGCCAGGTGGTGGTGCTGTATTTCTACCCGAAAGACGATACATCCGGCTGTACGAAGGAAGCCTGCGCGTTTAGGGATGATTATAGCGATTACGAGAGAGCCGGTGTAACCATCCTGGGCGTCAGCCCGGATTCTCCTAAATCGCATGCCAAGTTTAAAGAGAAATATGGCTTGCCATTCACGCTGCTGGCTGACGAGGATCACTCGGTTGCCGACCTGTACGGAGTTTGGGGGCCCAAGAAGTTAATGGGCCGTTCGTACGAGGGAATCTTACGGACGACCTTCTTGATCGATTCAGACGGAAAGATCCGGAGAGTGTTCGAAAATGTGAAGCCGGCCGAACACTCTCAGGAAATCCTGGAAGCGTTAAAAGAAACCGAGGGATAGGTGAAAAAGATACGATACCTGGTATGGGTGGTTACAGTTACCGCGCTCTTAACGGCTTGCGGAGGGGGCGGCGACACCGAGAACCGTCCGGAGCAAGTGATCAGTGAGATGCACGCCCAGCTTAGCGTGCCGGAGGAGTACGCCAGGCTGGCCAACCCTCTGGCAGCCACTCCTGAGACCATCCTGGCCGGAGAACAGATTTTCCGTGTGAACTGCGCCTCCTGCCATGGAGAGGCTGGAAAAGGCGATGGGGCGGCTTCCCGAGCGTTAAATCCCAAGCCGACAGACTTGTCTGTGGTTGCGAAATTGGTGGAGGAGGCATATTTGTTCTGGAGGATCTCTGAAGGCGGCGCTGAGCTGAAAACATCTATGCCTGCCTGGAAAAAGATCCTGACCGAAGAGCAAATATGGCAAGGGGTAGTTTATATCCGAAGTCTGGCAGACCAGTAGGAACCTCACGGCAAATTCATAGCGGGAGATGTGATTGGTCCCCGGACTATGCCATGCTTTCGAAATGTAGCTGGGGATACTTTTCGCTGATGTAGCGCAAATAGAAATCGGAGCTGAAAAGCATCATCAGGCGATCACGTGAGTCGTGCGCCAGCAGGATATCACTGCGAATTGGGAGGGAAGACAGGACATCCTCCGGTCCTTCAATCCAGTGAGCTAGCGTGTAATTCAACACTTCCAGGCGGGTCTTTACACCATATTCGTTCTCTAGCCTGGCCCGCACCACATCAAACTGCAGCAATCCTACCACCGCCAGGATCGGAGCGCGTTTCATGGCGTTATTGTTGTAAAGCACCTGGACAGCGCCCTCCGTTTCTAACTGGCGCAGACCCTTTTGGAATTGTTTCTGTTTGCTGATATCTAAAAGATGTAGCTCTGCAAAATGCTCTGGTTGGAAGCGCGGGATGGGGCTAAACTTCACGGCCTGCCCAGTGCAGAGCGTATCGCCGATGGCGAACTCTCCGTTATTTGGAAGGCCGATGATCTCGCCCGGATAGGCTTCATCCACCACTTCACGCTCGTTTGCAAATAGCTTATACGGGCGCTGCAAGCGGACGGTTTTGCCGCTTTGGGAATGGGTAGCGGACAGGCCGCGCTCGAACCTCCCGGAGCATATCCTCAAGAAGGCAACGCTGTCCCTGTGTTTGGGGTTCATATTGGCCTGGATCTTGAAGATGAAGCCGGTGAATTCCGGATAATCCGGGTAGATGATCCCATCTTCTAACTCAAATGGAGCCGGCCCGGGAGCGTAATCCACGAATGCATCCAGAAAGAGGCGTACCCCGAAATTTGTGAGCGCGCTGCCGAAAAATACCGGCGTCTGCTCGCCCTTTAGCACCTTCGCGTGGTCAAATTCTATGCCGAGCCCGTCGAGCATCTCGATTTCTGCCATCAAGTTATCCAGCCTGGCCTCGGAAAGGATTTTAGATTCCCGGAGTTCTTCCAGAGGGAGGTACTTTTCGCTCGATCTGCGCTCGTTACGAACTGTGCGCTCATAAAGGTAAACACCTCGGGCTTTGCGATCATAGACTCCCTGGAAGGCGGGCCCATCCCCTACAGGCCAGTTTACCGGCACGGCTTGCATGTGGAGCAGGTTTTCGATCTCATCCAGCAGATCCAGGGGATCTCGAGACGGGCGATCCATTTTGTTGATGAAGGTGAATAAGGGCAGCCCACGCCGGCGGCAAACTTCAAATAGCTTGCGCGTCTGTGGCTCGATGCCTTTGGCGGCGTCCAATACCATGACAGCGCTGTCGACAGCCGCCAGGGTCCGGTAGGTGTCTTCCGAGAAGTCCTGGTGACCGGGGGTATCCAGCAGGCTGATCACGTAGTCACGGTAGGGAAACTGGAGAACTGTAGAGGAAATGGATATGCCTCGCTGCCGCTCCATTTCCATCCAGTCGGAGGTAGTGCTGCGCTGGTTGCGCCTGGCGCGCACATTACCGGCTAACTCGATGGCATTGCCATAAAGCAGCAGCTTTTCTGTCAGCGTGGTTTTACCGGCGTCAGGATGAGAGATGATGGCGAAAGTGCGCCGGGTGTTTAAATCCTCATTTACCGGTGTGAGGGAGATCTTTTCCAGTATGTCCGTCATTCTAAACCTAAAATGTCCTTATTCGTAAAGCAGCCCGCCCGCGATAGCCCATCACGGTCGCGCCGCGCTGCCTTGGGTTTCCTCTTATTCTGTTTCCGGATTGGCGACTTCGCAACCCTTAATTATGTGTCTGCCACTTGGAAAGTGTTGATTCCCCCTGGTAGATGGCAGAGGTGAACAGAACAACTTACTCCAGCAATAAGACCGGGTAATTGTAACATATTAATTTTTTATGCGCCCGGGTTGGTTTCCAACCGGTTTGCTCTCCGCTTGCTGTCGAAGGTGATATAAGCTAAAAACAAGCCGATTAAAATTGCCCAGAAACCGTTATAGAGACTCCCAAAAATGATAAAGGCGATACCGGAGCCCACAATTAGAGCTGCCACCAGGAATCCTGCGGAGGTAGCCAGGCGAGTGGCTCTTTGAAAGCTACCAGTGAGATGCCAAAGCAATGCCCGGATGATCCTGCCACCATCCAGTGGAAAACCTGGGATCAGGTTAAACCCGGCTAACATGAAGTTCATATAACTCAGATAATGAGATACTTCCCGGATGGCAGGTGTATCGGTCGTTGTAGTTGCAGCAGCAAAGTAAAAGACACCCAACGTGAAACTGGCAATTGGACCTGCAGCTACGATGCGAAAATCCGATTTTGCTGTCGGAGGCTCATTGGCAATGTGCGACGCTCCACCATAAATGAATAGGGTGATACTGTTTACGCCTACCCCTTCCCGAATTGCTACCAAGGCATGAGCCAGTTCATGGACGAGTACTGAACTGAAGAACAGGAATGTCGTCAAAATCCCAATAGACCAGTAGACTTGATTGGGCCAATCCGAATTTCTCAGGGGGAAATAGCCGACAGAAAAACAAAAGACCAGCAAAAAGGCAACCGGAAACCAGTTCCAATGTACCTTTAAAGGGATACCCGAGATATGGGCGTATGTAATCGTCTTGCGCATGCTAACCTTTCCCGAATCACATCCATGGTGATCGAGATGCCAAAGGCGCCTCAATCACCATGGATCCAGCGATAAGCTTGATCCTACGGTTCGACGGTCAGGGTCCCTACCATACCGGCTTCCAGGTGCCCAGCGATGCCGCAAACCACCTGGTATTCTCCCGGCTCCTGGGGGGCGGTGAATGTGAAAGTCCCGCTTTGGCCTGCATCCAGCTCTTCTTCCCAGTAGATATTGGCTTCATCGTTTTCATCGAAGGGCTCAGAAGCCTGTATTCCCCGGTTCATAACCACCCATTCGTGCTCCAACGCTCCGGAGTTTGTCAGGGTCAGGTTCACTTGTGCGCCGCCGGGTATGCTATATGTGGAGGGCGTAAAGGCAAACTCGGTCATATCTACGGATAGATTGGCAGGAACCGGGGTTCCAGCGCCTCCACAAGCTGCCAGCACGAAAATTCCAAGCAGGGCTACTACAATAGTCAAAGACTTTCTACCATTCATTTTTCCGAAAATCCTTTCATTCGTTTTATCTTTTCGACCGATGTTCTTTCCCCCGGTGAAGATCATCGTGCACGTCCAGGACATCCTGAACTCATGCTATAACACCGATTTCATTTATACCCCTGGTTGAAATTCTTATCAGTTGAAAATCGGACAACTTAAGGGTGATTTAATTCTCATCTCTATCCAGGAAGGATGGATGCCAGGTTATTGCACTGGTGTAAGTCTGGAGCTGATTGAGCTAAAAAGAGCATATAATCTCCAGGTATGGACTATGCGATTATCGCTACCCTTGGACCCAGCAGCCGCAGTCAGGAAATTTGGCGAGGTATGATCCGTGCGGGCGCCAGCGCTTTCCGGTTGAATACCTCCCATCTCACGCTGGACCAGGTTCAACTATGGCTAAAGGAGATGCGTTCTTTTTACAAATCTACCGGCGTGGAGCTGCCCCTGGTGCTGGATTTGCAAGGCAGTAAGTGGAGACTGGGGAAATTTATCCCTTTTGAGCTGATAACCGGCCGAGTGATCCAGCTCATGCATACGGATTCCACAGATGACGACCAGGCGCTGCCTATCCCACATGCCGACTTCTTTGCTGCCTCCTCAAGCTCCAGTAGTGAGATCCTCCTGAATGATGCCAAGATCCGGCTCGGGGTGGAGGGGGGAGGAGGGGGATCGATATACGCCACGGTACTCCAGGGAGGCCCGATCTCACCCGGGAAGGGGATCACTTATCTGTCCTCTGACTATAGGAAAGAGTCTCTCCACGAGAAGGATCAAGCTATCCTGGAGCAAACAGAGCCGTTGGATTTCTTGCGCTACGCGTTTTCCTATGTGCGAGACGCGGCAGAGATGGCCCTTTACCGTTCCCAAACAGGCCATTCCAGGTATTTAATTGCCAAGCTGGAGCGGAAGCCAGCGATAGAACAAGCCGAAAAGGTAGCGGAGTATTCAGACGAGTTGTGGGTTTGCAGGGGCGACCTGGGAGCAGAGCTGGGCGAGGCCAACATGGCAGTGGCTGTGCATGATTTTTCCGAGAGGGTGCGCCAGATGAGGGTTCCTGTCCTCATGGCTGGCCAGGTACTGGAGCATATGACCCAGGAAAGGACGCCGACCCGATCAGAAGTATGCTACCTGTACCAGGCCTTGCGGAAGGGGTACAGGGGGTTTGTACTCTCGGATGAGACGGCAATCGGGCGCTACCCGGTCGAGAGCTGCAGGATGGCGGCTATGTTTTCAGGTGTTGAAATAAAAATTGGGTAGCTGGTCCAGGCTTGTCTGGCTCATTACCCAATTTTCGATGGTTTACATCCAGTTCAGGTGGAGATGGCGGGAATCGAACCCGCGTCCGAAAGATTAGACCCTCAGGTATCTACGAGCGTAGCCGGACGTTTTTGTCGTCAAATGGGGCCACGACCGGCAAAGGACCTCATTTGACCATCCGCCGGAGCTCGAAAGCTCCTCTTTCGCACGATTAGCGGAATGGTCGTGCGGCACACTGGCTTTGTGTCGCCCGGTTCTGCCTCCGGCCAGAGAGCGGGGCAGGCGGACGTGGCCCTGTTTCTAGGGCCATGGCTCTTTCAATCGCTTATGCAGCGAGAGGAAGAGCGTTTACGTTTGTGCGATTGGCACTTGTTTTTTGCGCTGATTTATCGAGGTCGGCGCCTCTCGGCTCGCAACCTGGGACCAGCCTCTCCCGTCGAAGCCAATCATCCCCAGGTAGGGTT
>CAZAQS010000064.1:15313-20663 GCA_964486825.1 uncultured Anaerolineaceae bacterium | reverse complement strand
GGTGACAGCAAGTAAAGAATACATACTTATCCTTTCACTGGATAGAGACGCCCCTTTTTGACGACGGTTTCCAATAAATTCGTTCCAAACCGGTAGCCCAGGTGGCGGTAATCAGGCACTTTTAATACTAACAAGTCTGCCTGTTTACCGACCTCGATCGAACCAACCCTATCTGACACGTTCACAGCCGCAGCGGAGTTGATGGTAGCAGCCGCAATGGCTTGCGCGGGAGTTAGCTTCATATACCGGCAGGCTAGGGCAATGGCAAATTGCATGCTCTCACACCAGGCAGTGCCTGGGTTAAGATCAGTTGCCAAAGCCAGGATCCCACCCGCTTCCAAGATCGCTTGAGCAGGGGTATATTCCGGCTCGGCCAGGCCAAATGGCGTACAAGGTAGACCTACAGCCACAGTCATACTCTTCCCAAGAACTCTGATATCCTCTGGCGATGTCTTTACCAGATGGTCTGCAGATACTGCACCGAGCTCAGCTGCCAGGCTTGCACCTCCCAGGTTATCAAATTCATCTGCGTGTATTTTTAATGGGAAGCCCAACTCTGAGGCGGTTGAGAGAATTCGGCGCGACTGTTCCAGGCTGAAAGCGCCTGTCTCGCAAAACACATCTACAAAAGGCAGTGCCTGGTCCGGGGCATGTGTTTGCCACCAGTCCCGTACTGCCGGCAACATCTGCCTGCAGATATGCTCGGTGTATCCTTCTGGATCATCCTTGTATTCAGGGGCGATTGCATGCGCGCCCATAAAAGTCACCTGAATGTCCTGTAAACTACCTTTTTGAAGTTCTAGCAGCGCTTTGAGCATACGCAATTCAGCAACCGTCTGCAAGCCGTAGCCGGTTTTGATCTCGACTGTAGTTGTCCCAAGGTAGAACATCTCCTCGAGCCGCGGGCGAGTTTCTTCTAAAAGCTTTTCTATCGAAGCATCCCGCGTCGCCCGCACGGTCGAGAGGATACCTCCCCCGGCTGCCAGGATCTCAAGATAAGTTTTGCCTTCCAGGCGCATTTCAAACTCTGCAGCCCGGTCACCTGCCCACAAGGCATGCGTGTGCGGATCGACAAATCCAGGCATTACGACTCGCCCCGAAACGTCTAGAGCCTCTTCACCTGGATATGCCGCCAGAAGCTCGCCTGTAGACCCTACTTTGGCGATCAGTCCATCTTTGATAAGTACAGCTCCATCAGGTATTAGACCCAGGCTACCCAGGTCCTGGCCTCTTTGAGGAGGACCGGCTACTGTCAAAAGTTGTTTTGCAGAGTGGATAATCATTGAAGGGCAAGAGCTCGTTTTTCTTTTCCTGAGGGTGAGGTTTCAACCAGGAGTTAGGCTACTGGCGACAAGAAAGCTGCTAACGATTATGCCACGTTTAAAGCCGTTTTGCAAATCAACCCTATTGTACACATCCATCATCTCTAGCAAGTAGCGCTATCAAATCGAGTAAAATTAAACCTGCATATAAGGAGGAAATGCATGCAAAACTCATACCGCATAGAACGAGATTCACTTGGAGAAGTCCAGGTCCCTGAAAAGGCACTATATGGCGCCCAAACCGTCCGGGCTGTGAATAACTTCCCCATTTCAGGCTTACGTACCTGGCGGCCATTCATCTGGTCTATGGCTACGATCAAACAGGCCGCAGCGATGGTCAATAGAGACTTGGGCCTTCTAGATGCTGAGCGGGCGAATGCTATCGCTCAGGCAGCCCAAGAAGTAATTGAAGGGCGCTGGGATGACCAGTTCGTAGTCGATCCCTTCCAGGCTGGCGCGGGAACCAGCCATAATATGAACATGAACGAGGTCCTGGCTAACCGGGCTACCCAAATTTTGGGTGGAAAACTGGGGGAATATCGCGTCCATCCCAACGACCATGTAAATATGGCTCAATCCACAAATGACACCATTCCCACAGCCATCCGCCTGGGTGTGCTCTGGAGGCTCAACGAGCTACTCGGAACCGTGGAAGGGCTGGCTGCTGCTTTAAGGGAAAAAGCACTCGAATTCGATGATATCGTCAAGTCAGGACGGACACATCTCCAAGATGCAGTTCCCGTGCGGTTGGGACAGGAATTCGGGGCTTACGCCCGTGCGGTAGCGCGTGATTCCGAGCGCATCAGCCGTTCTGCGGAAGGGCTGCGCCGGTTAGGCATTGGTGGGACAGCTACCGGGACAGGCTTGAATGCCCATCCCGAATATCACCCCCAAATGGTGGCCCGATTATGTGATTTGACCGGTCTCACCCTTTATGAGTCCAATGATTTAATCGAATCGATGCAATCGATGGCAGACCCAGCCGATTTCTCTGCCTCCTTACGCACCCTGGCGATCACCCTAACCCGCATCGCAAACGACTTCCGCTTACTCTCTTCTGGCCCTGCTACCGGACTGGACGAGATCCGCCTGCCGGCCTTACAACCTGGTTCCAGCATTATGCCTGGAAAAGTCAACCCGGTCATGGCAGAAATGTTGAATATGGCCATGTACCATGTCCAGGGTTGTGATCATACAGTCACGCTTGCAGCACAGGCAGGACAGCTAGAATTGAATGTAATGATGCCGATCATTGCCCACAACCTGTTTGAAAGTATACAGGTCATGATCGGTTCGATCAACGCTTTTACAGAAAAGGCGGTGCGTGGTGTGCAGGCGAATCGAGAAAAGGCACAGGGATGGTTGGCAAAAAATGCCATTGTTATAACGGCTCTCAACCCTATCCTTGGCTACTCCACCGGGGCTGCGTTGGTGAAGGAAGCCGTGGCCCGCGATACGACCATCCTCGAGGTCGCCCTGGAAAAGATTAACCAGGGAGAGTTAAGACATGTCGATGAAGACCGGCTGGTAACTGCGGAGGAGGTGGAGGCAGCATTCAGTGATCTACGCCGGCTGACCGAGGGAGGTATCATTGGAGGAAGTCCTGGAGGTTAAGGAGATCGACGCGAGATCACCCAATGGCCACATGTTCTCCGGCTAAATTTATCGCGGCCATCGCTGCTCCAATAATGCCAGCTTCATTAAGCATCTGAGCGGGAACGACTTCGGTCTGCACGGTGAGATAGGGGATAAATTTTTCCGCTCTCTTGCTTACCCCGCCTCCCAGGATGATCAAATCCGGCCAAATCAGTTCCTCCATAGATACAAGAAATTCATCGAAACGTTTTGCCCATTGCTTCCAGGTTAATTTCTTCTCCTGGCGGACAGCGTCGGAAGCGCGTAATTCAGCATCTTTGCCGCGTATCTTCATATGACCGAATTCCGTGTTAGGTAGAAGCTTGCCCCCTGTAAAGATGGCAGTACCTAAACCGGTGCCTATCGTCACCACCAGAACCACCCCCTTGTTTCCCCGACCCGCCCCAAACGCCATCTCAGCCAGGCCAGCTGCATCGGCGTCGTTGATGACCACGACAGGACAGCCTGTCTTTTCAGCAAACAACGCCGAGGCTTTCTTTTCAATCCAGCGCGGGTGGACATTGGCAGCCGTAAGGGTTACCCCGTCTCGCACAACCGCCGGGAAACCGCATCCGACCGGGCCTTGCCACTCGAAATGCTGGATGATTTGGGCGACCACTTCCGCGACTGCGCGTGGCTTGGCAGGGATGGGCGTGGGGATGCGATGGCGAGGCGCCATCATATCGCCTGTCTCAGTGTTTACAGGTGCACCTTTGATTCCGGAGCCGCCAATATCGATCCCCAATATTTCCATCTTTCTACTCCCTTCAGCCGAGTGATTCAGAAATCAACTGAACCGCCCAAACGGGCCGGAAAAGCCTCTATGCTAACCGTCTGTTTCCTCTACATAAACCTTACCTGTCACACCCGGACCCAGGACAATCGAACCTTTTTTACCCTCCACCTGCAACCGCAAATTTCCATCGAAAGAGGAATAGTCTAAAATTGAAAGTTCTGCATTAGGTGTCAGGCCAATTTCGCTTAAATAACGTAATAAAACCATGTCGGTTGCATCTACCCGGTTCACAATCGCGTCCTGCCCAGGTCTCAGCTCACTGAGGCGAATATGCGAGCTGTGGGGAAGCTGAAGATCTCGGGTGGGGATTGGCTCTCCATGCGGATCATGGCTCGGATTTCCTAAAGCCTGGGCGATGCGCTCCTCAAAATCTTCGGAGATGACATGCTCCAAGCGGTCTGCCTCCTCATGCACTTCATCCCAGGAATATCCCAGGGTCTGGTGGAGGAAGAGCTCAAGTAGACGGTGATGACGGATGACCTCCAACGCGATCGCGCGGCCATCCTCTGTCAGGCGCACCCCGCGATGCTTCTGGTAATCGACCAGGGGTGGGTCCGCAGTTGCCATCCGTTGAATCATGCCGGTAACGGAGGCAGGTGTAATATTTAACCGCTCTGCAAGCTGATTTGTGCTGACCCTTCCGTGCGCAGCAGTAAGCTCGAAAATGGATTTTAGATAATCTTCAACCGCCTGAGTAAGAGTATTGCGCATAATTTACCTCACAATCGCCTCTTGTGCCAGGTTTCGGCCGCGATCTGATAATACCAGATTCCCGTTCATCTTCGCGATTAATCCCTTCCGTTCCGCCATTTCTACAACGGAAATAGCAAAGTCGGGCTGCCAGCGTAAATGCTCGTGAAGGTGGTCCAATCGATTTTCCTGTTCCTCTTCCGGCAAACCTTCATGGTGGAAAAGGTGGATAGCCAGCATCGTTTGTGCGAACTCCCATCGCTGTCGTGCACGCCGCCTGGATATGGCGACCAAGCCTCGTTCAGGAGCAAACAAAAATGCAACCGTGAAAAGGACACCTGCCATAGTTGCCATTGAGCCAGCAATTGAAGCATCCAACAAAAACGCCAACCAGTAGCCGCTAATAGCACTTGCGATCCCTACTAAAGCGCTCAACCCGATCATTCGGGCCAGGCTATCCGTGAGCAGGTAAGCAGTGATCGGTGGTGCAACCATTAAAGCAACCACCAGGATAGAACCAACCGTCTCGAACGCTCCGACCGCCGTGATGGATACCACTGTCATCAGACCATAGTGAAGCAGCCCAGGCGCAAACCCCAGGCTGGCAGCCAGGCCGGCGTCAAAAGTAGCCAGCTTCAATTCTTTATAGAAAAGACCGATAAAAGCCAGGTTCAGTAACAAGATGCCGATCATCAGGTATAGCGAAACAGGACCGATATCGTACCCAAAAGGGGTAAAACGGTGAAAGGGTGCAAAGGCCAACTCTCCCATCAGCACTGCATCGGTATCCAGGTGGACACCACTGGAATAACGTGAGACGAGGATGACCGCGATACTGAACAGGGCTGGAAAGACCAGGCCGATCGCTGCATCTTCTTTTACCAGCCTGGTTTTAAATAACGCCTCA
>CAZAQS010000064.1:0-15303 GCA_964486825.1 uncultured Anaerolineaceae bacterium | reverse complement strand
AACCAGGAGGACGGTGATAACACCCATCAGCGCCGCGCCAATCAATAGCAGTGGAGATCTAAGGTTTCCGGTCAAAAAGAAGGCCAGGACAATCCCAAGCAGTACAGTATGAGTGATGGCATCGCTGAGCATTGCCATCCGCCGTAACACCAGGAAGACACCCGGCAATGCACATGCAACTGCTACAACGGAGGCGATCAATTGAAGTTCTACTTGTATAAGCGTCATTTTTCCGCTCCGAGATCATTTTCAGGCGCTAGCCCTCGCTGCTGGGCTTCGCCCAATCCACGGGGAGTAAGGTACCAGCCTTCCTGAGAGCTTCCGCTTGCCCACCCCCTGGATTTAAGTTCCTCCAGGCTTCGCCGGATCCCCACCTCTCCCGGCTGCATCGTTCGAAGCACCTGCACAGAATGAGGGTGCGTGGGATCATTGTGTTGTAATGAAAGCGTGTACAAATCTCCTAGTACGGCATCCACCCTCAACTTGCGACGGTTGCGCTGCTGTCTTATCCAACCCCACAGGAGTCCACGGTTTGGGGCCAGCAGCAAGGACACGGCTACGATCAGGCTAATAGCCAGGACAATGGTCGGACCTGTTGAAAGACGAGCAACCATGCTGCTGACCAAGGCTCCAGTTATGCCCGCCAGCGCCCCAAAAAAAGCTGATATCAGGGCCATTATTCCGAGCCTGTCTGTCCATTGGCGGGCTGCTGCGGCAGGCGCTACGATCATAGCACTCATAAGCACAACGCCTACAGACTGAAGTCCAATCACGATAGCGATAACCAGCAAAGTCGTTAAAAGGATGTCGATGGCGCGCATTGGAAATCCCAGGCTGGACCCAAACTCGAGGTCAAAACTGAGCAGTTTGAATTCCTTCCAGAACAATCCCATGAGCAGCAGGGCAATGGCTCCCAGCACCCCCATACTGATGACATCCCCTTCCAACATGGAGGCTGCATGTCCAAAAAGGAAACGATCCAACCCGGCCTGCCGGGCGTCGGGTAACCGCTGAACGAACGTCAGCAGCATCAGGCCGAAGCCAAAGAACACCGAAAGCACAAAACCAAGCGCGCTATCCTGTTTGATGCGAGTATTGTTTACGATACCCATCAAGGCCAATGTTCCTATCCAGCCCGCTAGGATCGCTCCACTCATCAGAACGATGGGTGTCTTGCTCCGGAAGAGGATAAAGGCCAGCACGATTCCCGGTAAGGCGGCGTGCGACATTGCATCTCCAATTAAACTTTGTTTGCGAAGGACAGCAAAACACCCCAACGCTCCGCTTACGATCCCCAGAATGGCAGCTCCAAGCGCAACTACTTGAAATGTGTAATCGATACTGAAGTTAGCGATCACTGCCGGACCTCCGGAGGAAGTCCATCTTCCTGGTACACGGGAGTAAATACTTGCTGTTCGGCCGGTTCAGCAGGACTCTTGCTGAGAAAAGCAATTCTCCCACCATAGGCCAGCCTCAAATTCCGCTCGTTGAATACCTCTTCCACCGGCCCACTGGCTATCTTTCTTACATTCAGGAGGGCGACCCAATCGAAATATTCAGGCACAGTTTGCAGGTCATGGTGCACGACAACCACGGTCTTGCCTGCCTGGCGTAGCTCCTGGAGCAAGCTCACAATTGCTCGCTCGGTGGTTGCATCTACACCCTGGAATGGCTCGTCCATAAAATAAACATGGGCATCCTGTACAAGCGCCCTTGCCAGGAAAACTCGTTGCTGCTGGCCTCCGGACAATTGGCTAATCTGGCGGTCTGCATACTCCTCCATGCCAACCTTTTCCAGAGCATCCATTGCCTTGGCTTCTTCTGCACGGCCTGGTCGGCGTAACCATCCGAGGGAGCGATAACGGCCCATCATAACAACATCTTTAACGTTGGTAGGGAAATCCCAATCTACACTGCCTCTCTGGGGGACATATCCTACCAGATGGCGTTGTTCAAGGTAAGGCTTCCCATAGATCAAGACCTGCCCGGCTGCCGGACGGATTAAACCCAAGATAGACTTAATCAGGGTCGTCTTACCGGCTCCATTGGGTCCGACAATCGCCATAAGCAACCCAGAGGGGACCTCAAGATCGATATCCCAAAGCACCGGTTTATCCCGGTACGCCACGGTCAGGTCTGCAACATCAATTGCATGGGTTATTTTGGTCATTGCTATTTTTCCTCGTAATACCTGTATATTTGAACAAATATCTAGAAAGAACACTGATTTTCTGCCGGATAAACACCATCCTGTCGTCCATTGTCCGCAACTTAAGCAGGGACCTGAGGTCAATGGCCGGATAGCGATCCAACGATGGTGTCGATATTGTGGCGGATCATCCCGATATATGTCCCCTCAGGAGTGCCAGGGTCCCCCATCGCATCTGAAAACAGCTCGCCCCCAAGGCTGACATCAAATCCCTGGGCCCGGACAGCCGCTCTAACAGCTTCAATTGTACGGACGGGGACAGAAGTTTCTACGAACAAAGCAGGGATACGACGTTCTACAATAAAAGCAGCCAGGTCATGCACATCTGCAGTGCTTGGTTCAGATACCGTACTTATGCCTTGTAATCCTCGCACTTCAAACCCATAGGCACGCCCGAAGTAGTTAAAGGCATCATGGGCGGTGATTAGAACTCTCTGGTCGGCAGGTAACATTTCTGCCTGGCTTAAGACATACTGGTGCAATTCTTCCAGCTCCGCCAGGTAACGGGTTGTGTTGGCCTGGTAAACCTGCGCATGATCAGGGTCCAGCTCTACGAACGTATCTCTCACGGACTTAGCTGCTTCCATCCAGAGAGTAACATCCATCCAAACATGCGGGTCATAAGCGCCTTCGAATTCCGGAGGCGACAGCAAAAGGCTCGGGTCGATACCCTCTGCTACCGCAACAGTAACCGTTCTGGCTCGCATTTCCTCGAGAACTTCTCCAAGTTGGGCCTCCAAATGCAAACCGTTGTAAAAAATGACGTCCGCATTCATAAGCGTTGTGACATTACCGGCTGTGGCCTTATAGAGGTGAGGATCCACCCCTGGACCCATCAAACCCGTCACTTGAACCCGCTCTCCACCTACATTCTCAGCAACATCGGTGATCATGCCAGTGGTCGTAACGACATTTACCGTTCGCTCAGAGATTTCCGACTCTGCCACTGCCAATTGGTTGCAAGCTGACAGGACAAGTATGGCGAAAACAAGAAGTAATAAATGTTTGCGTAGCATTCCACCCTCCAATTTAGGATTAACTAAATTTTATTTTAGCCCATATTTCATTCTTGTCAAGCACCAAATCTGGTTATTCAGGGTCTTTATTGTTGACAATATAGCCTCAAGCTCTTAAAATCTAGAGCAGAGTCAATCGGGGGAATCCGATCATTCGAATTGAGCCGTATAAAATAAGGGAGAGAGTAATGGACGATGCATCCGTCAAAACCGGGGAAAAGGAAGCAGATGTTCCCGAAAATGAGCAACCGGAAATGGAAGGGCAGGTTTACCATCCTACTCAAGAAGTCATCGATGCTGCTCATATAAAAGAATACGCACAGCTATACAAGGATTCGCTGGAAAACCCGCAGGAATTTTGGGGGAGGTGCGCAGAGGAATTGGAATGGTTCAAGAAATGGGATAGCGTGCTGGATGAGAGCGAGGCCCCTTTCTATAAATGGTTCTCTGGCGGTGTGACCAATATCGTCCATAATGCCCTCGACCGCCATATGAAGACCTTCCGGAAAAATAAACTGGCACTGATTTGGGAGGGAGAGCCTGGAGACGTACGGACATTTTCCTATTTCTCCCTTCACAGGGAGGTATGCAAATTCTCGAACGTTTTGCGGAGCATGGGTGTGAAGAAAGGCGATATTGTCACGATCTACCTGCCGCGCCTGCCAGAACAGATCATCGCAATGCTTTCGTGTGCAAAAATCGGCGCACCTCACAGCGTGGTTTACGGCGGCTTTAGTGTGGAAGCCCTCGCCGAGCGAATAGAAGACGCTGAGAGCCGGGTGCTGATCACCTCAGATGGGGGTTGGTTACGCGGGAAAATCGTCCCGCTCAAAGAGATCGCTGATGAGGCCATGGCTCGCCAACCTACGATAGAAAGCTGTATCGTTGTAAAGCGCACTGGTCAAGACGTTTATATGGAACCTGGCAGGGATTACTGGTACCATGATTTAATGAACTTGCCTATATCCAGCCCTCTCTGCTATACAGAACCGCTTGACGCAGAAGACCCTCTCTTCATCCTTTACACATCCGGTACAACCGGGCGTCCGAAAGGCGTCCTTCACACCCATGGGGGCTATATGGTCCACACCTATACCACCCTCAAATACGTCTTCGACATGAAGGATGAGGACCGCTGGTGGTGTGCAGCGGATCCCGGCTGGGTCACCGGTCATAGCTATATCGTTTATGGCCCCTTACTCAATGGGGCAACAAGTTTCATATATGAAGGTGCTCCCAACCATCCTTATCCCAACCGATGGTGGCAAATCGTTGAAAAATACGGCATCACCATCCTATACACCGCTCCAACGGCTATCAGGGGGTTGATGCGCTTTGGAAACGCCTGGGCTTCCAGGCATGACTTGAGTAGCTTGCGTTTGCTCGGCAGCGTGGGTGAGCCTATCAACCCAGAGGCCTGGAAATGGTACTATACTGTGATCGGCAAGGAACGCTGCCCGATTATGGACACCTGGTGGCAGACCGAAACCGGCGGCTTTATGATCACACCGCTCCCAATTACCCCTCTCAAACCCGGTTCTGCGACCCTTCCCTTCTTCGGTATCGATGCTGATGTAGTAGATGACAAGGGCAAAGCGGTAGCAGCCGGCGAAGAGGGTTACCTGGTGCTCAAAAAGCCCTGGCCAGGTATGCTGCGAACGATTTACCGGGACCCGGAGCGATATCAGCAACAGTATTGGGGGAAGTTCGGGGATATGTACCAGACCGGCGACTCCGCCCGAAAGGATAAGGATGGGTATATCTGGGTGATAGGCCGGATGGACGACGTAATTAAGGTGAGCGGCTACCGTTTGGGAACTGCCGAAGTGGAAAGCGCTCTGGTCAGCCATCCTTCAGTAGCAGAAGCAGCCGCCATCGGCCTGCCCCACGAGATCAAAGGGAATGCTATTCACGCATACGTACTCTTGAAAGCCGGGGTAGAGCAGAGTGAAAAGCTGAGCGAGGAACTACGCATCCATGTAGGGCATGAGATCGGGCCCATCGCAAAGCCCGAGGATATCACCTTCGTAGATGTTCTCCCGAAAACCCGCAGCGGCAAGATTATGCGCAGGCTACTGCGCGCCCGAGCGCTTGGACAGCCTGAGGGAGATATCAGCACATTGGAAGAATAGTAAATAGGGATATTTTATTTAACGAAAAGGCCGGCCGTGGAAGAGCTCATGCTCATCCGCAGCCGGCCTGATTTCAATTAAGCAGAAATAGGCGCGGCTCTCTTTTCCCGCAACAACTTCAACACTTGTTCCTGGTCAACCGGGATGCGGTCGATGCGCACGCCGATGGCGTTGTAGATAGCATTGGTAATAGCGGGCACGGTGGGGATAAGGACGATCTCTCCCACTCCTTTAGCCCCATATGGACCATCCTGTGTTGGATGCTCAATAAACAATGCAGTAATCTCAGGGGTAAAGGTGATCGAAGGGGTCCGGTAGCGCGCCAGACGGTCACTGATAACGATTCCCTCATGCAGCAGGAAATCTTCTACCAATGCCTGCCCAATTCCCATAATAGCTCCCCCTTCTACCTGGCCTTGGAGTCCGAGCGGGTTGATGACATAGCCAACGTCATTGGCGCTGATGAGGCGCAACACCTTTACCTCTCCAGTCGCCGAATTTACTTCCACCTCTGCAGCTTGTGCAGCGAAGGAGAAGGCGAAATGCATATCCCCACCCTGACCTAAAGGCTTCGTGCTTGGCGCCCAATAGGTGTACTCGACCTTGGGTAATCGCCCGTTTGATTTGATTAAAGCAGCAACATCGGAGAAAGGGACCCTACGGTCCTTAACTTGCGCCAACCCTTCGATAAATTCAACCGTTTCAAGTGGGGTGTCATAATGCTCCGCCAGCTCGCTGGTCATCATATGGATCAATGACCTGGATGCGTGCCGGACGGCATTCCCTGTAACGTAGGTCTGGCGCGAGGCGGTTGTTGGGCCTCCATCAGGTGTCAGGTCTGTATCCGAGAGCAGAACGCGGATTTGGTTTGGAGATAGATTCAACTCTTCCGCTGCAATCAACTGCAGTACGGTTGGGAGTCCCTGTCCTAGCTCAGCCGAAGAGGTGCGCACCTCTACGGTTCCATCCTCATACAGTTCTACTTCTGCTCCTGCCTTATCTGGAGCTCCGCCTCCCAGACCAGTGTTCTTGTACCCGACCGCGAAACCCCACGCCCTTGTTAGATGGGGTGCATCCTCGACTGGTTGGGGTTTGAATGGCTCTCCTCCCGCCAGCCGGCGCATTTCCTGGTCGACTTTCTCGATGCATTCCATCAAGCCGACACTGTGAGTCAAGGTCTGTCCAGTATTCGTGACGCTTCCCACCTTCAATGCGTTCAGCTTTCTAAGCTCGACCGGGTCCATATCGAGGGTTTTTGCCAGGGTATCGATAATGCTTTCCACCGCAAAGGCCGACTGCATAACGCCGAAGCCGCGGAATGCCCCGGCGGGTGGATTGTTGGTATACATGGCATAACAATCGGCTTTGACATGCGGCGCCTCATAAGGCCCAGAAGAATGTGTGGTCGCACGCGTCATCACCTTCTCGCCCAATGAAGCATAAGCGCCGGTGTCGCCGTATAACTCTGTTTCTACTGCTGTCAACCTGCCATCCTTCCTAGCGCCAATTTTTACTCTCACCTGGGTGGAATGACGCTTGGGGTGTGCGACCAGGCTTTCATGCCGGTCATACAGCAGCTTGACCGGTTTCCCGGAGGCCTTTGCCAGCAAGGCAGCATGGATCTGCCCGGCAATATCCTCTTTCCCGCCAAACCCACCGCCAATTAACTGGCCGATTACGTGCACCTGGTCTTCTGGCACTGCCAGCGCTTTCGAAACAGAGCTGCGATCAGAATATGGAATTTGTGAGCCTACGTAGATCTCGATCCGTCCTTCCTCGGTCAGGCGGGCAATACTGCATTCCGGTTCCAGGAAGGCATGGTCGTGCATTGGGGTATAGTAGGTATGCTCGAGAATCACATCTGCATCGGAAAAGCCTTCTTCAACATTCCCCTTCTGCACCTTGATATGCTTCAGCATATTTCCGCTCTGGTGTACCAGAGGCGCGCCTGGTTGTTTTGCCTGCACAGGATCGCTAACAACGGGTAGGCTTTCATATTCGACTTCGATCAATTCTAAAGCCTGGCTGGCGATCTCTCTGGAGTCAGCCGCCAGGATGGCTACCACATCCCCGACATACCGAATCTGCTCGTCGACGCCAACCATGGTAGGCCAATCTGGTATAACCAGCCCATGGTTATGCTCTCCAGGGATATCCTCAGCCGTCAGGACGGCTCTCACACCGGCTAGCGCTTTGGCTCTGCTGGTGTCAATGCTTTTCACCTTAGCAGACGCCAGCATTGAGCGCTTTACTCGGGCATGCAGCATATCCTTGAACTTCAGATCATCCGTGTAAATGGCGCTACCCGTTACTTTAGCCATTGCGTCAGCCCGAGTCTTTATTTTACCGACTGCTTTCAATGGCCTGGCTGAAGTAGCAATGACAGGCTCATCCACGGGGCCCTCAGTCTGCATAGCTTTAGCAGCCGCCTGGATGGCGCTTATGATACTTGGGTAGCCTGCACAACGGCATAATGTGTCTTTCAATGCGTGTTTGATATCCTCCTGGGTTGGATCGTGATTCTTTTGCAGCAATGCATAAGAAGTCATAATCTGCCCGGGGATGCAGAAGCCACATTGAACAGCCCCGTGTTTGATAAACCCTTCTTGCAACGGGTGAAGCTTTACAGATCCATTAGAAGCCTGCGCCAATCCCTCAATGGTGACAATCTGCTTGCCACTAGCTTTAACGGCCGGATAAGTGCAGGAGAGCACCGGCTCACCGTCCAGGATCACCGTACAAGCTCCACACTCAGCTTCGTTGCAACCAACCTTCGTCCCGGTTAAGTTTAAGCGTTCTCTCAATAAATCGGAAAGCATCTCACCAGCGAGTGGTGGAAGATCGTAGGCCTTCCCATTAACAATCAAATGAATATTTTCGTTATCAGTCATCTTTCCATCACCTCTTCAGCCCGTTTCCAGGCTTTACAAATCGTGTCCACCAATAAATATCCTCCCAAAATATATCTGTATTCAGCTGAAGCCCTCCTGGCGCTGGTTCTGAACCTTACACTCTCATTCAATACATCCTGCGCCTGGATTAGGTTAGCCTCAGAGGGAGTATTTCCTTTTAAAAATTCTTCGACTTCGAGTGCTCGTTTGGGAGTTGGCCCAGACGGACCAATCGCGATGCGGATATCCTGAACCAGGTCTCCAACCCTTTCAACCCACACCGCCATATTAATGATCGGCAATGCCACCCCTTGCGGCCGCATGACCCTGCTGAATGCAGAGGCCTGGTTCTCTTTACGCTTGGGAATGTAAAAACCACGAATTATCTCCTTACCCAATTCGAGCGCCGAAACACCCGGACCGACGAAAAGGTTCAAAATAGGCTCACGCCGGTGACCCTTCATACTCTCTATCTCGACGAGCGCATCCATCGCTACTAAAGAGATCATGCCATCCGCAGCCGGCAATGCATGGGCGACATTGCCTCCTAAGGTGGCTGTGTTACGGACCTGGGGGCCGCCAATCAGGTTACAGGCTTCCATGACCGCGGGAGCATGGAACTGTACGAGGGGAGACTCCACGATTTTTGTGATAGGGACAGCCGCGCCGATAAACAGCTCATCCTCGCGCTCCTCTAATTTGGTCAACTCGGGGATATGCGTGAGATCAACCAGCGTATGTACTGACGGCTTAAGGCCTTGCTGCAGCTCCAGAAGCAGGTCAGTTCCTCCGCCAATTGGGAACGCTGGCTGAGGAGAAAACGCTAAAGCCTCCAGGGCTTCCTCTATTGTTTTAGCAATATGATAAGTGGACCAAGTAGTCATAAGATCGGTGTCTCCTTTTAATAGCGGCACTTTTCGACGGGCTCTGCGACCCGACGCCGGTGGGACCACCGACCACTCTCGTGGTATTTGGATTGTTCGATACAGGCCCTAGCTGTCCTGTGTAACTCCTGCCATCATCAAGCCGAGCTGCTCAACTTTTGCGGCTTTCCGATCCACTATACCTACTATTTTACCCTCATATATAACCGCAATACGATCTGATAAAGCCAATATTTCGTCCAGATCTTCAGAGATGAGCACAGTTGCGGTGCCCTCCTGTCTCTGTTCTAGTAAACGCCTGTGGATATATTCACTGGCTCCAATATCCACGCCCCTGGTGGGTTGCGAAGCAATCAAAACCTTTGGTTTTCGGGAGAGCTCCCTGGCCAGGATCAACTTTTGGATATTCCCACCTGATAGGTTCTTGATCGGGGTTTCCAATCGTGGCGTCTTTACATTATAAGCTTTGACCATTTTTCCGGCTTCGGCCTGGATATTTTTAAAATTGAAAAAGGTGGCTTTCGAGTAAGGGGCTTTCCCGTGATCTTGAAGGATGAAATTATCTGCAACACTAAAATCCTTGATAACGCCTTCCCGCATTCGCTCCTCGGGGATATAAGACTGACCTGCTGAGATTCGGACTACCGGTGAGGCATGGGTTACATCTTTTCCAGCCAGGATCACATGGCCTTTTTTCACAGAGCGAAGACCGGCTAAGGCTTCCGCCAGCTCTCGCTGCCCGTTCCCCGATACTCCAGCCAGGCCCAGGATCTCGCCAGAGAAAACCTGGAATGAGACTCCCTTTAATGAATCACTGCCCTGGTCCCCTGCGACGTGCAGGTCTCGAATTTCCAGGCGGGCCTCTCCCCTTTCAGGAGGAGGGACATCGTATTGTAGGATAATTGGGCGACCAACCATCATCTGGGCTAACTCAGTTTTTGTAACGTCGCTGGTTTTGCACTCCCCAACTACCTGCCCATCCCTTAAGACTGTCACCCTGTTGCTGATCGCCAGCACCTCGTGCAGCTTGTGGGAGATAAAAATTAGTGCATGACCATCTTCTGCCATCTGGCGGAAGGTACAGAATAAATCGTCTACTTCCTGGGGCGTCAGGACTGCCGTGGGCTCATCCAGCACCATCAGGGCTGCACCCCGGTATAGAGCCTTGAGGATTTCCACGCGCTGCTGCTCTCCAACAGCCAGTTGCCAGACATAAGCGCGAGGGTTTACTTTCAATCCATATTTCTTGCACAGATCGATAATGCGTTTTTCGACCCTGTCCAGGTCGAGGATCATGCCACGGGTAGATTTCAAGCCCAGGGCTACGTTCTCAACCACAGTCAGGGAAGGGACAAGCATGAAATGCTGGTGGATCATGCCGATGCCGGCCGCGATGGCATCTTGAGGGGAAAGGAAAGTGTGAGACGTACCGTTGAGCAAGATTTCGCCCTCATCCGGCCGGTACAGTCCGTAAAGCTGGCGCACGAGAGTGCTCTTCCCGGCTCCGTTTTCCCCCAGCAGCGCATGGATCTCCCCGGCTTTCACGTCAAAGTTAACGTGATCGTTGGCTAAAACGCCTGGAAAGCGTTTAACGATCCCAACCATCTTCATTTCATCGATACGGGGCTTACCGGTAGGCAGCAGATTACTCATATTACACTTTTGTCAAATTTGTACGTTTACGATCACCTCAAGTTCTACCGTATCTGCAGCCGGTCTATCCAAATTACCGGCTGCAGATACATATTTAAGGTATCTACGGTAGTGGATCGATCTCTCCGTTCATGATGCCTTGGATAGCTGCCTCGGCAGCTGCCTTAATCTCATCAGATACGGTGACATTGTCATTATATTTCAAAACAAGGCCTTCATTCTTGAAGGTCAAGGTATAGGCCTTGCCACCCAGGACACCTTTGTTGTGGCTGTCGATGATATCATCGATAACGCCAGTCCATTCGAAGATCTGGCTGGCAACCACTGTCTCCGGAGCGATTGGCGTTTGGTCCCACTGCGTACCGAACCAATACGCGCCCCGGTCTTTGGCCACACCGATAGCGCCTACGACTGACTGGGAGGAGCCGGTCAACATATCTGCTCCTGCATCGATATGGGTATTGGCGGCCGCGGCCATAAGAGAGACGTCAGAGAAGGAACCGGTGTAGGAGATATTGACACGGATATCGGGCTTGGCATATTGTGCACCCGCTGCAAATCCATCCACGAACAGCTTGGCATCCCCTGCCTCAACCGGTCCTGCTATCCCTACCACGCCACTCTCGGACATATGGGCAGCGATCACGCCAAGTACGAACCCACCTTCCTGAGACTCGGCCTGGTAGGCGTGCACATTCGTTACGCCCTGAGCTTGAAAGGTATCCAGGGATGTGCCCCAGGCAAAAGCAGTCTCTGGGAAATCCGGAGCGATCTGCGCCAGGGATGTACCGTATTGGGAGCCATGCGCAAAGACGATGTCATACCCGCTAGCTGCGTAGTCACGGATGGCTGCCGCGGCATCGGGGACATTGAACATATTCTCCGAGTAAGCGATCTCCAACCGGTCAGGACCACCCATCTCCTCTTGCACGATCAATAGCCCTTCGTAGAAGGACTGGCTGAAGGCATAATCGGTGATCGAGCTGGGCATGATTACGGCTACTTGTAATTTTTCAGCAGGCGCGGCGACTGGTTCTGTGGGCGCTGCTGGCTCTTGTGGGGCGGGTTCTTGGGGTGCTGGTGCGGGAGTAGCAGCTGGCGCGCAGGCGCTAACCAGGAACGCCAGGAGCAGGACGAGAACAAGCACTTGGAATACTCTGTTTTTCATTAGTTCATCCTCCAGAAGAATTTGTTAGAGCGATTACTTTTCCTTAAGCTTTGAAACCTGGTGTGATTGGGCCATGCACCTCCTGTCTTCTAGTTTTCACCACGGTTGAATGCTTTTGTTAACGCCGCTGGCGCTCTAGTCCGGTTGACTGAAAACGCCAGGGCCAGAATGGTGAGAATATATGGCATCATGACTGCGATATCCGAAGGGATGGGAATCCTAAGCACCTGGATCCATAGTTGTAGAGCGTTAACCATACTAAACAATAACGCTCCCCCAAGCACACCCCATGGGCGCCAGCCGCCAAAGTAAACGAGAGCAACCGCGATGAAACCAATCCCGCTGGTCATATTTTCTTGAAATAGGTTGATCAAGGCCAGGGACAGAGAAGCGCCCGCTATGCCTGCCATAATGCCGCCCAGGGCCACCGTTGTGTAACGGATCCGGGCTACATTTACACCCAATGAATCAGCAGATTCAGGGTTTTGCCCTACCGCTCGTACGGATAGGCCAAAGGTAGTCTTATTGAGCACAAAGTGCGCAACCGGGACTAACAGGAAAGCCATATAAACCAGGATATTGTGATTAAAAAGCACCTGGCCCAGGTAAGGGATATCAGCCAGGATCGGTATGCGGATGGATTGAAACCCTGAGATCGATTCAACACTCCCACGCAAAAGCGCCTTGAAGAGCAGGGTCGAAAGACCCAAACCGAACAGATGCAATCCAATACCGCTGATGCCCTGCGTGGCTTGCAATGTTACGCTTACAAAAGCCATCATCAAGCCCATGATAAGGCCGACGAGAGCTGCTCCCAACAAGCCGAGCCATGGATTACCGGTTGTAATACCGAAATAGAAGCCGCAAAAGGCCCCCATCAGCATAATTCCTTCTACACCCAGATTAAGTACGCCGGACCTCTGCGAAAAGGTCTCCCCTATGGCAGCATACAGATAGGGCGTAGCCAAACGGATCCCGGTGGACAGGATGCCCATCAAAACGGTTAGAGAGAAAAGCTCATTCACTCATTTCTCTCCTTCGGGCACGACGCCGGCCCCAGATCTCAGTGCTGACGACGAATAGTACAACCAAACCCATCAACGCCATGATCATGGCAGAGGGCACTTGCATGGCTCGTTGCATGCGATCCCCACCGACCAGCAAGCCACCAAACAGGACAGAAGCAGGTATAAGGCCTAATGGGTGAAGCTGCCCAAATAATGCGGCTACAATACCGGAGAAACCATAACCGCCTGACATGCCCTCCACCATGCGGTGTTGGATCCCGAGAACTTCTATGCCCCCCGCCAGGCCAGCGAATGCCCCACCCAGGATTAGGGCCAGGGCCTGAAAGACAGGCACTTTAATGCCCGCATAGCGAGAAGCAATCGCATTCAGGCCTACTGCCCGGATGCGGTATCCGATAGTGGTCCGCCACAAGAAAATATAAACCAGGATTGCCAGAACCACCGCCAGGATAGCGCCAGAATGCAGTAGCGTGCGGGGGATCAGGCGTGGCAACCAGACCTGTGCAGGCAGCAAGGCAGATTGGGCGATGCGGGTTCCCCTTTCGATCTCATCGGGATCGATCATCGGTCCGCGTAGAAGGTAGTTAGCCAGCTGCAAAGCAATGGCGTTCATCATAACTGTGCTCAAGATCTCGTTGACTCCCATCCTGGCTTTTAGGATGCCTGGAATGCCCCCCCAAACGGCACCGGCGAGTGTCGCTACCAGCAAACACCCAGGCAAGAGGATCCAACCCGATACAGTTGGGAAGCCTACCGCTAGAGCTGTTGCAGCCAACCCGCCTACCAGGATCTGTCCCTCACCCCCGATGTTTATGACACCACCCCGGAAGGCTATGGTGACACCCAAACCGACCAACAACAGAGGCGTTGCTTTGACCAGCGTTTGGGTGAACCCAGAGACGTTACCGAAAGCGCCTTGGAACATGGCATTATACGCCTCGAGAGGGTTGACCCCCATAACGAGCAGCATAACAGCGCCAATTAATAGCGCAAGAGGCACTGCTATAAGTGGAAGCAGTGCCTCGGATACCCGACTCAAAAAACGCTTGTACTCAGGGCGGATACCTGCGAAAGCTTTCTTGAGCAAGGATGGCCTTTTTGATGTCTCTTGATTGATATCCACGGGTTTGTCTTAGTGTTTCTCTATCTTCTCGTTTGTGTTAGTCGTAGTTCCCTTGAATATAAATTTAGATCTATTGTCTGACAATTATATGGGATTCCGTTTTTTACCGCCATATAAAAAAGCCGATACATGACATATGGCGTAGCTGAAGATTACATTTTTACAGCAGGTTTTTGAATCAAGCAATGGCAGTTATATCAGATAACTGCCATTCTTGTATAGCTTATTAATTTATGTTAATCTTACTGCGGCCCAAAGATCCTTTCAATAAGCTGCTCTCGTTTCTCCTGTTTGTCTCCTTCAGACCTCCTCCCCTCATGTAGTTTGCGGTTTAGTTCAGAGAACTCCTTTATCATCTCTCGAACACCCTTTAAGGGCTGTAAAGTGCCCTTTATGGCGCTCATTTCTATCCCGGTTTTCGTCATCAGCTCTTCACCGACATAGATCGGAGTAGCCTTATGGACTGCCAGGGCAATTAAATCACTCGGTCTGGCGTCCAATTCAAGTAGTCTGTCACCCTTCCGGAACACCATTGTCCCTAAAAAGGTATCTTCTTTCAAGCCTTCAATCCGTATTTCTTCCAATTCACCGTCCAATGCCTCAAGAATAGAAGCGACCCAACGGTAAGTGAGCGGGCGAGGTGTCTCGAGTTTCTCGAGGCCAGCCGCAATGGATAAACCTTCAAATGTGCCAATCCAGATAGGTAAAATCTTACCTCCGGTCTCATCAAACAAAAGAACGATGCAACCTTCTTCATGACTCAACTTAACCACATCTACTACCTCGACAAGCGTCATTGTTACCCTCCTATCTTCGGGAAATACTTTTTGATCCAATTCAGGATATAACCGTCTGAGCTGGTCTCTTAACATACCTCTGGCTCTATGCAGCCGCACTTTAACCGTTTCTAGGGATACCCCATCCATTTCTGCGATCTCCCCAAGCCGCAAGTGGCGGAAATAGTAAAGCAAGATTACCCTTCGATAGATGGGCTTGAGGCTTTCTATTAGGGTTAGAAACTGATCTTGATCTTCCAGCTTTTCGATGAGGACTTCTGGATTATCCAAACTAGACCAGTCGTCGATGTGCTGCACATTCTCGGTCAATTCTTCGACGATTAGGTTCTTACCATGCTCCTTACGGAGATAATTTCTGCAAAGGTTAACTACGATTCCGGACAACCAGCTTCTGAAACGTTC
>CAZAQS010000063.1:0-20742 GCA_964486825.1 uncultured Anaerolineaceae bacterium | reverse complement strand
AATACATTACCTTAATCAATTACGAATGGGTATACTATTATTCCGTCAGATATGGTTCAAGGATCTATAGTCGTATAAGACGGAACACTCTAATGATCGAAAAAGACAGTCGTAAACCCAATACCTTCCAGGTCTGGCTGCTGGCAGCCCGGCCGCGCACCTTACCGGCAGCAGCTTCCCCGGTCGTCGTGGGCATCGCCCTGGCGCTTGCCGATGGGCGCTTCCGTCTTGGCCCGGCCCTGGCTGCACTGCTGGCGGCCTTGCTCCTGCAGGTAGGGGCAAATATCGCCAACGATGTGTTTGACTTCCACCGGGGAGCCGACACTTCAGCCCGCTTGGGCCCGCTGCGCGTAACTCAAGCCGGACTGCTTGCGCCCCGGCAGGTGATGGCAGGCATGTGGGTTACCTTTGCGCTGGCCGGGCTGCTAGGGCTATACCTGGCGTTTGTAGCTGGATGGCCTATCGTCCTGGTTGGCCTGGCATCGATTGCAGCAGCCATCTTGTATACCGGCGGGCCGCTGCCTTTTGGCTATTACGGGTTAGGCGACCTGTTCGTTTTCATCTTCTTCGGGCCGGTAGCAGTATGCGGGACTTATTACGTACAAGCCGGGCAGCTGACTCCGGCGGCTGTATGGGCCTGCCTCCCGATCGGCTTATTGACCACTGCCATCCTGGTGGTTAACAACCTGAGGGATATCGAAACCGACCGCAGCGCTGGCAAAATGACGCTGGCTGTCCGCCTGGGCGCGAGAGGAGCACGCATAGAGTACCTGGTATGCGTGGTTGGCGCTTATCTTGTTCCGCTGTTGATGTGGTCCCTGAGAATCACATCTGGTTGGGTGATGCTGAGCTGGCTGTCCGTACCCCTGCTGCTGCCCCTGGTGCGCATGATCTACCGGGAGGTAGGCCAGCCCTTGAACCGGGCCTTGGCCGGAACAGGCCAGTTTGAGCTGGCTTACGCAATCCTCTTTTCGATTGGTTTGCTTCTTTGAAAAGGAGCAGAGCGCTCAGCGCGCCATTTGCCAGGGCGCCAGCCAGCGCTCGAGCCAGTCCACCGTAAAATACAAGCCCATTCCCATCAGGCTCATGGCCACGATCCCAGCATACATGGCCGGGTGGTTATACAGGGTGGTCCCATTTAAGTAGATGTAATAACCCAGACCTTTTTGAGTGGCGAAAAGCTCAGCGATATATAACACCGCTACGGCCGTGCCTACCGATTGGCGCAGGGCCGTAAGGATTGCCGGCAGGCTGGCGGGCAGGTAAACGAAGCGGAAGAGCGCCCGGCGTCCTGCACCAAGGCTACGCACGCTCTGGATGAGTTCCGGGCGGATGGAAGCAGCCTGGTCGCGCACCAGCACGATGATTTGAAAGAACAGGATCAAAAAGATGATCACGATCTTGGAGATATCCCCAATTCCCCAGAATAGCAGGATGATGGGGACGAAAACGACCTTGGGGATGGGATACAGGAGGTATAGCAACGGGGAAAACAGGTTGTTCAAGGACTTCGACTGTCCCAGGGCTAACCCGGCCGGCGCTGCCAGGAGGATGGCCAGGAATGTACTGGAGAGCACCCGCCACAGGCTGGCCAGGAAGTGATCTAGCAACCCGTTCCCAAGCTCCTGGAAGAAGACAATTGCGACCCGCCCGGGCGCCGGCAAGATGGGACGGTCGACCAGCCAGGCCGTTATGTGCCAGGCCACCAGCAAAGCCAGGACGGCTAAGAGCAAATCACGGCGTCTCATCTGGCTTCCATCCGGCTGCGCAAATCTTTACAAAGCGCCAGGTAGGTCGCTGTATCGCGGAAGCTTGTATCCGCCGCGCCTGGGTTCTCGATGACCTGCGGATGGGTATTTGGAGGATCGCCGAGCAGCAGGATTTTCTGTCCCAGGATAGCGGCTTCCTCAATGGCGTGGGTCACAATGACCATGCTGAGTTGTTGTTCTGCCCACAGCTCCAACATCAGGTTCTGAAGACCTTCTCGGGTGGGTGCATCCAGAGAAGAAAAGGGCTCATCCATCAATAACAAGTCCGGGTTGAGAGCTAAGGTTCTGGCAATAGCAGTCCTCTGCCGTTGCCCACCGGAGATCTGGCCGGGGTACTTATCTTTTAGCCTGCTGATCCCCAGGCGCTCCAGCCAGTGTTCTACCGCCAGGCTTGGCTTGTAGTCCTTGGGAGCATGTTTCCCGTCCGGCCCGTAGAAACTGCGTACCCGCAATCCCAACAAGGCGTTTTCGCGGACAGTGGCCCAGGGGAGCAGGCCGTACTCCTGCAAGATCAAACCGGTACGCGGGCGCGGCCTGTCCAAAGGGAGGTCATCGAGCAGCACGCGCCCGGAGATAGGGAACTGCAAGCCGGATAGCAGGTACAAGAGGGTCGTCTTGCCGCATCCAGAGGGACCTAAGACTGCCCAGGCTTCGCCCTTCCCGGCGCACCAGTTAAAATTTTCGAATATCAGCGGCCCTTGCCCGTAAGCAAAGGTCAGGGATTCCAGGTGGATCATGCTTGAAATCTATTGGTCTAGCAGGTCCTATGGAAGGAATTCGGCTGTCACCGTTTCGGCGTAGGCCAGGTCGACCTCCAAAAGGTTTTTCTCTTTTGCCCATACCAGGACGTCATCCCACTGGGCCTGGGTAGGCACACCGGCTGTGGCAAATTTTGGAAGCTGGAAGGTACCCATCAGGGGCGGGGGAACCAGGTTTTGCTCGCCAAGTAGGGCATCCCATGCGTTTGGATCGGAATTGATGCGCTCCACGGCCTCTTCCATGGCTGCCAGGAAGGCGCGCACGGCCTGCGGGTGCTCGTCCGTCACTGCCTTGCGGAATGTGATAGTGCTGAAGCTGTATTCGGGATGCCGCGAATCGTCCACTGCCACATTGGCGCCTTGCAATACCGCCAGAGAGGCTAACGGATCAGGCAACATGGCGGCGCTCAACTCCCCCGACTCCAACAGTACCATGCGGTCGGATATGCCGGGGACTGCCACGGTCTTGATCTCCCCTGTGGTTAATCCCTCGGCTTGCAACAAGCGGTCGGTCAGGTATTCGATGACCGTGCCGTGCGAGATACCGATCTCTACACCTTTGAGGCCTTCTGGAGTGGTAATCCCGCTTTTACTGGAGGCCAGAATGCGGAACAAGGGCGATTCGGAGGTGGCAGTCCGGGCATAGCGCACGATCTGTAGCTGGACCTGTTCACGATTGATCAACATGGTGGTCAAGACTTCGTTGACCATTCCGTCTGCTTCTCCAGATATGATTAACTGGTCGCGCACCGGGGCTGAACCGGCCGGGATGAATTCTACGTTGACGCCCTGCTCGGCAAACAACCCCTCACTCTGGGCGATGTAGAGGGGTAGGGATTCGAGCACAGGGATGATGGCAATTTTCAATGTAACAGGGCCTTCCTGTGCTTGAGGCGCAGGAATGGGGGCAACACAGCCGGAGAGGAGAGAGCTAATCAAAATGAAGTAAAGGGCAAAAGAGCGGATGGTTTTTATTAGCTGCATTTCTAACTGGAGGCCCTCCTGGATCTTCAATTTCTTAACAAAATGGCAAGCATCTTGCACAATCAGTGATTATAGCACCGATTTGCTTGACACAGGCAGGACGCTATGCTAAATTAAGTTCATATTCGTAGAACTTTTCAATCCAAAATGCAAGGAGCAGCGCCTTGACGAAATCACGTTCTCAATTGATGGTGGAACGGTTGAGAGACCTGCAGGTCTCTTCCCCAGATATCGAAGCTTCCGCGGTCGTTAGTGTGGATGGCCTGTGCATCGCTTCTGCCCTGCCTGCTGAGGTCGAAGAGGACCGCGTGTCTGCCATGTCTGCTGCCATGCTCTCCCTGGGAGAGCGCATCGCATCGGAACTAGGGCGCGGCTCACTCGACCAGGTCTATATCAAAGGCGAGAGAGGCTACGTGGTTCTGATGTCCGTGGGTGAGGACGCTGTCCTGACTGCGCTGGCCCGTGAACAGGCCAAGCTTGGCCTGATCTTCCTGGATATGCGGCGCGCAGCCCAGGACCTGACCCGGCTGATCTGAACAGTGGCATGATCATGGAACCCATTCAGAAGAGCGGATACTTCTACCCGAACAAGGCTGCCAGGATTACGCTGGAGTCGCTCGGCAGCGTAATGGGCAATAACGGCTTGAACGCGATCCTAAACCTGGCTCATCTTCCTAATCTGATCGATAACTATCCTCCAAATAACCTGGAGAGGGAGTTCGATTTCGCAGACTTCACCGCTATTAGCTGGGCGCTGGAGGAGATGTACGGCCCGCGGGGTGGAAGGGGCTTGGCGCTAAGGGCCGGGCGAGCTACCTTTGCAGATGTGTTGCGTAACTTCGGCGCATTAGCAGGTGTGGGCGACCTGGCCTTCAAGGTCCTGCCGTTGAGCACCAAGCTAAAGATCGGCATACCCACGATGGCAAAAATCTTCAGCCAAATCAGCGACCAGCGCAGCACGGTCGAGGAAAGGGAACACGAATTCATTTACACCATCCATCGTTGCCCCCAGTGTTGGGGGCGCACCGGGTTGGACAAGCCGGTCTGTTATATGGGCTGCGGACTGCTGCAGGAGGGGTTGAAATGGTTGTCGGGCGGCCACGAGTTCCGGGTGAATGAATCGAGGTGCATGGCGATGGGGGACCTGGTTTGCGAATACACAATCCAAAAGACTCCAATCGGGTAGGGTCAACGAAGGCTAATGTAGCCGCTAGGTCTCTATTTGGGGTGAAATGACAGGCAACCGATTCAGAGGCGGAGAGGTATAATTCCTATACAAAATCATCTCTTATAGAGTGCCTGTGCAATTATCGATCGTCATTCCCACCTATAACGAAGCGGAGAACCTTCCCAAGCTGATCTCCGCTTTATTTGCATTACCGCTCGAGGGAACCAGGGTGCTGGTCGTTGATGATAACAGCCCCGACGGTACAGGCGCATTGGTGGAGGAAATGGCGCCCTCTTACCAGGGACGCTTACAGGTACGCCATAGGGCAGGGAAACTAGGCCTCGGAACGGCTTACCTGGAGGGCTTCAAACAATCGCTTGAAGACGGTGCTGAGGCGGTTGCCCAAATGGACGCCGATTTCTCCCACCAACCTCAAAAGCTGGTTGACTTGCTGGGAGCGTTAGGGAAATGTGATGTCGCTCTGGGTTCGCGCTACATACCTGGCGGCAGCCTGGACGAGCGTTGGCCGGCCTGGCGCAAAGGCTTGTCCACTTTCGGAAATTTTTACGCACGCTCCATCCTGGGTATCCCCGTTAGGGATGTGACAGGTGGTTTTCGAGTTTGGCGACGGCATACCTTGCAGCGCTTGCCGCTAGAACTGGTGCGTTCGAACGGTTACTCGTTCCAGGTAGAGATGGCATACCTGGCCTACCGGCTGGGCTTTACCTTCGAAGAAGTGCCCATCCACTTTGCGGACCGGCGCTGGGGGCAATCGAAAATGTCGCTGCGCATCCAGGCCGAAGCCGCCATACGGGTGTGGCAATTCTGGCTCCGTTACCGTAAGTTAAACCCCAAGCGCTAGCAATAACGGCTTTTTATTCATGTCTCTTTCGATTAGCTTGCCTCCAGGTGAGGAGCTGCGTAAGAATTTCCACCATCTCTATGCGGATATCGCCTGGTACGGGATTCTGGCTGGGAGCAGTATGGCTTTTATGGCGGTTTATGCTGCCAGAGCCGGAGCAAATACTTTCCAGGTCGGATTGCTAACAGCTGCTCCTGGATTCGTCAACCTGCTATTCTCGCTGCCGGCGGGGAGGTGGCTCGAAGAGCGTCAAGTGATCAGGGTAGCCTATTTATTCTCGATTTGGCATCGCTTGGGTTACCTGGCGTTGGTTCCACTGCCCTGGCTACTAGGGGAAAGGTATCAGGTATGGGGGCTGGTTTGGATCGCTCTTTACATGTCAGTGCCGGGAACTGTGCTGGCGATCGCCTTTAATGCCATGTTTGCAGATGTCGTTCCACCCTACTGGCGCGCCCAGGTTGTGGGGCGAAGGAATGCTTTATTGGCAATCAGTGTGACCCTTTCTGCTCTCTCCTGCGGCCAAATCCTGGATCGGGTGGTCTTCCCATTCAACTACCAGATCGTTTTTGTACTGGGCAGCCTGGGGGCAATGATGAGCAGCTATCATCTGGGGAAGCTATTGCCACCCAAGGAAAGCCATGCTCGAGTATGGAAACCACTGGGAGAGCTGGCCTCACCTGGTATTTTGCGCGCCCTGGAAGCCATCCGCCATTCAGGTCTACGCTACCTGACCCGTACGAGCGGTCAGAAAATTCTGCGCCTGGATTTGTTGACAGGTCCTTTTGGGCGTTTCCTGTTCGCCTATCTCATTTTTTATACCTTCCAATACCTGGCCTTGCCGGTCTTCCCACTCTTCTATGTAAACGAGCTTGGCCTGTCGGACGGTGCAATCAGCCTGGGAAGCGCTCTCTTCCATGCTTTGGTGATGTTGGTATCGCTCCGCCTGGGTCGTCTCGCGGCACGGTTTGGTTATCAAGGGATGGCGGTGCGCGGGGCCTTTATCCTGGGAGGTTATCCTCTGCTGCTGTTCCTGGCCCAGGACGCCTCGTTGTTCTGGTTGGCTTCGCTCATCGGTGGCGTGGCAGTCGGTTTGCTGAATGGAGGATTAGTAAATCGCTTGATGGAACGCATCCCTGAGCAGGACCGGCCTGCACATATGGCCATGCATAACCTGGCCTTGAACCTTGGCATCCTGGCAGGTTCACTGTCAGGCCCGGTTCTGGCCGAGTGGATCGGACTGCGGCCGATGCTGCTGGCGAGCAGCCTGCTGCGAATGCTGGCTGGTGTATTTCTGCTGCTTTGGGGGTGAAAGGCTGCTCGAGTTTATCCGCTAATAGCTGAGGCCAGCTGGCCCCATTCTGCCAGGCTCAAGGTTTCTGCCCGCCGGGTAGGCTCGACGCCAGCCGTAAGCAGCAAGACCTCTGCCTGGGCGGGGCTTAAACGTAGCCCGGCAGCCAATGAATTGCGCAGCATCTTGCGCTTCTGGCTGAAACCTGCCTTGGCCAGCTTGAATACCTGCTCAAGGACCGGCGGCGGGAATAGTGGCTCGCTGTAGATCTCCACCCGCACCACCGCGGAATCCACCTGGGGAACGGGATAAAAGGCGCCAGCCGGGATACGAACCTTGATCTCCGGGCGGCCGTAGACCTGCACGCTCAAAGCCAACAAGCTCATATCGCCTTGTCCGGCTGTGATGCGCTCCGCCACCTCAACCTGCACAGTTAATGTAAGCCGGGATGGGCGTAGTCGCGCCTCCAGCAGGTGGCGAATGAGGGGTGAAGTGATATAGTAGGGGATATTGGCAACCACGACATACCTGCCCTCGTCCTGCTCTGTGGGGAGCTTGCCCTCCCCCATAAGCTCGGCCGGGTCGAGCTGCAAGATATCGCCTTCTACGATATGGACGTTCGAGAAGGGTCCCAGGACCTCCCGCAGGGCGGGGATCAGGCGCCCGTCCAGCTCGACGGCGGTCACATTCCGTCCAGCCGAAGCCAGGTAGCGGGTCAGGCTGCCCAATCCGGGTCCAATCTCCAGGACCGAGTCACCGGGCTGGACCCCGGCGGCCCTCACGATCTGCTTCAGGGCCTCAACATCCACCAGGTAGTTCTGCCCCAGGCGCTTATCAGGGCGCAAGCCGAACTTCCTCAGCAGCTCCGGGATGTTCAAAGGCGGCAAGTCTATGGAATGATCCACGGGATCACCTCCGGTGGTGGCCACAGGAAGTAAACTGTCACCCATCTGGCCCAGGGCACGTAATCTTCATCACTGTAGCCCAGGTCGATCATCCTGCCTTTCACTCCTCCTCCGGTGTCCGCAGCCACCACGTGTCCATAGCCCGGGACGTACATCCGTGTGTTGAAGAGGATATAACGCCTGTCTATGGCCGCAACACCCTTTTGCAAAGGCAGGCCAGAGGCAGTCGTATTGCTGGTAGTTGCCGGGTGGTAGGAGGTTGCGTACATCTGCAAAGCGCGCCAGTATTGGATCGGCCCGTCCGGGGTATCCAGGGTATGCATGACCGGCATTGCCCCATGACCGATAACGCGGTCCTCGGGCTGGCGAGCAATCCACTCTCCCTCCACCTGCCGGGAGACTTCCTGTCCATCCTCGTAACGTACCCGCACGCGCGCCACTCTCAAACCAGATTGGCCAGGTTGAACGACTTGCTGCTTGTCCAGCTCCAGGTCGGGGAGCGCCTCCCGGCGTGTCTCGAAGGGCAGCGGCGTTTGCTCGAGCAAGACCTCTTCCTGCACTCGCACTACCCGGATCTCTCGCATACCTGCCAATAGCTCGGACTCGCCCGGTAAACTGTAATCCAGCCCTTGTAGGATATGGCCACTCTCGGCCAACAACTCACCGACAGTCCTCGCCGCAGAGCGGATCCGGACGGTATGCTCTCCGGACCGGACTGCGTAGGTTTGGGCGCGAGTGATACGCGCTTCCAGCTTTTCCCGTAGGTGTTTGGATCCCTCCGTAAGGTGAAGAGGGGTATGGAGGGAAGGAGATAGGCGGTCAGCCTTACCCAGGCGGATGCCGGCCTCCCATAGGGCCGCCCCCAGGGTGGCGGCGGTCGATGTAAAGGAGTACGTTACCGTGCCGTCAACAACGATGATGGGCACACCCCGGCGCACCTCCAGCAACTGGGGCTGGCTGGCAGGAAGTAGATCATCCGGTTGGATGGGTTCTCCGTTCACCAAAAGCTGGTCCGGTTCAGAGATGGGAACATCCACCTGTGTTAGCAAATCGGCCGCAGAATGGCCTGCGCCGGTGGTTTGGAACGTATCACCATCTGCCAGGATCAGGATTTGGGCAACGCGTTCCAGGCGAACCGTAGAATCCCGAAACAGCCAGGAGCCAAGGGGTGGGTGGAGTTCATCACCAGGCTGGATCGAGAACCCCGCTTCCGCCAGGATTTGCTCTACCTTCCAGGCATAGGTATGGATGACGACCTGGCTCTGCTCATCTACAACCAGAGTGATTGCTCGAGGGGAAAGTGCCCGAACAATCCCAGCCAGAATTACCAGTCCTAACGCCAGGTACAAGAGTTTAGATCTCATGAAGAAAGATTCTAACAGATTTGGAACACCCTTCGCCTAGCCTTCGCAAGGTCATCCTGTAATTCTCTCCTCCGGAGAACCCAGGATGGGTGAGTTCTGGTAGAATTCCGGTATGCCTATCTTCCCAACTGGCATCCCCCCTTCCAAGCGCATGCTGGATCTGACCCTGACCATTCCCGGCATGCTCGTTCTATTGCCCATAATGGGGATTGTGGCGGTATTGGTACGCCTAAGACACGGGAGACCGGTCTTTTTCCGGCAGATGCGCCCGGGCTACCAGGCGGAACTCTTCCCGGTGTACAAATTCCGCACGATGACGGAAATTCGCGATGCTTCCGGTAAGCTGCTCCCAGATGAAGAGCGCCTGACCCGGCTGGGAGCCTTCCTGCGCTCGACCAGCCTGGACGAGCTGCCAGAGATTTTCCATGTCCTCGCCGGACGGATGAGTCTGGTCGGGCCACGCCCACTTTTCAAGCAATACCTGGAGCGGTATTCGGAAGTGCAAGCCCGCCGGCACGAGGTCCTGCCTGGTATAACAGGTTGGGCACAGGTCAATGGGCGCAATGCACTGACTTGGGATGAGAAGTTCAAGCTGGATGTTTGGTACGTGGATAACTGGTCGCTAGGACTGGATATCAAGATCCTGTTGATGACGGTCTGGAAAGTCCTGAAACGGGAGGGCATCAGCCAGCCGGGTCACGCCACAGCGGAGGAGTTCCTTGGCAACCAGGGCAGCGGGAATTAGGAACCGGCATGCGAAAGAATGAGCCGTCTTTGGATACCATGGATAAGGACCTGGAGCTGTACCGGATGATGTACCGCATCAGGCGTTTCGAGGAGACGGTGATCGAGAACTTCCCGCGCGGGGTGTTCATGGGAACGACACATACCTACCTGGGCCAGGAGGCCAATGCGGCCGGCGTGCTGAGCCAGCTCAGGCCGGGCGATATCGTCTTCAGCAGCCATCGCTGTCACGGCCATTTCCTGGCTTATGGCGGTGAGATGCGCGCCCTGTTCGCCGAGCTAATGGGGCGGGGTACGGGGGTATGTGGTGGGCGAGGAGGTTCCCAGCACCTGCAATGGCGGGACTTCTACTCCAACGGGGTGCAGGGAGGGATTGTGCCGATCGCAACCGGCATGGCCCTGGCTGAGAAGCAAAAGGACAGCCAGCAGGTCGTGGTGGTTTTCTTAGGGGATGGGACGCTGGGTGAAGGGATCGTTTATGAGTCCTTCAATATGGCCACATTATGGGGAGCGCCGATCCTATACGTGTTAGAAAACAACGGCATTGCCCAAACAACGTCGGTAGAGCTGGCGGTTGCTGGAGACCTGAAAACACGCTTTACCGCTTTCGGTATCCAGGCGATCGAGCTGGACAGCTCGGATGTTCGGGAGATCCATGGAGCGGCAATGGAGATGCTGTCTGCCGTTCGCATATATAGCGCTCCGAGAGCGTTGCTGCTGACCACCTGCCGTTTCGGTGCACATTCCAAGGGGGACGACACGCGCCCTGCTGAGGTAATCGATCAGCTGCGCCGGGAAAGGGATCCCTTGAAGATCCATTCGGAGCGCCTACCTCGGCTGGAGAGGGAGCGAATAGAAGTGGAAAGCGAGGCAGAGGTGACAGCTGCCTTCCAACAGGCCATGCGCGATCCATGGCCGGAGATGGTATTGCTATAAGGGAGGTCTTGAGATGCAATTTGATGAATTCGACAAACAGATGCGAGTCTACGAGATGAGCAACGACGCATACATCTTACCGGGGATCTTTATGGTAGCCCGCCTGGACGGGCGGAGCTTCACGCGCCTGACCAAAGAGACGCATGCCTTAATTACGCCCTACGACGAGACCTTTCGCGATTCTATGCTCGAGACCGCAGAGCACCTGATGGATTGCGGCTTCCGGGTGATCTATGCCTATACCCACAGCGATGAGATCTCTCTACTCTTCCATCCGGATGAGAGCGCTTATAACCGGCTGATGCGCAAGTATATCTCCATCCTTGCGGGGGAGGCCAGTGCAAAGCTGTCCCTGCTCTTGGGTGATCTGGCAACCTTCGATTGCCGTATCTCCCAGCTCCCAACGGTAGAGCAGGTGCTTGATTATTTCTTATGGCGGAGCGAGGACGCCCGCCGGAACGCTCTCAGCTCACACTGTTATTGGGCCTTGCGAAAATCTGGCAAAACGCCTAAAGAGGCGGGAGAAGAGCTAAAAGGGCTCTCCTTCGAGGAGAAGAACGAGCTGCTAGGCCATCACCAGATTGATTTCGAAGGCCTGGCAGGTTGGCAGAAGAGCGGCATTGGCTTGCTGTGGGAAGCGTATGAAAAAAGCGCTACAGATCCCACCACCGAACAGGAGGTTCTGGCCCGCCGGTACCGGGTGATCCGGGTGATGGACCTGCCAGAAAAAGAGGCTTACGGGCAGTTCGTGACAAGCATTATCGATTCGGCGGACAGCAAAGCCGAGCAAGCCGCCTTAGGTGAGCTGGCGAGATGAGCCAAGACAAAGGCCAAGATTGAGCACGGTCCTGGATTCGATCAACGCGGCATTGCGCCAGGCGCTGGAAAACGACCCGGCGGTGATCTTGCTGGGTGAGGATCTGCTCGACCCCTATGGGGGGGCGTTCAAAGTCACGCGCGGACTTTCCAGTTCGTTCCCCGGCCGTGTTTTGAGCACACCTATCTCAGAAGCAGGCATAGTTGGGATCGCCACCGGAATGGCTTTGCGCGGCCTGCGGCCTGTGGTCGAGATCATGTTCGGCGATTTCGTGACACTGATCGCCGACCAGATCATTAACCACGCTGCAAAGTTCTCCTGGATGTACAATGGACAGGTTCAAGTTCCCCTGGTCATCCGGACCCCCATGGGAGGCAGGCGTGGTTACGGGCCGACGCATAGCCAGACGCTAGAGAAGCTCTTCCTTGGGACGCCAGGGCTGAGGGTATTGGCGCTATGCAGCCTGGGAGACCCAGGAGAGCTTCTGCTGGAGGCGATCCGCGACCCGGGCCCGGTGCTTTTCGTTGAAAATAAGCTGCTTTATGGCCGTGAGCTGAAAACACCGCAGGCGCTGGGAGATTTCTACCTTCTGGTTGAGCATACCGGTGAAGACCAGGAACAGGAGATCTCGCCGCATGGCTACTCGCTCACCATCCGGGGCGCGCCCGAGCCAACGTTGACCCTGGCTGCCTACGGGTATATGGCCGAGCTGGCAATGGAAGCTGCTTATCAACTGGCCTTCGAACACGAGCTATTTAGCGAGCTGATCATCCTGACGCAACTGGCCCCCTTCATGCTCGAGCCAGTCTGCCGGTCAGTCCAAAGAACGGGCCGGTTGCTGGCAGTCGAAGAAGGAAACCTATCACTTGGTTGGGGGGCGGAAGTGATTGCCAAAACAGTGGAGGTTTTAGGCCCCCAATTACGAGCCGCGCGCCGCACCGCTGCCCTTGACTTGCCGGTGCCTGCCTCGGTAGCGCTTGAGGAGAGGATGTTACCCGGCGTGGAAACGATCATTCATACAGCCTTGGAATTATCCCATGCATAATCAAATGACTGAGTCTGTGTTGATCCCCTTGCTCAACCCGAATGAGCCTGACGCGGTTCTGGCGGATTTGTATGTGAGCGAAGGGCACTTCGTCCATAAGGGCGACTTGCTCTGCAGCCTTGAGACAACCAAATCCACCGCAGACGTGACAGCGGAGAGTGATGGGTATATCCGCGCATTGAGCTTCTCGAAGGGGCAGAGCGTACATGCGGGGGAATTGTTTTGCTATATCTCGAGCGATCCGGATTGGACCCCCCCGGATAAAGAAGAAGTTAACTCCGCTCTGCCGGAGGGAATACGCATCACCAGGCCTGCATTTGAGCTGGCGCGCCGGCTCAATCTGGATCTGTCCAGTATGCCGGCCAACAGCCTGATCACCGAGGCGATCGTTCGGGCCCTTGCCTCTCCTGTCCCCGAGGCGACCCATCTCCAGCGCCAATCCCAGCCGGGGAGCTTTGACCCAACCTCGATCGTGATTTACGGAGGGGGTGGGCATGGTAAAATGGTGATCGATTTGTTGAGAGCGAGGGGTGGTTTTCGCATCATTGGCCTCATCGATGATGGTTTAGAACCTGGCAGCATGATCATGGGGGCGCCTGTTCTAGGGAACGCCTCGGTGTTGCCCGATTTGCATTCTCAAGGTGTGCGCCTGGCAGTGAATTCTGTGGGTGGCATCGGGGATATCAGGGTCCGCATCAAGATTTTTGAACGCCTGGCAGATGCCGGTTTTGCATGCCCGGCTATCACGCACCCGACCGCATATCTCGACCCGAGCGCAAGCCTGGAAGCAGGCTCGCAGGTATTGGCAATGGCATATGTAGGTAGCGAGGCAAAATTGGGGTTTGGTTGCATCGTCAACACCGGGGCAATCATATCCCATGACTGCAGGTTAGAAAGCTTTACCATCATATCGCCAGGCGCGCTGCTGGCAGGAAATGTTCAGGTAGGCGAGGGGGCTTTGATCGGTATGGGAGTCACCGTAAACCTGGGGGTGAAGATCGGGCGGGGAGCGCGACTTGGAAATGGAGCAACAGTTAAATCAGACGTCCCTGAATCAGGTGTTGTACGGGCTGGGACGGTTTGGCCAACATAAATATTTGGGGTAACAAATTAACGGTATTCTCTGAAATGATGAACCTTATTTCATTCCTGCTGCCCGCCTTTTGGATAGTCGTCGATCTCGGAAGCCTTATGGTTTGCATCGCGACGCTGGCAGGCTTTCTGGGTCGTAGCTCATGGTTCCTGGACCTGTTCAGCCATTTCCGGCTGCAATACCTGCTCCTGCTAAGTGTGGCTACTGCACTCTTCATCCTGGGGGAGCGCTACCCGCAAGCGCTTGTCAGCGGCCTATTTGCAGGCTTGAATCTATTTTTGATCGCGCCGTTGTTCTTTAAAAGAGGCGATGGAAAACCTGCTCATCCGGCAAACCCCAGGGGTACCTACCGGGTCATGCTGGTAAATGTCTTGCAGGTTAACGACGCCTTCGGTACCGTCAGGCACCAGATCCGCTCGACGGAGCCAGACTTCCTCGTACTGATTGAGGTAAATAGAACTTGGATCGACCAGCTCAAGCCGGCCCTGAAGGATTACCCATTCAAACAGATGCCATTGCGGGAGGACAATTACGGGATCGCCTTATTCAGTCGCTTCCCGATGAGATCATCCGAAGTACGTCATTTTGGCTCTGCACGGGTACCTTCCATCGTCGCCACATTACAACTCCAGGGTCGTCCTGTTACGATCATCGCCACTCACCCTCCACCTCCAAAAACAAAGCGGCAATCGAATTTGCGGAATAACCAGATGGAAGAAGTCGCGGAATTTGTCCGGAGCCAGGCGGGGGAGATCTTGCTGGTCGGCGACCTGAATATGACATCCTGGTCCCCCCACTTCAAAAACTTAATCAGGTTGAGCGGCTTGCGCGATAGTCGCCAGGGATTTGGCCTGCAAAAAACCTGGCCTACCAACCGGCGCCTGTTGATGATCCCGATCGACCATATCCTTGTATCTGGTGGTGTGATCGTCCAATCCCGCCGAACAGGACAGTTCAACGGCTCAGACCACTACCCGGTCATCATGGATTTCACATTATCGAAGAGTAAAGGCAAGCCCAAAGTGGCCAGAATGAACTCCACATCGGAGGTCGGAAAATAACCAGGAAAAGGGCATAAAGCATGTCCACAAAAATCTACCAAGTCGATGCTTTTTCAAGTACGCCCTTTGCCGGTAACCCTGCCGGCGTTTGCATCCTTGAGGCGCCAGCCGAAGAGGAATGGATGAGGAATACGGCTCGCGAGATGAACCTCTCGGAAACAGCCTTCCTGACGCCTCAAGCAGATGGTTATAACCTGCGTTGGTTTACTCCGGCTACGGAAGTAGATTTATGCGGTCATGCGACCCTGGCCAGCGCCCATATATTATGGGAGAGAGACTTCTTAAAGCCAGGCCAGGAAGCGCGCTTCCATACTCGCTCAGGGCTCCTGACTGCCTGCAAGATGGGATCGTGGATCGAAATGAACTTCCCGGCCAAACCGGAACAAGCTGCCGAAACTCCTCCAGATCTGGAAAGCGCATTGGGCACGAAAGCAAAATATATTGGAGTCAACCAGTTCGATTACCTGGTGGAAATCGAATCAGAAAGTGTGGTTCGGAACCTGGCTCCAAATATCAGCCTGTTGGAGGCCTTGCCTGTGCGTGGGGTCATCGTTACCAGCCAGTCGGGCACGGCTGAATATGACTTTGTTTCCAGGTTCTTCGCCCCAGCAGTAGGCATCGCCGAAGATCCGGTAACCGGATCAGCGCACTGCTGCCTGGCGCCTTACTGGAGCAAACGATTAGGGAAAGTGGAAATGACCGCTTACCAGGCATCTGCTCGAGGTGGGGTAGTGAAAGTTCGTATGGAAAGGGAGCGAGTGATCTTGGGAGGCCAGGCCGTAACCGTCCTGGTAGGCGACCTGATATATTAGCTTTCCAGGAAAAGCCGCTAAGCCTGATTCTCCATTGCTGTAGGTTGCTGTTCCATCTCAGTCTGGATCGGAAGGGAAAACCAGGTCCTCTTTACCTGCCAGGCGGTCTTGAATGCGTTGCACGACGATATCCAGGTGGCGAGGCTTATGCACGAAATCGAGGTCATCCGTTTGGATCGTCAGCACCGGGCAGACGTCAAAGGTTTCCATCCAATCCTGGTAGAAGGAGTCGAGCAGAGCCAGGTAGTCGGCCTCGATCCCGCTTTCGATAGCTCTACCCCGCCGGCGGATGCGTTTCATCAGTACGGATACAGGCGCACGCAAGTATATCAAAAGGTCCGGGGGCGGCAGGTTATTCACTACCAGATCAAACACCCGGCGGTAAGCAAAATAATCCCGTTCGCTCAAGTTGCCCAAATGGTGCAACGCACGCGCAAAGATATAGGCATCTTCATAGATGCTTCGGTCCAGGATTGCGGACTGTCTGGCAACAGCCAGGTCCAGGTACTGTTGGGCGCGATGGCCTAAAAAGAAGACCTGCAGGTGAAATGACCAGGTGCGCATATCGGCGTAGAAATCGGGCAGGTAAGGGTTATCCGCCACGGACTCGAACGCCGAGCACCAATTCAACCTTCCTGCCAGACGCTCGGTTAGAGAGGTCTTGCCGGAGCCAATATTGCCTGCTACCAGGATGATGCGCTTTGTCATGGGATCACCTCGATCGAAATAATGGCGTGCTGAGCACGCCATTATTTTACATTATCTTCCAGAACGGTGATTGTGACAAATTTACTTATCACCTTCTCCCACTGTTCCGTCTATCCCGGTACGTCTCCACCGTGGGATTCGATGTCATCTGGATGGATCTCCCGATGTCCGCTCTCGCCATTGGCAGAAGAATCTACGTCATCCGGATGCACTTCCTGACGCCCTTGCACGTCCGGCTCGTAAGCCGGGCGGTCCGTGGTCGGCTGAGAACCTCGCTCTTCGGACATACGCTGGGAGGCTCTCTTAAGCTGCTCATTGATCGAGCGCAACGCAGATACCAACTCCTGTCGAGCTTTGTTTTCGTATTCACCCGACCGGATCCGTTCACGGATCTCTTCAGCCTCTGCCTTTAAGCGCTGGCCAGTCGGGCTTTCACGGATATGTTCTGCCTCCCTGCGCACCATGCTGCTCAGGTCTGATAGGCCGTTGGCGATCTCCTCGCCTAACTTTTTCCTTTCTGGGCTATCCCACGCCCCTCTCAGCACCTCTGTCAGGTTTCTACCTAATTGGCGGAACTCCTCTGCCACAGTATCTTCACTTGGACGCTCTTCACTCATATGAACTCTCCTTCATTGACTAATCCCCACTTTATCTATTCCAGGCTAACCTGGCAGACGGATTAACACAGCAATCCTTATCCAATTTTGCCTCATCTTTAACAAAAGTCAAGGTTAATACCTGCCAGACTCAATCTTTAAATTGTATTTTTAATATAAAATGAAGTGGGCCGGGAGTATCCATCATGGAACTCTCCGGCCCGCCACTTCTCCCAGAAGAAGAGGTTAGCTGATTCCTGGAACCCGCCTTCTCAAGATGAGGTAAGCTCCGATAGCGATCAGGATGATTGGCCATCCCTGGCCGGCAATTTCGAGCGCCTTCAGGCCAGTCTCACCACTTACCAGTGCGCCTCCTACCAGGAGCAGACCGGCGGCGGGGAAGAGAGGCCAGTAAGCCCATTTACGAACGCCTTCCGTATACAGGGACAGTAAGCTGATCAGCCCCCAACCAGCTGAGAAAGCCAGCAGGAAGATACCGCCCTTGACTGGGTCGTTGACGGCCTGGTAAGGGCCCTCGACCAAGGCTGCTCCCGCTGCGATGCCAGCCAGGACACCGCCCGGGATCAGCAGGCCAGTGTTCCGGACCGCAATACCCCAGATGAGGAAGAGGGCGCTCAACCCAGCCAGGAACAATTGCCCGGGCATGTCTACGTAGCGGGGCAACAATGCCAGGATTCCGACAACGATCAAGAACAACCCAACAATCCAGCCGTTGGAGGATGTGGTTTTGTTGTTGTTATCATTGGTTTGGTTATGGGTAGTCATTTTTTATCTCCTATCGTTTGATTTTGTTGTTTAGATCATATCAACATCCAGGAGATAAAGCATGTGCCAGGCGTCATGATCCAGGGTCAGGAAGATAGCATGACGGTCATATTCAAACAATGACTGGGTAGTAGGAGATACCACGCATGGGATGACACGGCGGAACGCGGTGTGAAGTAAAGCCTCTTATAGCAAGCCCAGATCTCGGGCTTTTAGGGCTGCCCGGGTTCGATCAGAGACACCCAGTTTATCCAGGATATGGGTAACGTGATTCTTAACGGTGCCTTCAGCCAGGACCAGTTGGGCAGCGATCTCCCTATTGGTCGCCCCGCCAGCCAACAAGCGCAAGATCTCCAGTTCGCGGGACGAGAGAGGCTCTTCGAGTGCCTGGCTCCAGGTAGGAGCTTTTTCGGAAAGGCGGGCAAATTCAGCCACTACCCGGCTGGCAACCGAAGGCTGAAGGAAGGATTCGCCTTTGGCCGCTGCTCGGATGGCTTCATATAGTTTTTCCGTGGGTGCGTCCTTCAGAAGATAGCCTGTCGCGCCGGCTCTCAATCCATCGAAAATAGCTGCGTCCTCATCGAACGTAGTCAGTACGATCACCCTGGCATCTGGCTGGACCGCACGTAGCCGGCGCGTGGCAGCCGCGCCATCCAGCACAGGCATACGCAAGTCCATCAGGACCACATCAGGATGGAGCGTGGTAGCCTTTTGAATGGCTTGCTCGCCATCCGCGGCTTCGCCAACGATCTGGAAGTCTGGCTGCGAGGATAACAAGACCCGCATTCCATCTCGGAACATTGTCTGATCATCGACCAGTAATATACGGATGATTTCTTTTGCCATATCTGCTACACAGGTATATCGGCCTGGAGAAGAAAGCCCTTTCCAGGTGACGTAGAAAAGGTAAGTTGACCTCCCAGCAGCTCGAGGCGCTCGCGCAATCCCATCAGGCCGAACCCAGCCCCGGTTTGGCTCGCACCCACTCCATCGTCCTGAATGCTGAACCTGACCGAGCGATCCAGGTATTCCAGGCATAATTCAACACGATTGGCCTGAGCGTGCTTGCGGACGTTGGTTAATCCCTCCTGGCCGATCCTGAACAGGGTAAACTCGACCTGGGAACTGAGCGGGCGGGGAGAACCATTCGTTCTGAAGCTTGCTTCGACGCCCGATGCACGGGTGTCTTCTAACAACCGGCCCAACGTTTCGGTGAGCGGCATGCCGGTGGCAGGATCCTGGCGGAGAGAGGAAATCGAGCGCCGTACGTCGGCCAGGGCTTCCTGCGTAAGTGTCTGGGCTTTCTTCAAAGCATCCTGTGTGAGCGCCGGCTCTTGTTCCGACATTGCCAGGGCTGCTTTTATTTGGATATTCACTGCGGTAAGGTAATGGCCCAGGCCATCATGGATTTCGCGTGCCAGGCGGTTGCGCTCTTCGGCGATGGCCAGCTCCTCCACCTGAACGGCGTACTCCCGCAACTTACTATGTGCCTCGGCAAGCTCGGCGCGCGCCTTTTGCTCACTGACGGTCATCTGGGTAAAAACAGCTACGAAAACGATCGCGGCAATGAAGGGCATGGCCCACATGATAAGGATCTCCCAACCGAAGAGGAGCTGGAATGGGAGCATTTGAGCCAACAAGATCGCTGTACATACCAGAAAGACAAGCGGGCGGGGTAAAAATTCGACCGCTGAGCCGACCAGGGGTAGAAGGATTAGCCAGGGCAGGCTATCACCCAGATAGATTATCCAGGATCCAAGCGGGATTTGAACCAGGAAATAGGCAGCGATGACATAAGGATTTTGGCGTTGCTCGATGACTGCAGAAACCAGGATACCGATACCGAAATAGATCAGCCCTAACCCGATGACCAGCAGATTGTCTTCCAGGCTTTTGTTTTTCCCGGAGTTGGTAAAGTAAACAAGGTACGCGGCCAGCATCACCACTGCAAATGCGATCTTGTCGTTGCGGATAGATTGGCTGAAGAGGCGTCTTTGGAACATAAAGGCTATTCGTGTAACTGGTTGTGAGGATCAATTACTTGATTTTAACATAACACTTACCGGGGAGACTATGGTTTGAAATACTGGAGCCGGCCTTCGCTATCTCGATAGGTGATCACGGATTGGCGAGCGTTCAAATCAACTTTAAGCAGGCACTGGTGGGCACCGGCTTGCCATGCCAATACCAACAATTCTTCGCTTGTATCCACAACCTGGAAACTACCTTGAAATGCTGGGTACTCATTCCGGAATCGGATAAGTTGTAATAGCCTCTGCACGACTGGCTTCTGTAGAGCTTGCTTGACTTCCGAAATTGAATAATTTCGGCGGTTGATAGCCCGTTTCTCTCCTGTCTTCTCCACCCCGGCCTGGTCATTTTCACCAGCCAGGAGACCCACATAATATACTTGTGGGATCCCCGGAGAAAAAAGTTGGATGGCTCGGGCAGCGATATAGACCTCATCATCTCCATCTACAGCAGAGTAGTAAGTGCAGTTGATTTGGTGGACGTCGAAACTACCATCGTTTTTATGAGCAGGCGAGTATACCCGGCTAAGGTTCGCCCCTCGCTGCAGGCAAACCTCCACAATCTTCTCCGCCTCCTCTACCTGCAATACCCCCTCGATATCCGGCAACACAGGTATCCCATCGTGACAATCTAACATTGTAAACTGGCGTCTTGGGCAGGACTCCAGGTGCTGGCGCAACTTCCGGCTCGAGCGATTTTCGAGTGTATACAGCACCAATAGCGGTAAGACGAAATTGTAGACCCAAAATCCGTGCTCTGAAAGCCTGGATTGGATGGAGGGATGGGCGTGCACCTCTGGCAACAACTCTATTCCAAGGGTTACAGCTTCACTTTGGAACCAGTCTAGAAAGGCATACATCTCCGGCTCGACGAAAAAACAGCTCGTGCCCGGCTTCTTGATAGCATATCCTACTGCATCCAGGCGCAGGATCCTAACGCCATTCCTGCGCATATGTTGAAGGATTTCGAGGAAGAGTTGTTGCGTTGCCGTCGAGTTCACGTCCAGGTCGATTTG
>CAZAQS010000062.1:0-20802 GCA_964486825.1 uncultured Anaerolineaceae bacterium | reverse complement strand
TCGATCTCTAACTTACCTCCCAGACCCTGGCAATCAGGGCATGCACCGTGAGGGGTATTGAAGGAAAATGTGCGTGGTTCGATCTCTGGCAGGCTGACGCCATGGACAGGGCAGGATAGGTGTTCAGAGAAATGGATATCCTGCTCCTGGATCCTTTCCAAACCTCCGTCCTCTGGCCCTGGCTGCTGCTGTACAGAGGAGACTAGCTGGACGGTCAGGTACCCCTCTCCAAACTTTAATGCAGTCTCGATCGAGTCGGTCAGCCGGGACCGGAATGCCTGGTTATCCTCTTCGCTGTTTGTATGCCTGATTACGATCCGGTCAACTACAGCCTCGATCGTATGGATCTTGTAGCGATCCATTTGGATCTCTTCTTCTAGTTCGTAAACTCTTCCATCTACCCGTGCGCGCACGAAACCTGCCTTCTGGATCTCTTCCAGAACGCCCTGGTGAGTCCCTTTCCGACCACGCACCAGAGGCGCCAGGATCAGCAGCCGGGAATCCTCAGGGAGAGATTCAACCGCCTCTACGATCTCTTGAGCCGACTGGCGGGCGACCTCACGCCCGCAGATTGGGCAGTGTGGGATACCGGCGCGAGCAAAGAACAAGCGCATATAGTCATAGATCTCGGTAACGGTTCCTACAGTAGAGCGCGGGTTGTGGGATGCCCCTTTCTGGTCGATGGATACTGCGGGGGACAAGCCATCGATGTAGTCGACATCCGGTTTGTCCATCTGTCCGAGGAACTGCCTGGCATAAGCCGACAGTGATTCGACATACCGGCGCTGACCTTCGGCGAAGATGGTGTCGAAGGCTAAAGACGATTTTCCAGAACCTGATAAACCGGTTATGACGACCAGCTTATCGCGGGGGATTTCCACGGTTATATTCTTTAGATTATGTTCGCGTGCTCCCACTACGCGGATGACATTGAAAGTCATAGGTGTATCTCTTTCTCAAGCAAGCAATTTGATCCCCATCGTTTTCACTGTACCTTATCGGTAACAAAGAATTATAGCACAAATGTTTTAGATGAGCGGTATGACAACCGATTTCCCCAGAAAGGGCAAACTGTTATTATACCAGTTGGGTGATAGCCCTTTCGTATTGCATATTGCAAAAAAAGAGGCTCATTGCTTGATGAAAAGGGTGCTATTTTAATCATGAAATCTCGCCCTGGTTGGGATGGGGAAAACTGGTCATCGAAATAGGACACCATTTTTTATCCTGGATATATAATTTATTCACAGTTCAGCGTTCCCCTTAACCCTTGATACTTACATCAATAAAGATTAGGAGATAGAGCTATGACCACACCCACGCGGATGCCTCGCTACGACGTAAGGAACGATGGAACCGGACCTTACGGTGTCTTCTATTGTGACCAATGCGGGCGTGAATTTCGGAGTGTGCCGGATATCGGCAACGCGGTTGTTCAAGATATCGGCAAACAAGCTATGGGAGGCTTGCTTCGCAAAGTTCCCTTGGTTGGCAACACCCTGGCAACGAATGTTACCGGGGAAGACCCGCGCTATTCATATGCTTTGAATAATTCCCAATTGCAAGTGGCCTGGGAGCAGGTGAGCAAGCACTTCCGAGAATGTCCAAGCTGTTTGCAAATTGTGTGTTTGTCAGATTTCGATGAAAAGAGCGGGTTCTGTAATAACGATAGCCCGCGCAGCGATGAGATATCCGAGGCAGAGGGCAGGCAGGCTGGCGCTGCTATCAAGGGTTTCGCGAACGCGTTTGGATTGGGTGGAGTGCTCAAGCAGGTGAGCGAGTCGGTCCAGCAAGCTGCTGAAGTAGCGACATGCCCGGTTGATGGGAGCAAGGCTCCGGCAGGCACGAAGTTTTGCCCGGAATGCGGTAGCCCAATGACACAGCCAGTAACCGACAAATGCCCGCAATGTGGCGTGAATGCGCATGGAGCTAAGTTCTGCCCTGAATGTGGTACAAAAATTGAAAGGCCTGCCGCACCGGCAGAGGTATGCCCTGGCTGCGGAACGAAGAACCAGGGCGCCAAATTCTGCGCGAACTGCGGAACAAAATTGATCTAATCAATGGCTCCTGACTAGCTTTTTCGACCTCTGAGTGGCGGATGCAGGCTTTCCAGTGTCCGCCACTTCTATTGGAGGGCTTTATGGTCCAGGATTTGAACGTAAGATGTTCTCTTCTCGCCCAGGAGACCCGTGATCAAATGGTAAAGTGCGTACAGTTCGAGGGCGAAGGGTAAATATCCACCATATCCCAAAATGGGCATCTCGAAGAATTTAAAATAACCGACAAACGGGACGTGGTACTCCCATTTTGGATAGGCATGGTAGTTCCACATCTCCCAGAAGAAACCGGTGATTAAAACCCCTATCCACAAGGCGAACACGATCCGCCAGTCGCCTCTGGCAGTCCATTCAGCCAAAGAGCGGTGGCCCATCCAGACGTTGATTGGCTCCAGGATGAAATATACGGATAGCCAAACGAAAGGAAAGAAGTACACAGGCCAGGCCATCATCAAGGCGAACAGGATCAACCCAGCGATGAAAAAACTTATCGTTGTCCGGCGGCTTGTTGAGATCACGAGTCTAGGCTGGGCCTTCTTGATAAAGTCAAAACTTCCGATAAGTTCCGCCGTCCCAAATACCGCGGGAATAACGGTTGTAAAGCTGAGGGTAGCCCAAAAGGCATACTCCAATGAAGAAAAATATTCAGCGCCCAAATAGCGCCAGTTTTGTAAACGATAATTGATGGCCTCGAATAACCACCAGGAGGGTGCAGATACAGCGAACAGCCCCAGGTATTTTTTCCAGCTCCGGGTGAGCAGTGATGTCCCCTTTCGATACATCACCAGGGCGTCTACAAACAGGCAATAGCCAAACCACATCGGGAAGAAGCCCCAATGTGTACGTAAACCTTCTAGTGTCCAATTAATTGTCCAGAATACCGTAATCAGCAGCAGGCCAATCCAGCCATGTAGGGGGATCCTCCTTAAGGTCTCCCCGATCGTGAGACTAGGTTGCATTATTGTTTTCCACCCTTTCGTTACACTTCTGGTTGAATATTTATCTATCCGTTTGGAAGCTCATACAGTTCAACTAAAACCCCGTTGGAGCTCTTTGGATGTATGAAGGCATATTTCCTTCCAGCCGAGCCCACAGATGGAGACTCCTGGATGAGCTGAACTCCCTTTTCTTTCAACTGAGCCAGCATGGCCTGGATATCATCCACTTCAAGACAGATATGATGCATCCCTGGACCTCGCTTCTCCAGATAGCGGGCAATCCCGGTATCATGCTTTGTAGGCATGACGAGTTCGATCTCGCTTCCACCAACAGGGAGGAAGACGACTTGTGATCCTTCAGAAGGGATATCTTCGATATGAGAATAATCGATGCCTAAGCAGTCGCGCCAGAAACCCAGGGCAGACTCGACATCATCAATGACTACAGCGATATGGTCGATACGTTTGACAGTTGGCATGGTTGCACCGTGTAAATTTCCTTGCCGTAAGAAATTCCTACCTGCATTCGAATGAGATTAAATCCAGGCTGGAGATTGATATTCTCCCCAGGTCTTACGGAGTACGCCGCAGATTTCTCCCAGGGTAATATCATTTTCGACGCATTCGATGAATAAGGGCATCAAATTGTCACTGGTTTCGGCGGTCCTGGCCAACCGGCCCAGTAGCTCAGAAACTCTCTGGTTGTCCCTTTGAGCCCTTAGGCGTTCCAAGCGTTCCCGCTGTCCTTCTTCTAGAGCCGGATCCACTTTCAGCCGCTCGAGCTCCATCTTTTCCTTCACGAGAAAAGCATTAAGCCCCACGATTATTTGTTCTTTGCTCTCTACGGCTAACTGGTATTGGTAGGCGGCTTCCTGAATCTCTCCTTGGATATATCCCTTTTCTATTGCCGCAAGCGCGCCTCCAATATGATCTATTTTAAGCAGGTATTCCTCTGCCTGGCGTTCGATTTCATCGGTGAGATGCTCGACCAGGTAAGAGCCTGCCAGGGGATCGATTGAATCTGCCACCCCTGATTCATGAGCGATGACCTGTTGGGTGCGTAGGGCGATGCGAACAGCCTTTTCAGTGGGCAGCCAAAGAGCTTCATCCATGCTGTTGGTGTGCAAGGATTGGGTCCCTCCCAGGATAGCTGCCAGGGCTTGCATGGTTACCCTGACTACATTGTTCTCCGGTTGTTGGGCCGTTAGCGTGGAGCCCCCGGTTTGCGTATGAAAGCGTAGCTTCCAGGAGTTTGGATTTTGGGCGTTAAAGCGCTGTTTCATGATGCGTGCCCAAAGGCGACGCGCGGCTCGGAACTTGGCTACTTCTTCCAAGAAATTATTGTGTGCATTAAAGAAGAAGGCCAGTTGGGAAGCGAAATCATCGACGTGGAGGCCAGCATCCAACGCTGCTTGCACATAGGCAATGGCGTTAGCAAGGGTAAAAGCGACCTCCTGGACTGCAGTCGACCCTGCTTCCCGAATGTGGTATCCGGATATACTGATCGTATTCCAGCGCGGCGCCTCGCTCCGGCAGTAGCGGAAGATATCGGTAATCAAGCGCATGGAGGGTTTGGGTGGGAAGATATACGTGCCGCGGGCGATATATTCCTTCAAAATATCATTCTGGATTGTCCCGCGTAATTGACCAGGGTTAACTCCCTGGCGTTTTGCAACCGCGATGTACATTGCGAGCAGGATACCGGCGGGTGCATTGATCGTCATGCTGGTCGAAACCTTGTCGAGTGGGATTTCCCGGAAGAGCAGCTCCATATCTTGTAATGATGAAATCGATACGCCAACCTTGCCGACTTCACCTGCTGCAAACGGGTCATCGGCGTCATATCCGATCTGGGTTGGCAGATCGAATGCTACCGAAAGGCCGGTCTGGCCTTGTTCGAGGAGGAACCGGTAGCGGCGGTTAGAATCTTCCGCGGTTGCATAACCTGCATATTGCCGCATCGTCCATAAGCGCCCGCGATACATGGTTGGTTGAACACCTCGGGTATATGGGAATTCACCTGGGAAGCCGAGCTTTTCCAAATAATCGGGGTCCGGATCCATGGGGAGCAGGACCGGAGGGATTGGAATTTTGGAAGATGATTCGAATTTGGTTTTTCTTTCTGGGAGGCTGGCGAGGGCAGGTTTCAGAATTTCCTCTTCCCACCGCTCATATTCCGATTCGAAAGCCATAGTATCCTCAAGCAAAAATTGTGATGGAAAATATAAGCCAGGGGGCTTCGTTTCCTGCCGTATCGGCAGAAAAAGTATACCCTATTCGTACTGTAGCGAATGAGGAGTTTTGGGCTCTATTATATATGAGGAAATTGCAGACAAAATAAATTAGGGTTGGTATGAAAGTTGCAGCAATTAATTTGTGAAACACATCTGCTATTAGCAATATTATATGCATTTTGATCAATCACTCAATATATTTTGTCTAATGTATTAGATGAAGCACCCTTATTCAAATCCACCAAACGGCGCCGGTAACTATTTTTGTGGTAGACTTGTTAATAAACAACTTCTCCTGATTTATCGCAGAATAACTGAGTGAGTAGAAACCCTATGAAAATTTTAACTGTTGATGTAGGTACAGGGACGCAAGATATCTTCCTATATGATTCCCGTTTAGATATCGAGAATGGGTTTAAGTTAATCGTTCCATCGCCAACCATGCGTGTACACAGGTACATTAAAGAAGCAACCCGTCGGAAGGAGGCGGTTCTACTGACCGGGGTGACCATGGGAGGAGGCCCCAGCCATTGGGCGGCCGAATCGCACGTGCAGGCAGGCCTGCCCTTGTATGCAACTCCCGATGCTGCCCGTTCTTTCAATGATGATCTGGAGGTTGTCCAGTCTGCTGGCATCCGAATTATCGGGGATGAAGAAAGCAAACGACTACCGGCGCCAATAACCAGGTTGGAGCTGCGCGATTACGATTTCCAGGCTATTGCTGCCACTTTTGAACAATTTGGGGTAGAGCTGGATGATTTGGCTGCGGTTGCTGTGGCTGTTTTTGACCACGGCAATTCTCCACCCGATTATTCAGACCGCCAGTTCCGGTTTGATTACCTGGATGAGAGAATACGCAGTGAGAACCGGTTGAGCGCTTTTGCATATCAGGCTGAGGAAATCCCTCCCATCATGACCCGCTTGCAAGCGGTAGCTGCTTCTGCTCGCCGGGAGCAGCAATCCGTCCTGGGAGATGTGCCCCTGGTTGTTATGGATACCGCTCCTGCGGCCGTTCTCGGAGCCACCTTCGACCGAAAAGTGGCCGAACGCCCACGGGTATTGATCGCTAATGTCGGCAATTTCCATACCCTGGCCTTCCGGCTAAGCCCTCAAGGCATCGAAGGCGTCTTCGAACACCATACCGGCTTATTGGACTCGAATAAATTAGATGGTTTGTTGGCCGCATTGGCAAACAGCACCTTATCCCACGATGATGTGTTTGGAGATCATGGACATGGAGCCCTGATCTACGATCCTACGCCATTAAACCTTGAGCAAGGGCAATTTGGAGTGGCTGTAACAGGACCTCGCCGCAACATGATGCTGGCTTCCACATTAAGGCCTTACTTTGCAGTCCCTTTCGGGGACATGATGATCACCGGATGCTTTGGTATGTTGGCGGCGGTGGCAGATCTCATCCCTGGACTGGCAGAGCCGATCCAGGCATCTTTGAAAGGAAGCGGCGGGAGCGGGACTCCACCCTGGGAAATTCTTTGACCTTTAAACGAGATTTGTAGCATGGAACCTGACTCGGACAGGATGAAAGGTAAATTCACTCAAGCTGGACTGATCATCAAGGTGCGCTGGGTCTGTTTGGCGATTCTCCTGGCGGTCCTTTTCGTTTCTGCGTTTTTCGACGGGCAATTTCCTTTGGGTTTGGCTGCTGTTGCGGTTTTTGTTTCCGGATATAACCTTCTGGCACTCTGGCGGCTCCAGAAATATCGACAATTCAAAGGAATATCTCCTGATGGCGAACTGCGCATTTATCAAAATATTCAATTTGCTCTAGATATCACCTGCCTTGGTCTGGCAGTCTTCTTATTGGGATGGGTAGAGCTGTACCTGCTACCGTTGACTTTGGTGGTCACCTTAGCTGCTGCCCTAATCCTGTCTCGCAAGGATGCTTTCATTCAAGCCGGTATCGCGACAGGGCTTCTGGGGATATTGCTGTGGTGGTCACTCGCTGAGCTGATTGCCCAGGCGAGCCTGCTGTCCTTCATAGGAATACAGGTTTCGCTGGGATGGGTCCACGTCCTGAAAATCTTGCTGCCAGGGGCGGCCCTTTTATTCATTGGGGTGTATATGGCCAGCACGATCAGTGCCCAATACCACCGGCTCTTGCTGACAGAACGTAATGCACGCCAACAAGCGGAGATCCTGCAACATATGGGTGTAGTACTTAGCTCGACCCTCGAACAAGAACAATTGCTAAGCCTGGTACTGAAGTATTTGATGAAGCTCGTTCCATGCGATAGCTCCTCGATCATGCTGATTGAAGGAAATAAGGCCCGCGTGGCAGCGGTGCGAGGTGAATTGAATTCCTCCCATATATTGCCGGAAGAAATTACTCTCCCTGGAGATTCTCTTTTCCAAGAAATTATCGAAGGGCGCCGGCACATCCTGATCCATGATGTTGCCAGGGATCCTCGTTTTGATCATTTAGAGGGAATGGATGCGATGCTCAGTTGCATCTGTATGCCGCTGGTTGCGCATAGCTGTACTATTGGCTTGCTTACTTTGGGAAGCGCACAACCCGCGTATTTCAACGAAATGGATGCTGCATTGGTGCAGTCTTTTGCCGGCCATGTGGCTTTAGCCCTGGATAACGCCCGGCTTTACCGGGAGATGAGGCATTCTGCTCATACGGATGGCTTGACAGGCCTGTACAACCGGCGCTATTTGTACCAGGAATTGGAGCGTGAGCTGGCCCGCAGCCGGCGCTATGGTCATCCCCTGTCTCTGGTTATATGCGACCTGGATAATTTCAAAAAGTACAACGACCAATACGGGCACCTGGCTGGAGATGACTTATTGCGCGAGCTGGGCGATATGATGAAAAGTTATATCCGAAAGAGCGACACGGCTTTTCGTTATGGAGGGGAGGAGTTCGCGGTTATTCTCCCGCATACAGACCAGCACTCTGCCTTGATCCTCTCCGAGAGACTACGTGAGGCAATAAGCTCTAAAAGTTTCCTCATCCGCGAGAAACTCCAGATCGGGCATATTACCATCAGCATCGGGGTTGCATCCTATCCTGAGGATGCTGTTGAAGTGGACAGCTTGATCAACATCGCTGATATGGCTCTGTACGAGGCCAAGAAAACGAAGGATTGCGTTTGTTCGCACCTGCCGGTAGAGGTTAATGCCGGTTGACCAAATAAAAAGAGAAGCGATCCGGATTGCAACCACTTCTCACTTCTTATTCCGCAGAATATAAAAGTAGATAGCCTTACTCGTCTCTGATACGTTGACTGGACTTCGATTCGAAAACCTGGGCTCCACCTCGCTGGATACGCCCCATTTTTACCCTAGAGGTGCGTTTAAGCGTGTAGAGAGACTCCCAATCTCGCCATAAATTGGTGACCGTGATGTCATGCTTAATGCCATAATCGATGACATTAAAGGTCTCTCCAAAGAACTCATAACTCCACAAAGCGAGGATCATATCGGCGCGGTCGACCATCCAATGGTGACATTCGAGCATAACGTTTTCTTCATAATTATCCGCTACTTGATAGACCTCAAAGGCCCGGGCCAGCGCATCATAATAGCGTATGCGTGATTCCCCTTTCCATTCTTGATCTCTACCAGGGTAAGGGATAGCTACTATATAGGGAATATCTAACTCATTGGCTGCTGCTGCCAGAGCCAATTCCCAGCCCGGGCTCAGGCTGGTAATCAATTGAGTTGCCTTATATTCTCTGAGGCCCTGGCTGGCGAGAAAGACCAGCTCTGAGGATGGGAGGTCCGTCCTTTCATGCAGTTGGTTTGGGTGGTTTGCGATACCTGTAATGACCATGATGTATTCCTTTCTAAGCCGTCGATCCATCCTGGGCAAGAGGAATAGCAGGATCTCCGGACAGGTAACTTTTAAGGCCAGCCCTGCTTGCCAAAAGGCAAGGGGTCTGGCCCCAAATTGTGGCAGATTATACCAAAAAAATATGATTTGGAAGTTATTTTACATTAATAATTACTATCTATTTTGTTGGGTCGATTGCACTTAAGAAGCGACTGCGGGGCAGGTAGCCTGCAATGATTTATTTAGCAATAGGGTAGCCCTAAATTGGTTTTGTGGAGTTTCCGAAATTATGCGGTGGCAGATCAGGTGTAAATTTGACACTCATTATCCAATATGTTAGACTAAACTACTTACCTCAATTACCCGGGGATTTTTCTGATTATCAACAAATGATCAAAAGATAAACGCTACAACACGCTCATATCCAGATACATGTGTGGGATGGAGGAATTCAGGTGAATGCAGAAACTAATTCCCCTGGTAGAGGAAATAAATTTCGGAATTTGCTGCGAACCGCCCAAAAGCCAATTCTTGGCGACGGTGCGATGGGTACAGTTTTGAATTCAAAGGGGATAGCCTTTGATCGTTGTTTTGATGAGCTGAACCTTACAGAACCAGGGCTGGTCGCCAGTATCCATCGCTCCTATATCGAAGCCGGTTCGGAGATCATCCAGACCAATACCTTTGGCGCCAACCGCTATAAACTTGCCGCTCATGGATTAGAGGGTAAGGTATATGAATTGAACCAGGCTGGTGTGGAGCTGGCACGACGTGCTGTTGCATCCACCCAAATGGATGCGCTGGTGGCAGGAGATATCGGCCCGCTAGGGGTCCGGCTTGCGCCGTTTGGACGGGTCCAGGCGGAACAGGCGAGCCAGGCATTCCGTGAACAAATCTCGGCCTTATCCAAAGCAGGGGTAGACCTGCTGATCATTGAGACCATCAGTGATCTGTATGAAATTGGAGCAGCCATATCAGCAGCACGGGAGGCTTGCGATCTCCCTATCGTGGCAAGCATGACATTCACCCGGGATGACCGTACTTTATTAGGAGACGCACCAGCCCAGGTGGCGCAAAAGATTTGGGAGTATGGAGCTGATGTGATTGGGATCAATTGTTCTGGGGGACCGGCCCAGATCTATCGTATCCTTAAGCAGATGCAGTCTATCATTCCCGAGGCCTACTTCTCGGTTATGCCGAATGCTGGATGGCCGGAGCAGGTAGGGGGCAGGGTGATGTACCCTGCTAATCCTGATTATTTCGGCGATTACGTTCAGGTATTCTGCAAGGCAGGCGTCCACCTGGTTGGCGGCTGCTGTGGTACCACGCCAGATCATATTGTTGCGATGCGCCAGGCGCTGGACAAGGCTCCAGAAGGCTGCGAGGACCTGACTGGCGAGAGCATTACAATTTTCGATTATGAAGATGGCAGAGTTTCTGTTGAGAAGGAGACTCGCCTGTCAGAGAAGCTTCGCAATGGTAGATTTGTCGTCGCGGTTGAGATGGACCCTCCCCGTGGCGCATCAACACATAAATTGCTAGCAGGCGCGAGCTTACTCACAGAAGCGGGTGCAGATGTAATCAATGTCGCTGATAGCCCTATGGCCCGGATGCGGATGAGTCCCTGGGCTATTTGTGGGTTGGTGCAACGCGAGCTCGGTATCGAGACAACCCTGCATTTCCCTACCCGAGGGCGCAACCTGCTCCGGGTTCAGGGTGATTTATTAGCTGCGCACGCTTTGAGCATCCGAAATGTATTCGTAGTAATGGGCGACCCCACTTCGATCGGCGATTATCCGGACGCTATGGATGATTATGACCTGGTTCCTTCTGGGTTGATCAAGCTGATCAAGCAAAACTTTAACGCTGGTTTCGACCATGCCGGCGCCAATATCGGCCAACCGACCTCTTTTTTCGTTGGCGGCGCTCTGAATTTGCTGCCGGCAGATTTGGACCGCGAGGTAAAGAACCTCCATCGGAAGGTCCAGGCAGGGATTGATTTCCTCTTAACCCAGCCGGTCTTCCAGCCAGGCGCTGCCGAACTGTTTTTGAAATGTTACCAGGACAAGCACGGGCGGCTTGAAATCCCCATCCTGGTAGGGGTGCTGCCGCTGTATGGACCTCGCCACGCAGCCTTTCTGCACAACGAGGTGCCCGGGATAAACATCTCCGAAGAGTACCATGCACGCCTGGAAGGCTCAGGAGACCGAGCCCCTCAGGAAGGTATCCGGATTGCCTTAGAATTGATCGAGCAAATCAGGCTTTGGGCTAATGGCATCTATCTTATGCCAGCCTTCAATCGTTATGAGATAGCAGCAGAGATCATCGATGAGGTAAAGGACAGGAAGTAAAATGCGCCCCGCTCCCTGCGAGGCGCATGTATCAGATTCCCGTATTTGTGTGGATGATGTTTTTCCGGCTAACTTCTTAATTTCGCACCCAACTCTTTAGTAAGCTTTTGGATGATTCGCTCCCGGATCTTGGCGACGTCCTGGTCCGTCAGAGTCCGCTCGGGGTCCTGGTAAGTCAAGTTGTATGCCAGGCTTTTCTTGCCCGCGCCAACCTGTTCACCCCGGTAAACATCAAAGAGCTTGATTCCGGTCACCAGGCGACCACCGGCTAAACGGATGACCTCCTCCACACGAGCAGCAGGGATGGTTTCATCAACAACGACTGCCAGGTCTTCTAATACGGGAGGTAAAGTGGGAACCGCGCGAATATCATAGCGCTCCGGAATGGCCGACAGGATTGCATCCAGGTACAGGTCGGCCACCAGTACAGGAAAGTCGGAAAGCTCGTATCGTTCCTGAACCAGGGGGTGAAGCTCTCCAATCACACCTGCTTCGATCCCTCGTATGGTCACACGGGCGCATTTCCCAGGATGGAAGGAATCCTCCTGAACAGGTTGGTAATCGATTTCCCGAATCTGAAGGCCTTCCAGGGCAGTTTGTAATAAGCCTTTTAGGTCGAAGAAATCCATTAACTCAGATTGGTGATCCTGCCAGGATAGTAGAGCGCGCGGCCCCGTCGTGACGATGGTGAGTTTTGTTATTTCTGTTGGTAGCTCACCTTCATTTTCTTGGACGAAGACCGGCCCGATCTCGAACAAAGTGATCCGCTCTTGCAGGCGGGCGTTTCGTTCTACGATCTCCAATACGCTGTTGACCAGGCTTTGGCGGAGTACATTCCGGTCGCTGGCCAAGGGGTTAGCCAGCCGGACATAAGATTGGTCTGGTCGAGGCAAATCTTTTTGGACTAAGCGAGCTTCCCGTTCCGGAGAGGTCATACGGTAAGTAACCACCTCCTGCAACCCCAATCCAACCAGGGTGTCGCGCAGGCGTTCCTCGCGCTCGAGCGAGGGATTGCCGAACTGGGGAGGCAAGATATCCGCCATTCGTATCTCTGGGATTCGCTCGTACCCATAGATACGGGCGATCTCCTCCAATATATCGGCTATCCCTATTATTCCCTGGCCGATATCCAGACGATGGTCAGGGGTTTTAGCACGCACGACCTCTCCCTGGAGCTTTACATCGAACTCCAGGCGCCGGAGAAGCTCAGCGATCTCTTCCAACTCCAGGCGAATACCCAACCAGCGTTCCACTTCGACAGGGGAAATCTCGATGATCGGGTCTACCGGCGGAAGCGGGTAGTTATCCACTAACCCTTGCTTGACGATTCCGCCAGCCAGGCTACGCATCAACTCGAGGCCACGCCGGACGCCCCGCTCAGCCATGGCTGGGTGAACGCCGCGTGAAAAGCGGTAGGAAGCTTCGGATTGCAGGCGTTGGCTGAAAACGGTCTTGCGGATATTGATAAAGTTCCAGGCCGCGCCCTCCAAGAGCACATTGCGGGTTGTCTCGGTTACCTCGGATTCAAGGCCTCCCATCACCCCGGCGATGGAGAGCGGACCGGTTGTATCGCATACCAACACGGTGAAATCGTCCAGGCGCCGTTCTACCCCATCCAGTGTCGTAAGAGTTTCACCGGCATGGGCGGTACGGGTAATGATCTTTGGAGGGTTTCCACCCGCTCTTTGAACCAGTACGTCATAATCGAAGGCGTGTAATGGCTCGCCCACCTCCCACATGGCGTAGTTCGTGGCATCCACGATATTATTGATCGGACGCATGCCAGCCAGTCGCAGGCGACGCTGAACCCAATAGGGACTGGGTCCGACCTGGAGATCGCGGACAAGTCCCAATACAAAACGTGGGTTTAATTCCGGTTCCTGGATCTCGATGCTGGCCTGGCCTTCAATTGATTTTCCAGAGGCCTGTACCTCCACCCAGTCGTCGATCTGAACACGCAACGGTTTCCCAGTTACCGCAGCTACTTCCCTGGCGACCCCGAAGACATTTGCATTACGGGCGATATTTGGGGTCAAGTTAATATCCAGGACCGCGTCTCCCATATAGTCCACCAGGGGAGTCCCAACTGGAGCATCCTCATCCAGGATGATCACACCCTCATGTTCATCCGAAATGCCCAGCTCCTTCTCAGAGCAGACCATAGAGTAGGACTCCACTCCACGGATCTTCGCTCGCTTTAAAGTGGTCGGGACCTGTCCGTGTTGATGACCGTCATAGATTATGGCGCCTTCCTTGGCATAAGCGACCTTCAAAGGTTCGTCAAGCTTCCCCTTCCCTTTATAAGGGAACAGGTTGGGAGCGCCCGTCAGGACGATTTGTTCTCGCTCCCCATCATTCAAACGACACAAGACCAACCGGTCTGCGTTTGGGTGAGGCATTACTTCCAGGATGGCTGCTACCACCAGCTTGTCACGCGACCACTCCAGGCCGGATGTTTTCGTTTTGGGCTGGCTATTAAGGCTTCGATCGTCCCCCTTTTCACCGGAAGCCGGTAGACCCACGTAGCGGATTTCATCAATTTCCAAACCTGCCATTGTCAGACGGTGGGCCAGTTCTTCAATAGGTAAGTCGATCTCGACGAAATCTTGCAGCCACGATATCGGAACTTTCATAAGTCACTCTCCTTACAGATATGTAAAAAGGCAAAGGCTAGCAAACATCTAGCACCGTATTAGCGCGTCCTATAACTGCTCCAAAAAGCGCAGGTCGTTAGCCCAGAAGTATCGAATGTCATTGATCCGGTAGCGGAGCATTCCAATCCGCTCTGGACCCATGCCAAAGGCAAAGCCGGTGTAGCGGGAAGGATCGTATCCGCCGTTGCTTAGAACAACTGGATGAACCATTCCACATCCTAAAATTTCCAGCCAACCCGTACGCTTGCAGACTGGGCACCCTACGCCTCCACATACAAAGCATTCGATATCCATCTCTGCGCTGGGCTCAGTGAACGGGAAGTGAGCTGCACGAAAGCGAGTGCGGACCTCCTGGCCGAAAAGGCGGCGGGCAAAATCACTCAAGGTAGCTTTCAGGTTGCTGAAGGTGATCGTTTCGCCAACCGCTAAACCCTCGATTTGAGTGAATTGGAGCTCAGATCGGGCTGCCACCTGCTCGTAGCGGAAGCACATCCCCGGCAGGATCAGTCGGATGGAGGGTGGGCTATCCGGATTGAAGGCAGCATACTCCCGCATGGCATGTATCTGACCGGGAGAGGTATGTGTCCGCAGGATCACCGGGTTTTCACCTCGATCCTTGCCTGTATCGATAAAAAAGGAGTCCTGCATTTCTCGGGCAGGGTGGTTTGGAGGAAAGTTGAGCAGCTGGAAGTTAAATTCATCTGTCTCAACCTCTCGCGAGCGGTATACCTGAAAACCCATTTCCGCAAAAACCCGTGTGATATCGCGCAAATTCTGGGTGGAGGGGTGGAGCCTGCCCAGGGGGAGAGACCTGCCTGGAAGGGTAACATCCAAGGATGTAGCTTCTAAAGAGTTCTGAATAGCCTCCTGGCGGAGCTGCTCCGACCTCTCTACCAGAGCAGATTCAAGCGCTCGTTTGACCTCATTCGCGCGTCGCCCTATCGCCGGGCGTTCCTCTTTGGGAATTTGTCCTAGACGGTCGAACACGTTCATCAATGGTGAACTTCGGCCAAGATAGGCAATCCTCCATTGTTCAAGAGCGTCTTCTGAGCGAACCTCTTCAAGGGCGGATAAAGCATTTTCCTGTATCTGATCCAATTGTTCGAGCATACTTTCCTCCATCGGGACCTGGTTCCCCACATGAAAGTGGAGAAGAAATTCAGGCCGGATTAAAAAAGAAAACCTCTATCCCAATAAGGGACGAGAGGTTGATTCCCGTGGTACCACCCTTGTTAGCTGCCTGATGCAGCCCACTCTTAATTCCAACGGCTTATGGCAATTTATCCTATACGCCATGAGCGATTGGATCCCCTGCTAACACTGGGGTTGTGGCCCAAACTACTGAGTCAGGCATTTCTGAAACTCTCCTGACTGTTCCCCTGGGCGGCTCGGGAGGGAACTTCAACCAGTTTCCGCTGTGCCGGGTCTCAATCTAAGCCCGTGCTTCCCTGTCAGCTTCGGCAATTCCCTGGAGATCGCCTGGTCTACTTTCCACCGTCAACGCCTTTATGGTGAAAATTATTGTACCTTATTATCTGCAAAATTCTGTTGCTGTCAAGGTTCAATGCACACGGTCTCTGGATTTTTCGAGAAGTTGCTTGGTGCGGGGATGGTCCCGATAAACCCCTCGATGCTCCGGTGGTAGCATGGCTGCGATTTGATACATGATCTCATCAGTAAGGAGCTGTAAGACCTGGTCTCGGTCCTTACGCTCGATAGGCGGCATTTCTATGGGCATGCCAATGTTAATGGAAAAGCGGGGGCGACGGAGGAGAAGAATTTGCTTGATGCCTTTATACGTCCCCGAGATTGCTACAGGAATGATGGGAACCCGGGCTAGATTTGCCAGGTAGGCTACACCGGTCTTGGCTGGTGCAAGCTCTCCAGTATGGCTGCGCGTTCCCTCAGGTGCAATCCCAAGCATTCCCCCTGCTTTCAGGTGTTCTCTGGCTGCCCTTACAGCTTGAGTATCAGCTTCGTCCCGGTTGATCCATATCCCGTTAACAGCATTTACGACCAGCCTCAGGATTAAGTTCTTGCGGTGGTCCTTGGCAACCAGGGCCGTCAGGTCATCGCGGGGGACGATCGCAAAAATCAGAGGGGCATCGATGATGCTTAGATGATTAACAGCTAAGATGGCTGATCCCTTGACAGGTAAATTATGCATACCGATGACTCTCACCCGAGAGAACAACCGGAATAAGAGTTTGGCAAAAATATGGACGATTTTTCTTTTCATGGAGGTTTCCCAATACCAGAATTTTATCTGAATTCATAGAATACTACAATTATCCATGGCAGACTCTTCAATAGTTCGTTAGACCTTACAAAAGCCCCAGGAGCAAGAGAAAACAAAATTTCGTGTATAAGGGTATAATTTGCAAGATGGTTCTCAAAGCCTACAGGCCGTTGGCCGGATTTCTCCTCTTATTGATCCTTATATTAACTAGCGCATGCCGGGCGAACCCACCCTCGCCAACAGTCGCGCCGGTTCTGCCAACGCCCTTACCAACCCCTATCCTTGATACCCCTACAGCCGTGCCAGCGACTCCAACTCCGGTACCCCTGGCAGCTCTTGTAAACGGCGAGGGTATTACCCTTCAAGAGTACCAGGAGGAACTGGCGCGCTACCAGGCGGCTCAAGAAAATGTTGGCACGGATATGGCAACTGTTGGAGAGCAGCTCGTGCTTGAAGATATGGTAAACCAGGTCTTGCTGGCTCAAGCCGCGGCTGAGGCAGGCTACCTTGTGGAGCAGCCTATGGTTGAAGAGCGCCTCGAACAGCTGGCCTCTCAGATCGGCGGTGAGCAGGCATTGGTCTCTTGGATGGCTGATAATGGTTATACAGAAAAAAGCCTGACCATGTTTTTAGCCCGGGCAATGGCATCCGCGTGGATGCGTGACACGATCGTTAATTCCATACCCGCCTCGGTTGAACAGGTTCGCGTCCGGCAGATCCGTCTAAATGATGCGGAGACAGCTCAGGAGGCGCTTAGCAGGCTGGCATTGGGAAGAGAGTTCGACGAATTGGCTTACCAATTTGACCCTCTCATGGGAGGCGATTTGGGGTGGTTGCCAAAAGGATATCTGGCAGAAGCTGTTTTAGATGAGGCCATCTTTACCCTTGAACCTGGGGAGATCAGTCCGTTGATCGAGACCGGGCTCGGTTTCCATATTCTGAAAGTTATCGAGAGGGAAGACCAACGCCCATTATCCCCAGATGCCAGGTTGGTACTGCAAGAACGAGCTCTTCAAGATTGGCTGGACGAACGCCGCAGCCAGAGTGAAATTCAGGTCCTGCTCCCGTAGCATGTTTGTTGGAAGGTCAAAATATTATGGACGCATTTGATTATGTCGACGAGCAAAAATCTCCCCCTCCTCGAAACGTCTCCGGTTTGATCTGGAATATTATGACAGGAATTGTGCTTTTCGGTGCAGTCCTGGTAGGTATTTTCTCACTTTTGATTTTCACAAACCCGCAGGCCGCCATCAACCCATTCCCCCCTGCAACGCTGCCTGCTTTAGCGGTTTATCCGACCAGCGTACCCACGATTCGCAGCATCCTCCCACCTACCTGGACACCCACCGCCACTTTAGAACCCAGTCCGACCAGTACTCCAAAGCCGTCATCAACTCCCCTCATTACAGATACCCCGGTTTTCATCGCAGAAGCAACCATCACACCTGGTGGCATGGCTTTCATCGTACAGCAAGGGAACCCGGTCGCTATCTCCAGCGCGGCCTTTCGACCTGATCAAGGCTGTAATTGGATGGGGGTTGGTGGGCAGGCTTTAGATCTGAGCAGCGCTCCTGTAAAATGGCTGATCGTCCAGTTAGGGGGTCTCCTGGATGGAAAGGTATTGGAGCAGCTCACCATGACAGGTACCGCCACCCAATATGACCGGGGTGGGTTCGAATTCACACTGGCGGATAAGCCAATCGCCTCCAGTAATACTTTATGGTTGCAGTTATTAGATCAAGAAGGGCTGCCCTTATCGGATAAGGTTTACTTCGATACCTTCGAGGATTGCGAAAAGAACTTGATCGTTATAAACCTGAAGCAGGTGCGATAACGGTCAGGAAATTTCTGCCCACAACTTTTGCATCTTCAATGCATCTTCTTCCATGACTGGGCTTTCGCAGAGAATACGACCTCGGCAGCCATATTTATCAAGAGCCTTGAAGATGGCATTCAAGTCAATATCGGCATCTTCCAGCGCCAGGTGATTTTTCTCCCCTTTGTCGCCATATTCAATCCCAGATAAATGGATATGAAGGCGCTGTAATGCGTCTTCCCCCAATGCTTCTGCATATTTCTCCAGACATTCCAACCACTTTTCATATTTGTTCATCGATCCATCACCCGGCCTGGCATGCAGGTGAGCAAAATCGAGGCAGGGTTCTACACCCGGAATCGCCTGGCTCATCTGGAGGGTATCGTCAAGCGAACCAAGCATGGCAATTTTTCCCATAGTCTCTGGACGTAGCGTGACCGGGTTATCGGCTGCCCGGAGCTCTACCAGGCAACCCTCTAGCCGCTCCAATGCTTTTGGGAGTACCTCTTCAGGTGGGCGTCCAAAATAGCTTCCAGGATGGAATACGATATCGGTTGCGCCAGCCAGGTAACCGTAATGAGCTGCATCCATCAAGCGCTTGCGTGACTTTGGCCATTCCTCATCGTTCGCATTTAGATTGATGAAATAGGGTGCATGCACGCTTATGGCTACCTGGTATTCTTGACCTGTACGTTGGATCTCCGCACAGGTCTTCTCGGATACCCGAACAGAGTTCACCCATCCTAGCTCGAGCGCATCTAAACATAGCTCTCTGGTTCTCTGGATGGCTCCTATGCTTCCGCCAGGTTTTTTTGGAGTGGAAATAGGTGAGCCGACGGTGCCAAACAAGAATGACTCAGTAGACATGGAGGACTCCTCCTTATGAAGGAATAAACAGGCATCAACGAGACAGCAAACCTTGCAGTCTTAATAGTAATGGCGGACCTAAGATAAGCAAACCGATGATCAGAGAAGCCACAGCTGCAATTAATACAGCGGCAGCACCCACGTCTTTTCCTACCCGGGCAAGATAATGCTGTTGGGGGCTGGCCAGATCAACCACCGCTTCTAAGGCTGTGTTGACGAACTCAGCCGTCCATACCATTGCAATCGCCAGAATGATCACGGCCCAATCGTGAGCGGATAGGCCTAGCCAAATACCTATAATGAATACCGCAATGCTCACCAGCGCATGGATCCATGCGTTCCTTTGTGTGCGAATAACATACCACCAGCCTGAGAAAGCGTAACGGAAGGACCGAGCACGAGTGCGGAAGAAAGATGACATCGCTAGGGGTCAGGAAATAGTCCCTTGGGAAACTTGAAAAAGGGCGACGAGCACTAGGGTGGCGATAGGGGATTTCCTAAACGGGCCAATATTTCGGTTTGAGCCACCCACATCTTAGATTTTTCATCAGGCTCGCTATGATCATACCCCAACAAGTGTAGCACGCCGTGGACGACAAGCAGTTCCAACTCGGCCACTAAGGAATGTCCTCCAGCTTGTGCTTGAAGCGTTGCTCTTTCAAGGGAGATCAGGATGTCTCCCAGGTATGCTGTTTCTGTATCTGGATCAACATAATCTGCGGGGAAGGCCAGTACGTCCGTAGGTGCGTCAACGTCCAGGTACTCGAGGTTTAGCTGGTGGAGATGATCGTCACCCGTCAATAGGATGGTTAGCTCAGGTTCTCCACTCGTCTGGTGATAGACCAGGCATTCTTCAGCCGCACGCACTAAAACATCCGGGGGAGTCCCCGATGAAAGATCTTCAGAAATTTGAACCTGGATCATCGCAGTTCTCTTGCCCCACGATCAAGTAGGTAGAACGGATGAGTCCATTTAGGTCCCATGGGATAGCTCTATAATCGACTCGGCATCTACAAGTTCTTCAGGATATGTGTCCTGAAGGGCTTCAGGAAGAGCCTCCAGCTTAGGGTACTTGATCCGTGGGTGGTAGATACCCCGCAATGTGGTTGAAAACGAATCTATGATCGTTTCCAGGTCTTGTAAAGTCAAGTCTGTGTTTTTCAAGCTTCCCAATTTGACGTTCAAATCTACCACTTCTTTGATAAACTCCCGGAGTTCGTCTTCGTTTTTAGGATGATCTGCTCTCACGCGCGCTTCACACCCATCCGCCAGCATAAGCAGAGCTGTCTCTCTGGATTGAGGGGCTGGGCCGGGATAACGGAAATCATCAATATTCACTTTACTTTCATCCCGTCCTGCGGCCTCCAGAGCCTTTGTATATTGGTAGCGAGTAATCGAATCCCCGTGATGTTCGGATATGAAATCCTGGATCCGCCTGGGTAGCTTATATTTGCGAGCCAGTTCCAATCCTTTAGGGATATGCTGGATAATGATAGCAGCAGAGGTAGCTGGGTCTAGCTCGTCGTGTGGATTAGGATTACCTGGAACCTGGTTTTCGATGAAGAAAATTGGATCCAGAATTTTACCAGCGTCATGGTATAGGGCGCCTACGCGTGTGAGCAAAGCATCTCCCCCTATCCGCTCAGCAGCCTGTTCAGCAAGGTTAGCAACCTGCAGGCTGTGCTGGTAAGTTCCAGGTGCTCCCCTCAATATAAGCTGGAGAAGCGGGTGATCTGGCCTGGATAATTCCATGAGCTGGAGAGCTGTGGTTAACCCGAGCAGTTGAGCCAGGAAAAACTGCAACAACAAGGTCAGGCCTGCACTGGCTGCTCCATAAAGGCCAGCCG
>CAZAQS010000061.1:0-21115 GCA_964486825.1 uncultured Anaerolineaceae bacterium | reverse complement strand
GCAGCTTGTCTGGTACCTCTTTTAATCTTTGGCTTTTTCGGACTGATCATTTTCGCCAGCTTGTATGCTGACCGCAAGCGACGGCTCCAATACCTGCCGCCTAAGATTTCTATTGAGGGTCATGGTATCAAACGCGGTCTTACCGCTATCGAAGCCGCAATCCTGCTCGAACAGCCAATGGACAAAATCATGACCATGATCCTGTTCGCCACGATTAAAAAGAACGCGGCCGAAGTTAAAACCAGGGAACCTCTGGAGCTTATTGTTCCTGACCCTCTTCCGGAGAATCTGCGGCCTTACGAGGTAGATTTCTTGAATGCGTTCCGCCACCCCAAGGGGCGTGAGCGCCAAAGAGCGTTGGAAGACGCAATGGTAGGCCTGGTCAAAAGCGTCGCTCAAAAGATGAAAGGCTTCAGCCGGCGAGAGACTGTAGAATATTACCGCGATATTCAGCGACGGGCATGGGCAGAGGTAGAGGCTGCTGAGACGCCTGAAGTTAAGAGCGCCAAGTTCGACGAAGTGATGGAGTGGACCATGCTGGATCGGGACTACGACCGGCGAACGAGGGATGTTTTCAAAACCGGCCCGGTATTTGTGCCTGTTTGGTGGGGAAGGTTTGACCCAACCTTCGGGCGCAGTACAACAACCGGTCCCGTCAGCACAACTGGACCGAGTGTACCGCGCGGTGGTCCTACTGGAGCTCCCGGCGGGCCCTCCATGCCCACTCTACCCGGAGGTTCTTTTGCTGCGTCCGTGGTTGGTGGCGTGCAGAATTTTTCCTCACAAGTTGTTGGCAGCATGACTGATTTCACCAGCCGGGTCACAAATAAAACGAATCCAGTTCCCAAATCAACAACTCGCAGTGGCGGAGGGACCCGAGGTGGTGGTGGGGGATGTGCTTGCGCTTGTGCTTGTGCAGGTTGCGCCTGCGCATGTGCAGGGGGAGGCCGGTAATCATGGCTTCTGGCCCCCCAGGGAGCCTCTTTCGCTCTGCCTGGCACAGCCTGCAGGCTGCTTTACAGTCATCTGACCCATCAACACCTGGACCAGGGTTGTATAAATATGAGTTCAGGCAAGCTGGAGAGCGATCACGTTTGCATCTACGCATAGACCCAGACGGTAGTGGCGTGCTCCTCGTCAACGCCAGTCGTGTCTTGCACCTCAATCCGACCGCGGCCTTTATGACATTCTTATCCTTAGAAGACACACCGCACGAGCAAGCAGTCAGGTTGATACGGAAAGCCTACCGGGTGTCGACGGCCAATGCTCATAACGATTATATCCAAATCTGTGACCAGCTTGAAGAGCTTATCCGTCCTGAGGGCGCCTGTGCGGTGTGCGATGTAGAATTGGAAGTAACGCCTCCCTTCAGCGCTCGTCCATCAGCGCCCTACCGTATGGACCTGGCGATAACTTACCGCTGCAACAACGACTGCCCGCACTGCTACAATGCCCGAGCGCGCTCGTTTCCAGAACTGGGCACAGACGATTGGAAGCGCATCCTGGACCGTATTTGGGAGATCGGAATTCCTCACGTTGTATTCACTGGAGGCGAACCAAGCTTACGTAACGATCTACCTGATTTGGTCGCCCATGCACAGCACAACGGGCAGGTAACTGGCATGAATACCAATGCCCGCCGGTTGAGCGATCCTAAATTCGTTCACAAGTTGGTGGAAGCTGGGTTGGATCATGTGCAGGTCACGCTCGAATCCCACCAGGCTTCTATTCATGATCATATGGTAGCTGCCCCTGGCGCATGGAAACAGACTGTTGCAGGTTTGTATAACGTTTTAGATACGCCCCTGTATACCATGACCAATACCACATTGCTGCAAGAGAATAGCCCATTCTTGGGTGAGACCCTGGACTTTTTAGCTGAGCTTGGCGTACCGACCGTAGGGCTGAATGCGCTCATCTATTCCGGTCGCGGTGCTACCGTTGGGACTGGTTTGCCAGAAGGAGCCCTGCCACCCTTATTGGATCTAGCGCGTGACAAGACTGCCTCCGCAGGGCAGCGCTTGATCTGGTATACACCGACTCAGTACTGCAACTTTGACCCGATGCAGCTTGAGCTGGGTGTTAAAGCCTGCACTGCAGCTCTCTATAATATGTGTGTAGAGCCGGACGGGAGCGTTCTCCCTTGCCAATCTTACTATCAGGCTTTGGGAAATTTGCTAGAAAACCCCTGGGATTCGATCTGGAATCACCCGTTGGCATTACGATTGCGTGAGCGCCGCTATGTCCCTGAAAAATGCACTGGTTGTGCCCTCCTGGCAGAATGCGGTGGCGGCTGTCCACTGACGATATAATTCGCATGCAGCAACAAAAACAGTATATCAGGCAAAGAACGAAGCAGGTTCGTTGTGGTTCATGCAATGAATGCAGTTAAAAAGGGTCCGTCAAAATGTGAAATCCGAGAGGTAGGGCCGGAGTGCCTGCATACCTATTCCAAAATACCGATTTCATTCACTGTTGAATCCATCTACCAAATCAAGCTCGAAGGGCACGGGTTAGGTGGGTTCAAATTTGTAAAAGAGAAGGTAAAGCCTTACGTAAAAGATTACGATCGCCTGGAGCTATCTGGAGAAGGTCCACTGGCCTGGGCCAAGGAATTTGATGTGCGAGCCTGGGGTTTCTTGATGGCTTTTTTCCAAGATATCCCATGCGGAGCGGCTACGATTGCTATCCATACACCCGGCGTACTTATGCTGGAGGGCCGGAGCGACCTGGCAGTGTTGTGGGATTTACGTGTGCACCCGGAGCGGCGAGGCAAGGGAATCGGCAAGAAGCTCTTCAAGCATAGCCTGGCATGGGCCAAGGGTAGAGGGTGTAGCCAGATGAAGATCGAGACCCAGAATATAAATCTCCCGGCGTGCCGGTTTTACGCTCGAATGGGTTGTGAATTGGGAGCCGTTCACCGTTATGCTTATCGCAACACCCCCGATCTGGCTCGGGAAGCCATGTTGCTCTGGTATATCGATCTATAACCTCCGCTGACCTTTATTTGGGAGATCCAATATGGCAAACTGGCGCATTGAAACTCACCCGATCTTGTCCATTCCAGAAGGAAGAACGGTAGATTTTACCTGGAAGGGAATAGGAATGCAAGCCAAGGCTGGTGAGACCATTGCAGCAGCCTTATTCGCTAATGGTGTGCGTATATTTGGCTATCATCATAAAGATGGATCACCACAGGGAATCTTTTGCGCGAACGGGCAGTGTGCTCAATGCACGGTGATCGCAGATTACTTGCCGGTGAAAGCCTGCATGACACTGATTCAGGAGCATATGACTGTGGAGCCGGTCATGGGCCTACCCGTTCTACCCGATGCCGAGCCAGCGACAGGTTTTAGCCCCGTGGAAACTATTCAAGTCGAGTGCCTGATCATAGGTGGAGGTCCAGCCGGGCTCTCCGCAGCCATAGAATTAGGCAAAAGGGACGTTCAAACCCTGGTGATCGACGACAAACACCGCTTGGGAGGCAAGCTGGTTCTGCAAACACATCGATTCTTCGGTTCGATAAACGCCTGCTATGCGGGAACACGCGGAATCGATATCGCTACCCTGTTGGAGGATGAATTATGTAAGTACGAAAGTGTCAGAACATGGTTGAACAGTACGGCTGTAGCTGTCTTCAGTGACCATAAAGTTGGGATTTTAAGAGGCAGGGTAGATGGGCAGCCTGAATATGTTCTGGTTGACCCCCAGGTAATGCTGGTGGCTGCTGGGGCTCGCGAAAAGTCCTTGACTTTTAAAGGTAATACCTTGGCGGGAGTATATGGAGCTGGTGCTTTCCAGACCCTGGTAAACAGGGATCTGGTCCGGCCTTCCGAGCGACTATTCATTGTAGGAGGTGGAAATGTTGGCCTTATCGCAGGATACCACGCCTTACAAGCCGGAATAGAGGTGGTAGGCCTGGTTGAAGCTCTGCCAGAATGTGGAGGCTATAAAGTACACGAGGATAAGCTCAAGCGGATGGGAGTACCCATCTATACATCCCACACCGTCCTGAGCGCGAACGCCGGTGGTGAGCTGGGTGAGTGTGTCGAATCGGTTACCATAGCCCGCATCGACGAGCAATGGAAACCCATTCCGGGTACTGGGCGATCTTTCGCTTGCGATACAATCCTGATCGCGGTCGGGCTTGATCCCGTTGACGAGTTCTACCATAAGGCTATCGAGTTTGGCATGACTGCTTTTGCAGCCGGCGATTCTGATGAAGTTGCGGAAGCCTCAGCCGCCATGTACTCCGGTAAGATCCGCGGATTGGAAATTGCCCGGGCTTTAGGACGTGAAACTGGCGAAGTGCCCATGCATTGGCGCCGGACAGCGGATATCCTAAAATCCAAACCCGGGCAGATCCTGGAAGAAACGGTCCCCGTAGATGAGATTGTCTACCCGGTTCTGCATTGCAGCCAGGAGATCCCTTGCAATCCCTGCACATCGGTATGCACGCAAGGCTCTATCTTTATAGACGAAAAGGATATCCGGCAGGTGCCAGATTATATTGCGAAACAGCTTGGAGAAACCTGTATTGCCTGTGAAAAATGCGTGACAATCTGCCCTGGACTGGCAATTACCCTGGTAGATATGAGGAAAGCCAATGGGGACGCCTTTGTGACCATTCCTTTTGAGTTTGGACGGGAGGCTATACACCAGGGAGACACGGTCACTGTAACAGATACGAAAGGGAATATCCTGGGGGACGTGGAGGTGATAAGAGTACGCAGCGGAAAGGCAACGGACCGGACTGTGTTGGTTAAGGTTCGAGCACCGCGCCTGATTGCTAACCGGATTGCCGGAATTCAAGTACAGGAGCTCAAGGTCGGTGAGCCTCTAGATTATTACATTGAGCGATTGACAGATGATTTGATTGTTTGTCGTTGTGAGCGGGTCTCCCTGGCTGAGATTAAGGCTGTCATCCAATCTGGAGTGCGGGATATGAACGAGATCAAAGCTTTGACACGGGCCGGGATGGGGGCATGTGGGAGCAAAACCTGCAGCAGCCTGATCAAGCGCGCTTTCCAGGAGCTAGGGATATCTTCTGAGGAGATCACTCCAAACGTTTCTCGACCTCTTTTCATCGAAGTCCCACTTGGATTGCTCTCACGTGCGAGGGATTGATATTGGAGAAGTATAACGTCATGAAAAACCATTCATACGACGTGATTATTATCGGCGCTGGAAGCGTCGGAGCGCCTTTGGCCTGGCAGCTAGCACAGGATGGGCTACGTACACTGGTCCTTGAGCAATTTGCCAGTGCCGGGCAGGGTTCCAATAAAAAAGCAATCGGCGGTATCCGAGCAACCCATTCAGACCCCTCCAAGATTCGTATCTGCCTCAAGAGCATCGAAATCTTCTCTTCATGGCAAGAGCGGTACGGCGATGACATCGCCTGGGTCCAGGGTGGCTATTCCTTTGTCGCATACCGGCCCATCGAAGAGCAGATCCTAAAAAATGTACTCGTCACTCAAAAGCAGCTCGGACTAAATATTGAATGGTATGACCGGGATGACTTGCTAAATCTCATTCCTGCGCTCAATCCACAGGGTCTCATCGGCGGTACGTTTGCTCCGGGTGATGGTTCCGCATCACCGATGCTCTCCGCGCTGGCATTCGAGCGACGGGCTAAGGCTCACGGAGCTGATTTCCATTATCAGGAGGCCGTGACCGGATTTATACGCCAGAATGGGCGAATTCAGGGGGTCAGTACTACGAAAGGCGAGTACGCCTCAAGGATAGTGGTTAATGCAGCGGGGCCGTGGGCGCGAGAAGTGGCCGCATTGGCTGGCGTGGAGATACCTGTGCAACCGGATGCACATGAAGCTGGGATCACGGAGCCGGTGGCGCATTTCCTGCGACCGATGGTTGTAGACATCCGCCCGATTGAAGGTTCTTCCAATTATTATTTCTACCAACATGAAACCGGCCAAATCGTTTTTTGTATTACACCCGCCCCGCCTCTTGTAGGCATGGATTGCAGAGAGACTTCTGTCTTCCTGCCCCAAGTTGGCCGGCGGATGTTGGAAATCATGCCACGCCTGCGTAATATCAAAGTTCGCCGGATATGGCGAGGTTTATATCCCAATACGCCCGACGGAAATCCGATCGTTGGAGAGACGCCCGAACTGGAAGGATATATCAACGCTGTAGGCATGTGCGGGCAAGGCTATATGCTCGGTCCTGGCCTGGCGGTATACTTACGCCAGTTGATCTCTGGGGAAATGGACGAAGGTACCCATGCGATCTTCAACAGCCTGTCACTTACTCGCAGCTTTGGGAAAACCGAAGCGCTTAAGTAGAAGCAAGGAAATTGACCTATTTGGTCCTCCAGGGTTAGCCGGAGATGTGTATCGAAAGCAAAGGATTGAGGTTTAATTAACCCAGAAAGGGAAGGCAAGAAAAATGACAAGCATTCGCGAAAATATCCGCAGGCTATTCGAACCTAACAGGCCGATCCCACCAGGCACCTACCATTACCAGGCCCCGCCAGAAGACCCGGATGATTACCGCCTGCATTTAAGGGTAGAAGCTAATGGTTTGGGCTTGCTGATCATCAACGCTGCCACGGTGTTGCACCTGAACCAGACGGCTACCGAGTATGCCTACTACCTGGTACAAAATCTATCCGAAGAGCAGGTTATTAAGAACGTGACCTCTCGCTATAGGATTAGCAAGGAAAAGGCCTTAGCGGATTACCGGGATTTTTTCGAACGGGTAGATACCCTGATCGCAACCCCGGATCTAGACCCGGTCAATTACCTGGGGTTCGATCGTACCGATCCATTCCCGGCAGAAATTTCTGCCCCTTACCGCCTGGATTGCGCCATTACCTATCAAGTCAGGGAGGAGGCTCCTTCTGGCGCTGTACCTGTGGAACGGGTCGAGCGTGAGCTGGATACTGGTGAATGGAAAGCGATCCTGGATAAAGCCTGGGAAGTCGGCATCCCTCATATCGTGTTTACAGGTGGAGAGCCTACCCTTCGTGATGATCTGATCGAGCTGATCACGTACGCGGAATCCTTGGGGCAGGTTACTGGATTAATGACAGACGGTATTCCCTTGACGGACCCGGAATATTTACGCCAATTTATGCAGACCGGCCTGGATCATATCACCCTGATTTTTCAGCCGGAAGTTGATGCAGAGTGGCAGGCTTTGGCAAACCTGTTGGCTGAAGATATTTTCGTTGCCGTCCACCTGACTCTCACCCCTGAAAACGTTGGTGAGATCTTTGAACTGCTAAAGCGCCTGGCTGAAATGGGCGTTAAGGCCGTCTCACTGAGCGCAAGCACACCTGCTTTGGGCCAGGTGCTCCAGGAGGTGCGGGAATACGAAGCCAGCCTGGATATGGAGCTGGTGTGGAACCTGCCTGTGCCTTACTCATTGCTTAACCCTGTTTCATTAGAGACCGAAGGCCAGGAACAGATCGAGGGCGCGGGTCGAGCCTGGATGTATGTCGAGCCGGATGGGGATGTTCTGCCCTCGCAGGGTATCCAGCGTGTCCTGGGTAACTTCATCCGTGATCCCTGGGAGCAGATCTGGAAGAAAGAATGAGCCTTTCTCCCCGAGACTGGCACAACCGCTTCAGCCAGCAAGCACGCTGGACCCAGGATCTGCGCCGCCACCTTTTTTCACGAGCCGGGGTAGATCGGGCTGCGCGTATCCTTGATGTAGGCTGTGGGACAGGCGTGTTGCAAAGAGAGCTCGATCAGATTGGATATTCCCGCGCCTATGGATTGGATATTGAACCTCGTTTCCTCTCTGAGGCCCAACATGTTAGCCCATCCCGAAGATATGTCCTCGGGGATGCCCACTCGCTGCCCTATTCAAAGGGCAGTTTTGATTTAACCTTTTGTCACTTCTTGCTCTTGTGGGTAGAGGACCCTGCCCTGGTAATTAAGGAGATGCACCGGGTGACCCGCCCGGGTGGCGCCCTGATGGTGCTGGCAGAGCCGGATTATGGCGGACGGATCGACTACCCGCCCGGACTGGTTTCCCTTGGCAAACTCCAGGCGGATGCCCTGCGTGCCCAGGGCGCGGATCCTGAGATGGGACGCCGCCTGGCGGATCTGCTCTCGGAGCTGGAACTGGAGAAACTTGAGACAGGTGTGCTGGGTGCTCAATGGAGCGGCCTTCCACCGCCTGACGAGTTCGAGTCCGAGTGGAGCGTGATCCGCTCAGATTTGGGGGATAAGCTCTCTAAAGAGCAGCTCGACCGTTTGCAGGAAATGGATACCAGGGCCTGGGAACATGGCGCCCGTGTTTTGTTCGTGCCAACCTTTTTTGCCTGGGGGAAAGTGCCCGGCTAAGGTTTACTTTCGGAGTCATTCTCTAGGTAAACCGATTTTTAGCCGCTCATTCTCTACAAGCACCGGGAACGCTGGGATGTCCTCAAAAGCTGGTAAGGTCAAGACTGTTCCGGTGCGGATGTCAAAACGAGCGCCGTGACGGGGGCAGATGATCTGTTGGTCCTCCAGTTCCCCATCACCCAGTGGACCTCCATCATGGGAGCAGACGTCTCCGATCGCAAAATACTGACCGGCTATATTGAAGACGACAATCTGGAATTCGCCAATCTCGACAAATAGACGATCTCCATTTTGCACGTCACTCACCGGACCAATATCGATATATTCGATCTCTTCAGGTTCCAGGTCTGCGTAATTGTACATATATCTACGATCTACCCCACAAAAAGGCTGGTCCCTGCTCCAGGAACCAGCCTTATCTAAACTATATCTGATCTATGCAACCAAATCTTCACTGGATTCCCCCAGGCCATACACACCGGCCTTGAGGACTTTTAAGGACAGCAAGGCGCACTTGAGGCGAACAGGACCCAGCTCTAGCCCAAGCAAGTCCAATAGATCTTCTTTTGTTAGCTGCTTGACCTGGTCAAGGTCCTTCCCCAGGATGGATTCTAGAAGCAAATCTGCCGAAGCCTGAGAGATCGCACACCCGTGGCCGTCGAAACGAGCCTCTGTTACACGCTCTGCTTCATCAACTCTCAGATCGATGCGGATATGGTCCCCACAAAGCGGATTGTCATCCTCAAACGAGATGTTATGAGGGTCTAACTGGCCTCGATAGAGAGGGTTTTTGTAACGTTCGATGATAAGCTCACGGTATAGGTCATCCATAAGTGTTTTCTAAATCTCTTTGCTTCTTGTTTATTTTATCTTGCTACCCAAGAATTTGCCCAAGCCAGTAGATCAACTGAAGATTTCCTTCACCTTGTAAAGCGCTTCTATCAGGCGGTCGACTTCTTCACTTGTATTGTACAGGTAAAAGCTGGCTCGAGCGGTCGCTGGAAGTGCAAACTTCTCATGCAAAGGCATGGCACAATGGTGCCCAGCGCGCACGGCAACCCCTTCGCTATCCAGGATCTGGGAAACATCGTGGGGATGAACTCCTTTGAAAGTAAAGGATACCACTCCACCCTTGTGTTGAGCAGACGGTCCAAATACCCATACCCCGGGCACCTCTTCCAGGCGCTCCATTGCGTAAGCCGCGATATAGTGCTCGTGGGCGGCAATTGCTTCCATCCCAATTGAGCTCAAGTAATCGACTGCTGCACCCATGCCTACTGCTTCAGCGATAGCCGGAGTGCCTGCTTCGAATTTGTGCGGCAGATCGTTGGGAGTGAAGGATCGCAGGGAGACACGCTTGATCATATCGCCCCCTCCCAGGAAGGGAGGCATCTCTTCGAGCAACTGTTTACGACCGTATAATACGCCGAAACCAGTCGGGCCGAGCATTTTATGGGCTGAAAATACCAGGAAATCCGGATCGAGTTCTTTGATATTGACCGAGAAATGCGGTACGGATTGAGCGCCATCCACCAGGGTAATTGCCCCGGCTGCATGAGCCAGGCGGATGATTTCCGCAGCGGGGTTGATGGTTCCCAGGACGTTCGACATGTGGGTAAATGCAACCAGCCTGGGCTCCAGAGCCAGCAGTTGCTTGTATGCCTCCAAGTCTAGCAAACCTTCAGGCGTTACCGGTATGAACTCCAGGCGCAGGCTTCGTTCGGCAGCAAGCATTTGCCAGGGTACCAGGTTAGAGTGATGCTCCATCTCGGTCAGGACGATGGTATCTCCAGGCTGCAGATTGGCACGCCCCCAAGAAAAGGCTACCAGGTTGATGGCTTCGGTGGCATTGCGGGTGAAGATAATCTGGTCTGAGGATGGAACATGAACGAACCTGGCAATGCGTTCGCGTGCGCTTTCGTAAGCTGCCGTTGCTTCCTCAGCCAGGGTATGAATGCCACGGTGGATATTGGCATTACTCTGCCGGTAAAAATCATCCATCGCCTGAATAACCTGGATGGGTTTCTGGCTGGTAGCGGTGGAATCCAGGTAAACCAGCGGCACTCCCGGACGAACCTGTCGTTGAAGGATCGGAAAATCAGACCGGATCCTGGCTACGTCCAAGGCAGTCTCTGGCGCGGGTGCAGGTCTTACAGGCTGGCTCATGGTGATTATTAACCTTTATGGTGCGCCGTTTATTTTGAACGAGGTGCGGGCCGCCGGCGCTTGCGCTGTGTATGCCGTACATGGGGAGATATCTTCGGAATCCACAGTACATGGTCTGGAACCATCCAGCCATCCGTCAAATAAACATTGTCCTTGAATTGAACCGCGATCATCTTCGGGTCGACTTGAACGACGACTCCCTCCAACCAATCACGGACACGCTCGTTATTCCGCTCGTGATCGCAAAAGACATCCACGTGGTCGCCCACCTGAAAGGCTTCATCACGATCTGGTGCTTTTGTAAAATGTAGCTCCGCCAAAAACGCCTCCCGGGATTTAGAGTTCCCTAACTCATCTTTTCCAAAATCGCTTGTTGAAATCGTGATCGCACACCCTCAAAAGAGATGCGCTGCATAATCGGGTCGAAAAATCCTTCTACTATCAGGCGCTCGGCGTCTTCATAAGAAATACCACGGCTGCGAAGATAATAGACCTGATCGGGATCTATTTTACCTACGGTAGCGCCGTGTGTACAGCGCACATCATCAGCCATTATCTCCAGGCCGGGAATGGAATCAGCCCTTGCCTTACGGCTCAAAACCAGGTTCCGGTTAGCCTGGTAGCCATCCGTTTTTTGGGCTCCGGGGGCTACATAGATCATCCCCTGCCACACAGACCGGCTGCGGTCCTTGAGAGCGCCTTTGAAGAGCAGGTCGCTGGTGGTGTTAGGGGCATGGTGGTTCTGCTGGGTATCATGGTCGAGGTGTTGGACACCGTCTGTAAAGTAAAAGCCAGACATCCGCCCCGTTGCGCCCTGGCCTACCAGGTCCAGCTCTGAAAAGTTCTTGGTCAGGTGACTGCCAAGGGCTCCGAAAATCCAATCCAGGGTCGCATCCCGGCCCACCTGGGCTCGCTCATGGCTGAAGTTCCACACATGCTCTCCCCAGGATTGGAGCTCAACGAAATTCAGGTGAGCATGATCGCCGACCTGGATCTCCACAATTCCGGCATGCAGGGTCTGCCCCTGGGCTTCGGTTGGAGAGGATGCTTCATGGACGAAGGTGGCTGATGCGCCATCCTCTACCCGGATCAAGATATGCGAGAAATATGCCAGGTTGGCGCCCGGGCCCCATAGCACACTATGAAGGGGTTCTTCTACCTGCACTCCCTGGGGTACATAGATAAAAATGCCCGAGCGAGACAGGGAAGCCGCCATAGCTGCAAATTTTCCTTCTTCTGGTTTTACCACCTGCCCCAAAACCTTTTTGAGCAACTCGGGGTGCTCACGCTCAGCAGTAGCCAGGTCAGTGAAGATCACACCTTTCTTTGCCAGCTCAGGGCTCAGATAGGTGCGCGTTTGGTCTGGCAGCAGCAGAACCTGCCCCCCGTGCTCCTCACCCACAAGCGGCTCGAGCAGCTCTTCGGGTGCAGGAGGATACTCCATTTTTGCAGGTCCGTGGCCGTTGCCTCCGGATGGGAGTGTAAAAGTGTCTGCCTTAAGGCCACGGATATCTGTTCTCCGCCAGGGTTCATCCGAAAGACTCGGAAGCGGCAAGCTCTCGTAAAGCTCCCAGGCATGGTTTCGGTAGGCGCTGATAAAACCGCCGTTTGTCCCTTCCGAGGAGGGAATCATCTGGCGGGTAAAAGTAAAGCCTTTCTGTGGGGTGCGTTCACCGCGTCTGGTTCTAGTTACAACAGTTCTTTCTGCCATATTCATCCCTTAATACTTTATCCGATCGAGCCTTCCATTTGAAGCTGGATCAGGCGGTTCATCTCGATAGCGTATTCCATCGGTAGCTCTTTTACCAGTGGTTCGATAAAGCCCGATACGACCATGCCAGTCGCCTCTTCCTCACTTAACCCGCGGCTCATCAGGTAGAAGAGCTGCTCTTCGCCTACCTTTGACACGGAGGCTTCGTGACCAATCGAAACGTCATCCTCATCAATCTCGATATACGGATAGGTATCTGAGCGAGAGGAAGGGTCAAGCAGCAAGGCATCGCACACCACGTTAGAGCGTGAATTGTAAGCGCCTTTCTGGACCTTGAGCAGGCCACGATAAGAAGCTCGCCCGGTATCTTTGCTGATGGATTTGGATGTGATCTTGCTGCTGGTATTCGGTGCGATATGGATCACCTTTCCACCTGTATCCTGATGCTGGCCCTTGGCTGCAAAAGCAAGCGACAGGATTTCTCCATGCGCCCTTTCACCAACCAGGTAGCAAGACGGGTATTTCATGGTTAATTTAGATCCCAGGTTCGCGTCTACCCATTCCATCGTCCCGCCCTCGTGTACAATTGCACGTTGGGTTACAAGATTGTACATATTATTGGACCAGTTCTGAATGGTAGTGTAACGCATGCGAGCATCCTTCTTGACCATGATCTCGATGACGCCGCTGTGGAAGGAATCGGTTGTATAGATCGGTGCAGTGCACCCTTCAACGTAATGAGCTTGTGCGCCTTCGTCGACAATGATGAGTGTGCGTTCGAACTGGCCTGCGTCGGCCTCGTTGATGCGGAAATAGGCCTGCAAGGGTAAGTCCACTTTAACACCAGGCGGGATATATACAAAAGAGCCGCCCGACCAGACTGCGCTATTCAGGGCCGCAAATTTATTGTCTTCGATCGGGATTACAGTCCCAAAATGCTCCCGAAACAGATCTGGGTGATCCTTTAATCCTTGCTCGATGCTCTTGAAGATAACACCCTGCTCAGCTAGATGCTCCTGGATGCTGTGGTATACCATTTCCGACTCGTACTGGGCGCCTACACCAGAAAGGAACTTCTGTTCGGCCTCAGGGATACCGAGACGGTTGAAGGTCTCCTTGATCGTATCGGGGACATCGTCCCAGGAACGGCCTTCTTGCTCAGTGGGCTTCGTGTAGAAGTATATTTCATCCAGGTTTAAATTGCTCAGGTTTCCACCCCATGTGGGCATGGGGCGCTTCTCAAAATGTTCTAGAGCACGCAAGCGGAACTCGAGCATCCACTGGGGCTCTTCTTTCATGGCTGAAATCTGCTCTACGACTTCACGGTCGAGACCCTTTCCGGACTTGAAGAAAGGTTTTACGTCATCTCTAAACCCATATTTGTAATCGCCAAGTCCTTCTAAAATTTGTGCGTCAGAACTCATAATATACCTCCAAAAACTGGCATAACAGCGCTAGGAAACCGCAGCATTGGTCTTCTCGCGCAGCCAGTCATAGCCATGCTCTTCTAGGTGTAGAGCCAGGTCGGGACCGCCGGATTCAACGACACGCCCGTCTAACATGATATGAACGAACTCAGGCTTGATATAGTTCAGGATGCGCTGGTAGTGAGTGATCACCAAAACGCCCAGCTTTGGACCTCTTAAAGCATTTACGCCTTCAGAGACGATGCGTAAAGCATCGATATCCAGGCCAGAGTCGGTTTCGTCCAGGATGGCAATCTCGGGTTCGAGTGTGGCCAGTTGCATGATTTCGGCGCGTTTCTTTTCCCCTCCGGAAAAGCCTTCATTAAGATACCGGCCTGCAAAATTATGATCCATCTTCAACATGTCCATCTTGGACTTAAGCATGCGCCGGAACTCTGGTATGGATATGCCCTTATCTTCCTCGTTTTCGGATTTACGATGGGCATTGATGGCTGTTCGCAGAAAGTTGGCCATGGTCACGCCTGGGATGGCGATAGGGTATTGGAAAGCCAGGAAGATCCCTAAATGAGAGCGTTGGTCCGGCTCTAGCTCGAGGATGTTCTGGTCTTTGAAAATTATCTCCCCTTCAGTTACCTCGTAGGAAGGATGGCCCATTAATACATAAGCCAGGGTGGATTTACCGGTACCGTTGGGCCCCATCAGGGCGTGCACTTCACCCTGTTTGATTGTTAGGTCTACACCTTTGAGTATCTCTTTACCATCGATACTTGCGTGCAAGTTGCGAATTACCAATTCAGACATGTATAATGCTCTCCTTCGAAATTAAAGATTGCTTTTTTAGGCAAAGTATCGGGGTGGTCACACGGTCAGCCCTAGTTCTCCCCAATTGTGGGTGTTCTGCCGTTCGGCATTATAGCATGTTTCCATATTATCGTCAATAATAATCATAAAAATCTAAAATATTGACAAATTTACCTCAGCCTGTTATACTACTGTGCGAGGGTGTTAATCAATAAAAACGCTCGTATTACGGTTGAAAAATAATATAGTACAAAAAACGGTAGATTCACCATGACAAGTACTCGCGATCGTGTTCTAAATACCTTGCTTACCCGTCCCAGATGCACCATAAACGACCTTGCGGAAAGCGTAGGCATCAACCCAATATCGGTTCGGCACCATATCGCTAAACTGGAAGCAGAAGGATTGGTAAATTCGGATGAGGAACTGCATGGGGTAGGCCGCCCTCGGCGGGTTTACTTCCTCACCGAGACCGGTTTAGAGCGTTTCCCAACCCGCTATATGCAATTGACGATCCGATTGCTGGAGCAGCTAAAAGAGACATTGCCTGAGCAGGCTATCAAACAGCTTTTTGCTACGATGGCCGAAGGGTTGGTGGAAGATTACACCTCTGATGGACAAACGGATGGCTTATCCATGGAAGAACGTCTTGGGCTCATGCAGAAGATGCTGACCAAGGAAGGTTTTAATGTGGAGTGGGAGAGGCAGGGTGATAGCTACCATATACGGGAGGTTAACTGCCCGTATTTACATGTCACTCAGAATCATCCTGAGGTTTGTTCTGTAGATCAGACATTGATCTCTGCCTTCCTGGATGTGCCAGCTGAAAAGGTTACCTGTGTCCTGCACGGCGACGCCCACTGCACTTACGTAGTCCCAAAAACCTTCATTGAAGAGAAGAAAATTAGTCAATAACCTTCTACCTGCTTTGAAATTTAGAGGACAGTTTGTCCGGAATCGTTGTTGGAAGAAGATGTACTTGGAGAATAAATGATGAGTCAAGACAGCGGAGATAAAATCACCTGGGAAGCCGAAAGTACTCACCCAGACATAATAACGGGTTTGAAAGAAGCGTTGCGTGAGGTCATTGACCCCGAAATTGGCTTGAACATTATCGAACTCGGCCTGGTCCGGGATGTGCATATCGAAGGTGATCAAGCTAAAGTCAATATGATCTTGACCACTCCCTTCTGCCCTTATGGTCCGGCTATGCTGGAAATGACCCGGCAAAAAGCCGAATCTGTCCTGGAACGGCCTACCTATATTGAAATGGGTCATGAGATGTGGGAGCCTTCAATGATGGAAGAAGGCGTGGGATCTGATTGGGGTCTGTTCTAATCCGGAAAACCTAAAAATATTCAACCCGTCTTAACTGAAGGCGGGTTTTTCATTTGTGTCCCTGGCAAAGCGCTGGCTGCAGCTCTGTATTTCCTGACGGTGAATATCCTATCCTGATCACTGGCGTGCTCGAGAAAGTTCCCATATAATGGTAGATGTAAAATATAATTCCTTGATAAGTGATCGGTCCAGGTTTTCGTGATAGCCCCTGTGCAAAAGACATGCTTTATGCTAAACTTAGCGCCGTTGTCTGAACGGCTGGTATTACAGCCGCTTTCCGCTCCTGACGCATTCACGTGTTGTTCAGGGGCAATCCCGTGGAAAGGAGGAATTTCCCCGTGCGCGAATATGAACTCGTTTTCATCGTCCATCCTGATCTGGAAGAGGCTGCTTTTAAAGAGCTGGTTGACCGGGTGCAGGGCTGGATTACAGATTCGGGTGGCAGCGTCTCAAAAGTGGATATTTGGGGCAAACGCAAGTTGGCATATGATATCAAGAAACAAAACGAAGGCCAGTACGTTTTGCTAAGAGCCCAAATGAACCCACAGTTTTCTGCCGAATTAGAACGAAACTTTCGCTTTCTAGAACCCGTCATGCGTTTCTTGATTACCTCAGCGGATTGACCCGCCAGGTTTTCTATCATATTAAACTTGGGAAATCCTTAATAATATTTGGAGTGTAGGAAATAGCTCAAGGAGATAGCAATGAGCCGCGGTCTAAACAAAGTTATGATCATCGGGCGACTAGGTCGGGATCCAGAGATGCGTTACACGCCTTCTGGACGGCCTGTAACCACTTTCAGCGTTGCCACCAGCCGCAGTTGGAATACATCCGACGGCGAGCGGCGTACTGAAACGGAGTGGTTCAATATCGTGGCCTGGGGGAGCCTGGCAGAGATCTGTAAGCAGTATTTGAATAAGGGCCAGCAAGTATATATTGAAGGCCGGCTGCAGACCCGTCATTGGGACGATCCTGATGGGAATAAGCATACCTCTACAGAGATCGTTGCCAACGAAATGATCATGTTGAGCGAACGGCGCGAAGCTGAACTTGCCTCAGAGTTTGACTCTGGGGACGAAGACGAATTTCCCTTTTAATGAGCTAAGGGACGAGCATTTTCTCAGCTTCAACGTCAAGGATTTTTGATAGAATTTAAACTAAAAATACCACGAGGAGTATAATATCGTGAGCAATCAAACATCTTATGGTGATTCACCTGGGGGTGGAAGACGCTTTTATTCACACCCCCGTGTCTGCCAATTCTGTACAGATAAAAGCGCACTGATCGATTACAAGCAGGTAGAGATGCTGCGCAGGTACGTATCAGAGGACGGCAAAATTCGGCCTCGGCGGCAAACCGGAGCGTGCGCCAAACACCAACGCGAAATGGCAGTGGCTGTTAAGCGTGCCCGGCACCTGGCGCTGCTACCCTATACCGGCCAGGTTTCACGCTAGGAACGTATTGGAAAATTTACAGCGGGGCATAGGATAATTGTACCTATGCCCCGTCTTTCATAAAAACTAAATCTAGTTAGAAAGCAGTTTTCGCATCGATGACAAAAGAAACGCGTAGACGAGCAGTTCCATCTAAAAAACATCTGGCCAGGGTTGAGCGTGAAAACCTACAGCGCAAATATATCCTTTGGAGTAGTGGTATCGTCCTGGCTCTTGTGTTTGGTTTCATCCTATATGGTATCCTCGAGCAAAGCGTCTTGAGACCGCGCCAACCGGTGGCCAGGGTGAACGGCGAATCGATCACGACCAGGGAATTTCAAGCCCGCGTTCGATATGCGCGCAACAGCATTATCCAGCGCTGGTATGAGACCTACCAGTTTTCCCAGATGTTCGGTGACGATCCAGGTACCCAGCAGTACTTCAGCAGCACATTGAACCAGCTTGCAGTCCAATTGCAAGGCAACCTGCTTGGCCAGCAAGTCCTGGATGCCCTGATCGATGAAGCCCTCATCCGCCAGGAGGCGGCTCGAAGGGGAATCAGTGTGGGTGCAGAAGAGCTGGATCGGTCGATCCAAGAATTCTTTGGTTTTTATCCGGATGGGACACCAACCCCAATTCCTACACCTTTTGACCTGCCTACGCCCACTTTATCTGCTACACAGTTAGCGCTCTTGCCCCCCACACCCACGATCGCTTTTACAGAGACACCCGATGTAGAAGCACAGCCGGCAGCCACGGAGACACAGGCCGTGCAAGAGGAAGAACCCACACAGACCCCCCTGGTTACTGAGCCATCCGGTCAAGAAGAGCAGGAGCCTGGCGAGCCTACTCCCACCTTGGATCCCAGCCCGACTCCCACGCCCTATACTTTAGAGGCCTTCCAGGAGAATTACGACGAAACTCTCACCTATCTCTCGGATAACCTCAATATGACTGAGGCAGAGTTCAGGGAGATGATTGAAACCCAGCTCCTCAGGAATAAGCTAACCGAAGCGATCACGGCTGAGATTGCTCCAGAACAAGAGCAGGTTTGGGCTCGCCATATCCTCGTGCAGGATCAGGAAACCGCCCAGGAAGTCTTGGATAGGTTGCAAGCTGGCGAGGACTTTGCAGATCTGGCAGCCGAATATTCTCTCGATGGCTCAGCCCAAACCGGGGGTGACCTGGGGTGGTTTACCAGGGATGTGATGGTGGAAGAGTTTTCAGATGTGGCCTTTGATCTGGAAATCGGTGAGATTAGCCAACCCGTGCAGAGCCAGTTCGGTTATCATGTCATCCAGGTATTGGGTAATGACGTCCTGCCGCTTAGCTCGGACCAGCTGGAACAATCTCGCCAGACAGCATTTGATGCCTGGTTGACCGCTCAGCGAGAAGCATCTGAAATAGAAACCTTCGACCGGTGGATGGAGCGGGTGCCTACTCAACCCTCTATTCCGGCAGAGCTGCTTGCCCAGGTGCAACAGCAAAGCGCAGTCCAGCCAGTGATTCCTCCGGTGGATACCCTGCCGCAGGAAGATACTATTCCTGTTCCTGAAGATCAGTAGGAAAAAGGTTCTTTGATCCCCAGGTTACAGTTGTTATAGATTGCTTTTGTTTGGTGGTTGCCTGATTGCTAGGTTAGGGTAAAAAAAAAATGAGCGGAACCATGTATAAATGATGGTTCCGCTCTATTCTATTGGATCTTCACTCATATTTATATCGCTTCCACCTCCTTTCTTAAAGTCGGCGGATCCTGTATAGTGCTGCTACTCTACACCCCCTAGAGGCACTTTTTCAATATCGACCTGAACATATTATATATCAAAAAGATTAAAAAAAGTATTGGAATTAATTGGAGTTGTGTTGAAACTGGACCTAATCCACCATTTGGCCGACCTGATCTAACTTCAGCCCAATCACCTGGCTCGAAGAATCACGCCCCATAGTTACCCCGTAGATGACATCCGCTACCTGAACTGTATTCCGGTTATGGGTAACAATCACAAACTGGGTGGATAGGCTCAACTCTCGCAGCAGCTCTCGAAAACGGCCTACATTTGCCTCATCCAACATGGCATCCACTTCGTCCAGTACGCAGAAGGGGGTGGGCGATACTTTGAGGATAGCAAATACCAGGGCCGTGGCGGTCAAGCTGCGCTCTCCACCGGAGAGCAAGGATAGTCCTTGGGTACGGCGTCCGGGAAGCCGTGCTTCGATATCTATGCCCGTTCCACTCATATCATCCGGATCTGTTAAGACCAGCTTTGCAAATCCACCCCCAAAAAGGCGAGCAAAGATCTCTCGGAATTCCTGGGCAATGGCGTCGAAGGTTTTACGGAATTCCCGGTCTATCAGCAGGTCGAGCTCGGAGATCACTTCTTTCACTCCGCTCTCAGCCTTTACCAGGTCAGCTACCTGGAAATTCAAGAACTCAAAACGATCTTTGACTTGTTGATATTCAGCTTGCGCTTCTGGATTGATAGCTCCCATGCGGCGCAATTGCGCGCGCTGGCGTTTGATATTTTCCTCGGCTTCTGAGGAGAGTTTTTCAACCATGGGTAGCTGTTCCACCAATCCATACAAAGGTAAAGGTGTGGGACCAGAGATCTCCACAGCATATTCAAAGGCAACCAGCCCAAAGTCGTCTTCTATCCGTCTACGCATGCTCTCTAATGCTTCCTGGCGGCGAGCCAGGGTGATGCGGGCTTGAGCATGGTGGTGTTCGGCCATGCTGAGCGCCTGGCGTGCCTTGGTTTCATGAGCTTGCAGCTGGCCCTGATCCTGCTCTGCAACTTGCAGTTCGGCTTCGGCTGGTTCGATCTGCTCTCTCAGAGCCTCCATCTGCTTATTGACCCTGGCTTCCGACCCTCGCAAACCGACCTTGCGTTCTTCTAATTCCCGGATAGCATTCCGAGAATCTTCTATCCGGGCTTGTTGGCTTTGCTTTGACCGGAAGATATCCTCCAGGCTTGCCTGGCGTTCATTTCGACGTTTCTTTGCATCTGCCTCTGCTCGTTCTGCTACAGCCGCCCGCATCGTCCAGTGCGATAACTGGGTTTGGATATCCTCCAACGAAAACTCTTCCAGGATCAGGCTTTGCTGTAGCAATAACTCCCTGGCCTGGGACACTTCCGATTCTGTTTGTAAATGCTCTCTCTCCAATTGAGCTGCTTCATCTGCACCTCGCTTGATTTCCGTTTCCAAGCGGCTGCGCTGCTCGCGTTGCCATTGGAGTTGGTGTAGTGATTTTTCCTGGGCCAGGTCGGCGCTGCGGTGAGCCGCACGTGCAGCCTCTTCCCGTTGATTCGATTCTCGAATTTCCTGATCAATATGCTTTCCCTCACGGTGCAGCTCTTTGATCTGGTGGTCGAGCGTTTCGACTTGTTCCTGTAGGGTGTTTACCCTCTTTTCGATCTCCTGAAGGCGTTCCTGTAGCTCGCGCCGTTCTCGAGGCCGGCTCAATATGCCTGCCTTCCCTGACTGGCCTGCCAACACCTGTCCAGAGGCAAAGAAGACCTCTCCTTGCAAGCTTACAGCCCGAAATACCTGCCCGTCATTTATCTTACTAGACAGGAATCGCTGAGCAGACTCTCGATCTCTGGTTACAACCACCGGCCCTAAGAGCAGGTCGATCGCAGATTTAAGCTCGGCCGGAGCGTTGACCAGGTCAGCAGCGCTTCCGAGGATATCCGCATTCTCACCTGCACCTGCTAACACAAATTTTGCTGATGGGAGCAGTGACTGGCGGGGTAGAATAGCGGCCCGAGCGGCCTGTCCCTCCAATATTCCCAGGGCTGTCTCCAGATTTTCTCCTTCGAGAACGACAGCATCAATAAACTCACCCAATGCTGCCGATATCGCAGTCTCATACTCGGCCGGCACTTCCAGGAAGTTCGAAAGTGGACCCCGCACACCCTCCAGGC
>CAZAQS010000060.1:17680-21128 GCA_964486825.1 uncultured Anaerolineaceae bacterium | reverse complement strand
ATGAACCATCTAAGGGTAGCCCTCCCAGATTTCCCAATCGCCCTCAGCTCCTACCGTTACCCCTCGTACCACCCGGAGTTTCCCTGGCGTGAATTCCTTGAAAATGTTGATATCAACATGCCGCAGGTGTATTGGATGCAAGCCCGAAACCCGGCCGACCAGCTCAAGCGCTGTGTGAGCGAATTCCAGGCTATGACGCCTACTCGCCCCATCTTCCCAACCGGAGCAGCATTTAAAGAACATGGTTGGGTCTCCCGAGCCGAAGAAGCCGTCGAATTTATGAAGACAGCCCAGAGCTTAAACTTGGCGGGCGTTAACTTCTGGGAATGGTCCCACTCACGAAATAATATCTCCCTTCCGGGGATGTGGGAGGCCGTACGTGACTTTCCCTGGGACCAGGCACCAGCCCAAGCCGATATATGTGAGCGCTATATCACAGCTCTAAATTCTCGCAACCCGCGCGAGTTCGCCAAACTCTACCATCCAAAAGCCATCCACGTCACCAGCAACCGGACAGTGCAAGGGATTGAGGCAATCACTTCCTGGTATACTTCATTATTCAACCAGGTGCTTCCCTCTGCCAGATTTACATTAACCGGCTATACCGGAAAGGGACCTTCTCGCCATTTCACCTGGACGGCGGCGTCCAGTAAGGGCAACGTCCAAAATGGCAGTGACACCTTCGGAGTGGCCAGCGATAGGATCCTTTATCACTACACCTACTTCACGAAAACAGCCTAACAGCCCCGACAGAGGCAGGCTGGGCGACTCAATCGAATAGAGCCATGCAGGCGCCTATGGCCTTTAATCTTCCTCGCTACTGCCAGTAGACCGGCGGCGCGAGGCTTTCGGCTTGGCAGGCGGCTTCTCAACGACTGGTGGCGTAGCCCCATCCCACAGACTGGGTTGTTTAGGAGTCTTCTCTGCATCCGGCGTTTTGGACCTGGTTGTCGACTTGCTCGTTTTCGGAGGACCCTCCTGCAGTTTCTCATCAGGCGTGGCAGGCGTCCGGCGTTTGCGCGTTTGGGCCGGCTTCTCTTGCGGTTCAACGGCTGCAGGCATCGAAACTGTCCGGCCTTTCCCTGCCAGGCGAGCTTTGGGTGTACTCTTGGCAGTTGGGGTCGTCCTGGTTGCTTTTGGAGCCCTGGGGGACTTGCGCGCGGGGCTGGATTTCGGAGCTGCGCTCGACTTTGCACTGGCAGCTGTCTTACGAGCCGGCTTATCCTTCGGAGATAACCCTACGGAAGGAGCCGGTTTCGCCGGGGCTTTGTCGGAGGAGGTCTTGCGTGTGCCTGTCGACCGGGCGGCTGTTTTCGCTGGGCGAGCAGAGGCGGGTTTCGAAGGGCTCCCCTTTGCAGCCGTCTTTGGCGGACTGGCAGCCTGGCTGCCCGCTTTTGTCCTGGTTGCCCTGGCACTCTTTGCCACGGGTGCTTTTTTGGCAGGCGCGCTTGCCTTTGCCTGCCGGCTTGACCCACCAGCCGCCTTCCGGGTAGCACGTGAGGCCCGGGGTGCAGGTGAGGCATCTTTCCCTGCTGGGGATCCTGCCATGTCCCAGGCAGTGGTGAGAGCGACTACAAAATCGCCAGCCTTCAAGTCCAGGACGCCTTTGCCTGCTGCTACCCTGGTCTGGGCAGGCGCTTCATCAAAACGAATTGCTTTCGGCGCAAGTTTATCCAGGTGCAGGGTGGCACGAGAAGCTGGACCACCCACTGCAATCCCAGCCACCCGGGTATTGCGAGTTTGCTTCCAGGCAGCCACCCCCTGCCCATAACGCCCCTGGGTTGGAAACTGGGCTGCCGAGACCCGCTTGGCTTTGCCCTGCGAGTTGACCAGCAGAACATCATTCTCCGCTTGCAGGATCTCCATACCCGCCAGGTCGTCGAGGGCCTGGAGCTTAATCCCGCTCACCCCCGCAGCTGCCAAACCCATCGGTCGCACGTCAGCCTGGCTGAAACGGATGGACATGCCATTGGAAGTCACCAGAAGGATGTCTCCTTTGCCATCGGTCAGGCGGACCCACTTCAGGCAGTCGTCCGGGTTTACCTTTACCAGTGGAAAAACACGTGACGACGGGCCAGGCACATCACTTACCGGAGTTTTCTTCACCATTCCCTGTTGGGTGGCAGTCACGACGAACCAATCCTCTGGGCGCTCCTCCCGCTTGGGTAAAACGAAGACAGCCGCCAGCCGGTCCGTATCTCGCAAGACAGAGATTTTATGGAAAGCAACTCCTTGAGAGGCGGAATTCGCTTCTGGCACGGAATGCACGGGTAGAGCAGCCGTCTCCCCTTTCTCGTTCACCAGGTATAGGGTATCGCGAGTGCCGGCAGAAACCAGCCAGAATGGGATCTCACGTCCGGAGCTTCGGGGAAGGTTTTCATCGAGGCTACGAGAGACCAATCCCTCTCGGGTCACGGATAGCCAGACTTTTTTCTGCGGGGTGATATCCCCCATCAGGTGTGCAATGCTCCCCGCGTCCCCCGCTTTTAAGTAGACGATTTGTGTCCTCCTCCTGTCCGCATAAGCCTCCTTAACGGCTAACAGTTCGGCGGAGACTACCTGGCGCATCTTTTTAGGGGAACGGAGAAGGCTTTCCAGCTCTTTGATCAAAGCCGTTACCTCTTTATACTCGTCTTCGATCTTTTTACGCTCCAGAGCTGCCAGACGTCGTAAAGCCATATCCAAAATAGCCTGCGCCTGGATCTCCGTCAGGCGGAAGCGCTTCATCAAGCGCGTACGTGCCACATCCACATCGGCAGCCTTGCGGATCAAGGCGATTACTTCGTCCAGGTTCTTCAAGGCGACCCGCAACCCTTCCAGGATATGCGCTCGCGCCCGCGCTTTTTCCAGTTCGTACTGGCTGCGCCGGCGGACCACAACCATACGGTGATCCAGGTAGACCCGCAAAGCTTGTTTCAGGCTGAGCATACGCGGTTCGCCATCCACCAGGGCCAGCATGATAATCCCAAAAGTACTGCGCATGGAAGTCTTGCTGAAGAGGTCCTGCAGGACCTTCTGTGGATTGGCCGTTTTGTTGAGCTCGATCACCACTCTCAATCCCTGACGGTCTGACTCGTCTCGCAGGTCGGCGATCCCTTCCAGGCGCTCCTCCCGGGCCAGCTCGGCAATCCTCTCTATGAGGCTGGATTTATTGGTCATATAGGGCAACTCAGTGACAATGATGCGAGTGCGGCCGCGTTCCATTTCTTCGATATGAGCGCGCGCTTGCACCGTCACCCTGCCCCTCCCTGACCCGTAAGCGCTGGTCATCCCTTCTTCCTCAGCCGTCTGCACGATGATGCCTCCGGTGGGGAAATCCGGTCCCTTGATGAATTGCATCAGATCTTCGACGTTTATGTCATCCAGGCCCTCCCAACGGTCCAGCATATAGTTCAGAGCGTCGACGACCTCTCCCAGATTGTGGGGAGGGATGCTGGTGGACATACCC
>CAZAQS010000060.1:12552-17670 GCA_964486825.1 uncultured Anaerolineaceae bacterium | reverse complement strand
TGCCAACCGCGATCCCCGTAGCTCCGTTAACCAGTAGATTAGGGAGAGCTGCGGGTAGCACAACAGGCTCAGTCAGACTACCGTCAAAGTTATCCGAATAATCTACCGTATTCTTCTGGATATCGGCCAGCATATTCATGGCCGGAGCCGCTAATCGGGCTTCTGTGTACCGCATAGCTGCCGGTGGGTCGCCATCCACGCTTCCAAAATTTCCCTGCCCATCCACGAGCATATAGCGCAATGAAAAAGGCTGCGCCATACGCGCCATGGCATCGTAGACTGCCATGTCACCATGGGGATGGTATTTACCCAAAACCTCGCCAACGATACGAGCAGATTTTTTAAATGTAGAATCTGTTCTCATACCCATATCGTACATGGCATAAAGGATACGCCGGTGGACCGGCTTGAGGCCGTCTCGAGCATCCGGCAGGGCGCGCGCCACGATCACACTCATCGCGTAATCGAGGTATGCTTGCTGCATTTCGCGGTCAATATCTACAGATCGAACGAGGCCTACTTCCATAATAATCTCCAACAGCCTTCAATTCTCACTTCTTTATCCAATAGCACCAACAAGTGAGGGGCTCTATTAACTATCTTAAAGGCAAACGATAGAAACGTCAACCACTCTAGTTAAGGAAAAGGTGACCGGCTTGCACCGGTCACCTGGTTGTTAACTATGTTCTAAAAGCACGCTCAGTCCGCAGCTGTGGGAAGCTCAGTGGTCGAAAGGTCTTCCGCCTCATCCTCGCCAAAAGCTGGGAAAGCCATCATATGTGTACGGTCTTGCTCTTTTTCCAGCTCGTAAAAACGACCGCGCACGAAACCGGTACCGGCTGGGATCAGCTTACCGATGATGACGTTCTCCTTCAGGCCAAACAGCGGGTCTTCCGTGGAAGCGATTGCTGCACCCGCCAGGACCTTGATTGTGTGCTGGAAGGAGGAGGCCGACAGGAACGAATCCGTGCTCAGGGAGGCTTTGGTAATTCCCAGTAAGATCTCCAGGAACTTAGCCGGGCGTTTCCCTTCTTCCAACAGGCTCTCATTATTGCGCTTGAGCTCCAGGCGATCCACCAGATCGCCGGGCAGATAAGCTGTGTCGCCAGGGCGAGTCACTTGAACCTTCGACATCATCTTGCGGATAATTACCTCGAAGTGCTTATCATTGATGTTCTGGCCCTGCGAGCGGTACACTTTCTGAACCTCGGAAAGCAGGTACATCTGGCATGCCTGGCTACCCTGTATGCGCAGGATACGGTGAGGGTTAAGAGAGCCTTCCGTGAGTGCCTGGCCCGCTTCAACTCGATCCCCATCGCGTACCAAGAGGCGCGCGTTGCTGGGCAGCTCATATTCTGCCTCCTGGCGGACCTCGTAGGAAACGATCACTTTATGGTCTTCGATGCGTGTGCGTCCGGCATTCTGGGCAGTGATGGTTGCGTTGTCCAGGGAAGCGATCACGTCTCCCGCGGCTACCTCTCCACCGTCTTCAAGAGCAATGGTCCAATCAGTGGGTAGGTCATACTCGTCTGAGACCATCTCGCTATGCTCGACACGCACCACGCGCAGTTCGCTATAGCGGTCCGATTGCATCACACGCGCCACCCCCGAGATCTCAGAAACGACCGCCTCACCCTTGGGCGTCTTGCGGGCTTCAAAGAGCTCTTCTACACGGGGGAGACCGGTCGTGATATCGCCGCCTGCAGCCACACCACCGGTGTGGAATGTACGCAGGGTTAGCTGTGTACCCGGCTCACCAATGGACTGCGCTGCAACGATGCCTACCGCCGAACCGATCTCCACCATCTTTCCGCGGCCCAGATCAAGACCGTAGCAGCGTGAACAGATACCGTGGATCAGCTCGCAGGTAAGCGGCGAACGCACTTTGATCTCCTGGACACCAGCATTGACGATCTTGCGGACGCGTTCATGGTCCATGGGATCGTTTACCTCCGCCAGAATCTCACCAGTCTTTCCATCCACAACGCGTTCTGCAGCCAGGCGCCCAAACAAGCGGCTGCTCAGTGACTGCCCGGCCACATCATCTACCGAGCGGATCAGGATGCCATCCGTTGTACCGCAATCCTCATCATTAATGATGACGTCTTGCGCCACGTCCACCAGACGACGGGTAAGGTAACCAGCGTCTGCTGTGCGCAGCGCGGTATCTGCCAGACCTTTGCGGGCGCCATGGGTAGAGATGAAGTACTCCAGGGCTGTCAGGCCTTCTCGGAAGTTGGAACGGATGGGCAGCGGGATGATACGCCCAGAGGGGTCAGCCATCAAGCCGCGCATACCGGCCAATTGGGAGATCGGGCCAAAGCCGCCCTTGGTGGCTCCTGAATTGGCCATCGTTGCCAGGTTTCCATGCGGATCCATATTGTTCTTGACCGCCTTGGCCACATCTGTCGTTGTGCGCTGCCAAATCTCGATCACGCGTTCATGTTGCTCCTGGTCGGTCAGCAAACCGCGCCGGAAGTCGCGCACGACCGATTCCTCTTCAGAAAGAGCCTGGTTGAGGATAGTCTGCTTTTCAGGGGGTACAGCGATGTCCGAAACCGCGATCGTGTAACCCGAACGTGTTGCGTATGAAAAACCGATATCTTTAATCAGGTCGGCTACATCCGGGGTCTTATCGGCGCCGCCGACCTCATAGAGCTCTGCAACCAGGTCGCGCAGACCACCTTTGTCCAGGGTCGCATTTACGAATTGGATCTCTTCTGGCAGGATGCGGTTGAAAATTACCCTACCAACGGTGGTGTCGATCACCCGCGTCTCGGGCTCGATTAAACGAGTGCCTTCATCGTCGTACCAGGTTTTCATTAACAGCTTGATATTGGTATGGATTTCAACCTGAGCCAGGCTATAAGCCAGCTCCACTTCATCCATATCTGCAAATATGCGCCCCTCTCCCTTATGGGAGAGGGTATCGTCCTTGGTGAGGTAATACACACCCAGGACCATATCCTTGGATGGGCTAATGATCGGGTCCCCGTCTGCTGGCTTGAGCAGATTCTTTGATGAAAGCATGAGCTGCCGGGCTTCCCAAACCGCTTTCTGCGAGAGAGGCACATGTACAGCCATCTGGTCGCCATCGAAGTCAGCATTAAAGGCCGTAGTAACCAGCGGGTGAAGCTGGATGGCGCTGCCTTCGATCAGGATCGGCTCGAAGGCCTGGATACCCAGGCGGTGCAGCGTGGGCGCCCGGTTAAGCAGCACAGGACGCTCCTTGATAACTTCTTCCAGGACCTCCCACACTTCGGGGCGATTGCGCTCGATGAAGCGCTTGGCGCCCTTGACATTGGCGGCATAGTTATGGGTTACCAGGCGCGAGATGACAAAGGGACGGTAAAGCTCCAAAGCCATGGTTTTAGGCAGGCCGCACTGGTACAGCTTGAGCTTGGGGCCAACAACGATTACCGAGCGGCCCGAGTAATCTACACGCTTACCCAGCAGGTTGCGGCGGAAGCGACCTTTCTTGCCTTTGAGCATATCGCTCAGCGATTTAAGCTCGCGCCGGCCGCGGCGTGAGAGCGCCTTGCCGCGCTGGGAGTTATCGATCAACGAGTCGACAGCTTCCTGGAGCATGCGCTTCTCATTGCGAACGATGACGTCTGGTGCGCCCAGCTCGAGCAGGCGCTTGAGGCGGTTGTTGCGGTTGATCACGCGCCGGTACAGGTCGTTCAAGTCGGAGGTAGCAAAACGCCCACCGTCCAACTGTACCATCGGGCGCAGATCGGGAGGGATGACCGGCAACACAGTCAGGATCATCCACTCAGGGCGGTTGCCTGAGCGCCGGAAAGCCTCAACTACTTTCAAACGTTTGGTGGCTTTCTTACGCTTTTGCTTGCTCTTGGAAGTACGCACCTCCAGCCACAGCTCTTCAGCCAGCTTGTCCAGGTCCAGGCGTTTCAGGATATCATAAAAGGCCTCAGCACCCATGTCGGCTCGGAAGACCTGGCCCCAGCGGGACTTGAGCTCACGGTAGCGGGTCTCGCCCATAAAGGTCAAAGGACGCAGCTCTAACAGCTCGTCACGCAGGTGCGCATTCTCGTCACGAGCAACGGTAGATTGGTCATCCAGCTCGTTTCGAAAACCTTCCATGGTGAGATCGGCCGTGGCACGCAGGCGTTCGATTTCCAGGTTCAGGTGCTCCAGGTCACGCTGTTTCTGGTCCTTGAGCTCGTTTTCCAGCTCTTCCAGGCGCTCCTGAACAACACCCTGGACGCGCGCCAGATGCCGGTTCTCAATTGTCTCACCGGCTTCTGCAATCACGATATCGGATTCTTTGAATTCAATGGCAGAACGGGTGGTCTTGCCAAGCTTTTCCTGCAAGCTCCGCTCCAAGCGCTGTCCTTCCTGGATGATGGGCTCAAGTTTTCCCGCCACCGTCTCGGTATAATGCTCTTCCAGCTGCGTCTTGCGCTGCTGGAGTTCGCTAAGGTTGCGATCGCGCTCTGCTTTGGTCTCTGCGATTTTGGCATTGATGCGAGAAGCCTGCTCACGCTCGGTGACCGTGATCTTCTCCTCCAGGCGCTTCAACGCCTTTTGGCGAGCATCCTCGTCAACATAGGTGACCACATATTGGGCAAAATAAAGGACGCGGTCCAGATTGCGTCGCGAAATATCCAATAAGAGGCCCAGGTAAGAGGGGATACGCCGGGTGTACCAGACATGAGCAACCGGGGCGGAAAGCTCGATATGCCCCATGCGCTCCCGACGCACGGATGAACGGGTTACCTCTACACCACACTTGTCACAGACAATGCCCTTATAGCGGATGTTCTTATACTTCCCACAGTAACACTGCCAATCACGAGTGGGGCCAAATATTGCCTCACAAAAAAGGCCATCTTTTTCAGGCCGCAGGCGGCGATAGTTGATTGTTTCTGGCTTAAGCACTTCTCCATACGACCAGCTTCGGATCGTCTCTGGAGAGGCCAGACTGATACGTAAAGCAGTTAACCCTTTGGTTTCCACTCGATTACCTCCTGATCCCCGATCGCTAACAAAACCGCCATTTAAGTAACCACCAGATAGTTGTGGGATCGTCCCCGTGCTACGGTATACACCGTTGCGTTATTTATCTGAAGGCCTTAATATTCTGGCTTTGGTGTG
>CAZAQS010000060.1:0-12542 GCA_964486825.1 uncultured Anaerolineaceae bacterium | reverse complement strand
AAACGTGAACAATGGAACAGTCATGCTGTCCCTTCAACCAACAAAAGCCAGCGCTTGAGATTCTGACCTCAAGCGCTCGCTCAGCGCACAAACCTTTCGTAGAATTCATGTGTTGTAAATTATACAAGATTGGTGTGTTTTGTCAAGGGAGACTCTATTAATGACCTATTAATGACCCTTGCTAGGCTGGCGCAGGGGGATCATGAGATAGAAAATGCTGCCTTTGCCCAGCTGGCTTTTGACCCACACGTCCCCGTTATGCCTTTGGGCGATGGATTTGACAATCGCCAGCCCGAGGCCGGATCCATGCGGCTTCTTGGACTCACGTTGTGCGCCACGATAAAACTTCTCGAAGAGGCGCGGTTGGTCCACCGGGGCTATTCCAATACCTGAGTCACGCACTTCAAAGATCATTCCGTTTTGGCGGGTGTAAACGCTTACGTTGACATTCCCACCCCCATCTGTATATTTAATGGCATTTTCAATTAAATTTTGCAGTGCCTGTTGAAGTAAGGCCGGGTCAGCCTCAATCAAAGGTACGGTCTGGGAGGGGAATTCCAAAGAAAGCTGGATGCGTTTCTGGTTCGCTTTCGACTGCATCGAAGTTGTAACCCGCTCGACCAGCTCGTGAACCGGCAACATCTCCAATTGCAGGTCGACCCCGGCCTCCAGGCGACCGAGGTTCAGAAGATTGTTGACCAGGCGAGTCATATTCTCAACCGAGTGCATGATCTTTTTCATGTATCCATTCTGCTGCTCGTTCAGTTCCCCTACCATCTCCAACATGGTGGCATAGCCGCTCATCAAGGTCAGTGGGGATCGCAGGTCATGGCTTACAGTAGCAACAAAATCGGATTTCAATGAGTCCAGCTCTTTAAAGTGAGTGATATCCCGCATGACGCATACCCGTCCCATGCGCTGCTCTTCCGCCATAACGGGAGAAACCGTAGCTAGATATACCCGCCCGTCGGCCAGGGTGATCTCTGTAGACTTCTTCTCATCATCGGGAGAAACCAGCAGCTTGACCAGTTCTGGGTATGCGATAACCTCTTCAACCGGTCGCCCACCCTCCGGCTCTGCGGACAACCCGAGCACCTGCCATGAGGCCGGATTTGTCAGGAGCAAACGGTTGCGATAATCTGTGACCAGCACCGGGTCCGGACTGGAAGCCAGGATGGCTGCCAGGCGCTGGCGACCGATCTCGGCACTCTGAAAGAGGCGGGCGTTAGCAGCTGCCAGAGCAGCCTGGCCGGCTATAGTGACCATAAAGCGGATTTCATCACCAGAAAACTGGTGAGGCCGGTTGAAAGCGATCCACAATGAGCCATAATAGGTGTTTTCATGTCGCAGAGCCAGCGCCAATATGGCCTCGGGACGGGGCATCCCAGGAGAAATTTTCAGGAGCTTGTTGCGCAGCAAGTTTGTCATGGGGATGCAGTCCTGCTTGCTGGAAAGTTCCAGGATCTGGTCATCCAGTTGGGCGTAGGAGTTGCTATCTGGACCAATACCGAAACACTCCGGACACGTTTCGTCTGTCATCACCGCCGGGCTATCTGGCGGCGCGAGGATCACCCTGGCGGATGAAGCGCCCATGGATAAGGCCGATTCCAAAACCGGTTGTACGGCTTCTTCCATCTCAAGGCTGGATGCCACCCCCTGACTTACAACCAACAACTGGTTGAGCTCATCCAGGCGCTCTTTCAAGCTGGCCCGCATCTGGTCAAATGCGCGCCTGAGTTGCCCGACCTCGTCTTCTCCCTGGACCGAAAGCGGCTGGTCCAACTGCCCGCTGGCGATACGATTCGCTTCCAAACCAAGGGATTGCAAGGATAAGGTCACACTCCTCAAACCGTAACGCAGCATCACCAGGGCAGCGACGAACAAAACCACCACCATAACCAATAAAGGTGTAGCGATATTCAAGGCCATCTGTTGAGCCCGCCGGGCAGGCACCGCCAGAACAACACTCCAGGGATGCCCAACTACGGGCTGGTAATAAACCAGGCGCCGAGTACCGTCCGGAGCAGTGTCATCGTAAAAAAGCACTTCATCCGCCGTTCGGCCAGTATAGGCTTCCATCAAGTGCAAGCCATTTTGATGGTACAGAACCCGTCCATTCCCATCCAGGAGCAGGCCTTCCCCATCCTCACCCACCATATTACGAATACCAGCCAGCACCGGTTCTGTGAACGGATTGAATGCCAGGTCGCTTCGACCTACCAGCACCCCCCAGACATCGCCCTTTTTATCAAACACGGCCGCCAGGAAGGAGACTTGAGCAGCGCTCTCCCCTTCCAGGGGAGGGATGGTGTAGGTCTGGATGGGTACGCCATTCAATGCCAGGTCAATGCCGGTTAATTCTTCCAGCGGGGGATATGAATTGTAATAATCTCTATCTGGATATCCGGCAACAGAAGTCCTGGTATCATCAATCAGGTAGAGCTGCCGGAAGAAAGGCACCGAGCGCAGCTCTTCGCCCATTAACTCGGGGAGAGAGTCAGGCGAGGCAGTGTAAAGAACCGGGTTCCTGGCAAGTTGCTTGATCAAGTTCTGACCCGATTCGAGGAAGAACGGCATGGTATCCGAGACGATTTGAGCCGTACTACCCATCCTTTCCCGTAACATCTCTCGGGCAGCATTCCCGGCGACGATCCAATCTCCAAACAGGAGCACAGTAAGCAGAATAAAAGCCAGAGGGGCGACACTGAATATAAAGCGGTTCTCCAGCTTGCGCTCAGACGGAGAAGGCAACCAGGGCGGTTTCCCACCCCAATCACTGGATAATAGGGCAGCTATGGCCTCAGCAAGCAAACCTGCCAGCAATAGAGGGACACCTATTGCAATGGATGCAAGCCCAACATGAGTGATGGCATAATCCAGCCGGTTGGCAAGTGACCCTCCTGCCAGGAACAGGGTATTTATGAAGAAGAGTACCGGGTAGAAAGCAGCTGCCAGAAAGGCTGCAAAAAACGGGTGGCGTAGCAGCCGGAAAAAGCGGGTACGATACCTTTGGCGCAGGAAAACGCTCAATGCCAATGCCAGGTAAGCTGTTTCCAGGGGAGTAAAGGAACTATGTGTGCCCCAAAGCGCCAGCAGTAAACCTGAAAAAGCCCCTAAAGCAGTGGCAGGCGCCGGTCCTAGCAGGCCAGCTGCCAGCAACCAGGGTAAGGCCCCAAAGATCAGCAGAGGCAAGCCAGCCGGATCGATAGGTTTCCCAACAGGGGGAAGCCCCTCACCGGAAGGCAAGCGCAGGAGGAGCAGCAAGCTAGTTAAAGGCACCAACAAGGCCAGCAAAACGAGCAAGCTCCACTGCCTGTTCCGCCAGGGTTTCGGGTGATAGCCCCACAGAAAGCGTACCAGGTAAACGAGCAGCGCAAGCAACGAAAACCAGGCCAGCCATCCTAAAAGATCGTGAGGCAGCTCAACATAAAGTGGACTGGTTAAAAGCGTAAGCTCCAGATACATGCATCGCTCGGTGTGAAGGTATTAAAAGATTATAGCATTAAGCAAATTTCGAGGTTGTTTTTAAGCCTTGGCTCTTTTGTATATCAAATATTAAGGATGGGCAATATCAAGATCTTTAAACCCACTCGATCGTATCTTGTGTTGCCTTAGAAAGATCCGCATAAACACCCCGGCGGTGTTCAGGCAGCATACCAGCCATGATATACATAGCTTCCGTTGTCATCTTCCGCAGCGCTTCCCGGCCTGGACGCTTCCCCGTATCCTTAAAGCGGAAGGGTTTGCCAAAACGCACGTGTGCACCTGGCCCTTTCCAACGGGACGAAAGGCGGAAAGTAGGGTATCCGTAAGTGTCTTCGATAGCAACCGGGATGATGGGCGCTTTCCCCCGGCTGGCAAGATACGCCACGCCTTCCTTGGCTTCCTGGAGCTGCTGCCCGCGAGTCCCCTCCGGCGCCATCAGGATCAGCTCCCCGGCCCCGAGGACATCGAGTGCCTGTTGAATAGCACGCCGGTCCACCTCCTCGCGCCTGACAGGGATCACTCCCCATATCTTTGGGAAGATGCCGACGACCGGATAGTTATAGGCCTCTACCTTGGCCAGTGGGACGATATTGCGCGGTATGATATGCAGGACGACGATTGGATCCAGGAAGGCAATATGGTTAATCATCAAGATCCCCGGCCCACTCTCAGGCACGTTTTCCAGGCCTTCCACCTCCCCAAGCTTGATCAAAAAGTTGAAACCGATGATCCGGATGAGAAAACGCAGAAACCTGCGCCGGGTCTCCCAGTGTGAGTGGTCATACGGTTTCGACCGGGTTAGCTGGTTGGTTCCTATGCTGCCTGCTGCCATCTTTTATACCTCGCCTCCGTTCACGCCAATATCAATTTAGTCACTAGCTTTCATCCACCTGGTAGACACCGCGCAGCTCAGGGGGGAGTTGCACCGCCAACCTCTCCATGATAAGGCGGGTCCCTAGCTTGATCGATTCGCGCCGGTCGGGAAGCTGCTCAAGCGTGAACATTTTACCAATGGTCATGGATACCTGCGTCCGGCGTAGCCGTTTCAAATTGGGGTAAATCCTGTTGTTCTCCGTTCCAATAAAAGTGACCGGCATAATTGGAACGCCAGCTTTGAGAGCGATATAAGCTGCTCCCCCAGTCCCTTCTTCCAGTCCTCCAGTCAAGCTCTCCCGTCCCTCGGGCGCCACTCCCACCAATCGGCCTTCCCCTAAGGCACCCAGCGCAGCCTGGATGGCTCTACGGTCTGGGTGTCCACGATGCACCCATATCACCCCATAAGCATGCATCAGGCGTCCGAGTACGGGGATATCGTACAATTCCATCTTCGCCAAAACCTCTACTGGCCTGGGAGAGAACGCCAGCCCCAGCACGACATCCGCATCCCCCAGGTGGTTCACAACGACCATGGCTGGCCCGTGGCGGGGAACATTTTCCAAACCTTGCAACTCAATGCGGGTCAGCAACACCATGACCGTCCGGGAAATGAAATGCACAAAGCGACGAAAAAGTTTGCGGCCCAGGCTCAAGCGTGGCAGGCGTGTAAGCTCAGGGCGTAGAAGGCTGGCCCGCGGCTTTTCGAGTGCTTCCCGGGAGGGTTTTTCACCTGATCCATTTCCCCGAGGGGTTACCGGTTCATAAGGATTAGCCATATACTCGCTTTAACACCATCCCCCTGATTTGGATACAACCGTTCTCAAATTCAGTAATTCTGAGCAAATTCCATGACCCGCTCCAGGACCTGGTCTGCATTCATGTGGTCCGAATCCAAGACGATTGCATCTACTGCGGCACGAAGAGGGGACATCTCACGGGTAGAATCGATCTTGTCGCGCGCCTGCATGGCTTCCAGCACAGCTTGCTGTTGTGCATGGATACCACGCGCCAGCATCTCCCGATAACGCCGCCTGGCTCGCTCTTCAACAGAAGCATCCAGGTAGACTTTGAGATCGGCCTCCGGCAAGACAACCGTCCCGATGTCCCTACCGACCATAACGACTTCACCGCGCAATCCAATCCGGCGTTGGGCTGATGCTAATGCATCGCGCACACCGGGATAAGCGGAAACCAGCGAAACGTTTGCTTCCACATCCGAGCGGCGGATCGTCCAGGTGACATCCTGCCCATCCACGATGACATCATAAGCTCGCCCGTCCCGCTTAGAAGGAGGCCGGACATCTATCTGGAGCTGGTCGGTCAGGCTTGTAACGGCTTCTTCATCTTCAATAGAGATGCCTCGCTCCAATGCTGCCAGGGTCACCGCCCGGTACATGACTCCAGTATCAAAATATAAGTAACCCAGGCGGTCAGCTAACTTCTCCCCCAAAGTCGATTTACCCGATCCTGCCGGACCATCGATAGCGATGATCTTTGCAAATCCCATACGTTCTCCCAGGATCCCTTGCTCCAACTATTCCGAATCCGAATCGATCAAAGGGTCTTCCGGCAACAAGTCCAGTTCCTGGGGAACCTGGGAGCCATCCGGGAAGATATCCACCCGGGCCCATAAGATGATTTGAGTATGTTGCTTAGGGGCCTCCTTGAAAGCCAGCCATTGTGGCAGGTTATCTGGAAGGACGCCTTCCCAGAGCGGGTATGTCTGCCAGGCAAAATCCTGCCCGCGGTAGGCAGCAGCTACAGCAGGAGATTCCTGGCCCAGGTAGGCGATAATCGTAGAAGGTCTCGATTCTAAAGAAAGGGCTTTTAGATAACTTGCAGAGGAGAAGTCCCTTAAAACCCAATGCAGTGAAGGCGCATCCACAGTAACCGACACATCGATGGTATTTCGATATCCTGTTTGCCAGGCCGAGAGGTCAGACAGGGTATTAACCAACAAATCAGCTTGTGCGATGGTTGGGCTTTTTATCCAAAGCTCCTGTTCAGCGCCTCTGCGTAGCTGTGTAGAGCCAACTGCCCCTGAAAGCATCCACAATACCAGACTGGTGCTGACGCCCCAAAGGACTCCCTGGCGCGCTGTCTCCCAAGACCAGCCCAGGCCAACCAATGCAGAAGACAACAGTGCCATCAAAAGCGCGCCGAAGATCAAGATGAGGGCATTCTGAAGGATTTCCTGGGTGACCAACACGCGGGGATTGCCCAGGTTCGCAACCATCAACCAGGCAAAGACCAACAAAAGAATTATCAAGCCTGCCAGTCCCGCCACTACGTACGGAGTCATCTGGCCTGACCGGCGAGAAAATTGGTGATCCAGCTCAAAAGAAGCAAGCGCCCATAGCGGGACGAGCACCCAGATCAAATCCACTACCTGCCGTGCCGGATACAAGATGGAAAGCAGCAGGGCAAACGTTGCCCATAAGCTGAGCCACTTAAGATTTCGCGAGACGGAAACACCAGGCGCCCATGCTCGCACGGTTGCAACCAGGGCAAAGATAAGCGCCAAAGGCTGGTAAACCAGCAGGGCAACTGGCAAACGCATCCACGGGATGCCAGAGGCGGTAACCAGACCCTGCAAATAGTTCGGTATGGTTCCAGCCAGGGCGCCCATTCCCTGGGGTAGGCGCAGGAACAGCGTTCCAACGACCAGCACCGTTCCAGCCAGCCAATAGAGAGAGGTCATCAACCCTCTTTCACTGGTAGAGGAAGGGTCCTCAAAAGCTAGAGCTCCACCTCGGCGGCCTCTCATATCCAGCCCGGCGCTGACACCCCAGGCGAGGGCCAGGGCCAGAGCTCCGTGAAGTATGCTCGTCCCTGATAAAAGCGCCAACCCACCAAAAATACCGGTCGCGGCAGGGCGACGAGCATACCAGGCCGTCAGCGCGGCCAACCCGAAAGCCAGGCCTGGCAGCGGGCTACCCGCCATCCGGGAAGCTGCCAGAAGCCCGGGATCCAGAGCCAGGCCTAAGGCCAGGATCAAGGCCGCATAACGTCCCAGCCAGCGGCTATGGAAGAACGGTAGCAGGACCAGTCCTGCTCCTGCCAGGGCCGGGAGCAGGCGGGCCAGAAAATTACTGGCACTGAACAAGGCGAACAGCGAGCCCGTGACAACCACGTATAACGGCTGTGGGCCCATGCCGATAGGTTCTCCCCTGGCAATGGATAACGCCTGCAGCGCCCAGCCTGCCTCATCGTCGGAGAGCGGCACGACCCCCAGGCGAAAAAGGCGCACGCTCAATGCTAAAAAGAAAGCCAGGGCGTACAGGGTATGCTCGATATTCCAAGACTTACCTGTCACTCGATCCATTTTCATCCCGCTATCCAAACGTATTATAACGCCTGGCTCCAATTTCTCACCGGGGCGCTTCGTAAATCACTACTTCCCCCTGCCTGAAAACAGGAGTAAGCATACGCTCAAATTTGGCCTCGAACAAGTTGTATGTGCTGCGCTCCCGTGCTCCTATATAAACATAACGGATATCATACTGCTGGAGGATCTGTGCGGTCTCCTCCCAACTCCGGGTTGAGTATAGCCGGTCGATATCTCCCTGCCGGGAGCCGATCTCCTGGCCTCCCCCTCGCCATTGGAGCTGGTGTCCAATCCAACCCAGGACGGTTGGCATACCACTCTGGGCAGACACGCGGGCAAAGTCGCTATATTGGCCGCCGTCTGGGCGCACCGCTTCCACCATTACTCCCAGCGGAGCCAGGCGGAGCCATTGGATAGCCGCCATCTCATCCGGGGCAGAAAGTTGGATATGGACCGCGCCATCCAGAGTCAAGCCCTGCGGAGGGCTGAAGCCGTGTGTCTTATCCCAAAGGCCGAGAATCGGGTAGACCAGGGCCATTCCGAGAACCAGCACGGTGACCAGGCGGAAGAGGCCTGACCATGCACCGCGCAGCTCACGCAACAGCACAGCCGTGCCATATGCTGCCGCGATACTCCACATCAACCAGGCCTGATAATAGAACTTGAAAATGGTGTTCATTCGCGAGCCAAACTGGTCTCGCAGGTAGAAGAATTCCGGAGCGAGAACCAGCAGGCCGCCGGAGAGGACAAGAAGCACCCCGAAGGTGTGGGAGGGTGAGGGGTTGATAGAGTTCAACGGCTGCTCCTTATCCATCCCGCCGTTTGGCCTGGACAACAACCCGGCGCACAACGCCAGGAGGATAGACAGGGTGAGCCAGCCACCAGGGTAGACCAGTCGCCGCAGGAGCGACTCTCCTAAGAGAGCCCCCCAACCTGGAGCCCCCAGGCTACCCAGGAACAGGTCTCCAGCACTTCCCGCCAGGGGGTTCAAACCTTCCAGAACGGGCAAGACGGCAATCGCCAACACCAAAAGCAGGCTTATCAGAGAAAACACAGCCAGGAGGAGGCCAGCCAATAACAACCCACGCTTTATTAGCTCACGGTTTCCATACCTGCTCATCAGGTATAGGGTGAAGGCAAACAGCGGCGCCAGGAGCGGGGCGAACATGACCCACAAGTGTGACCCACGTGTCAGGTAGACTGTACTGGGTAGGAGACCACCTGCCTGAGACGAAAAACCGATGAAGAACGGCAGGTAGAGGAAAAACCCGCTAACCCCCAGCGCCAAAGCCAGGCTGGCGAATTCTGGCAGGCGTTCCCAACTCCAACCCCGCTTGCGAGCAGAGTGGAGTACATACGCTCCCGCAAAAAAGCCCAGGTAGATCGGCCAATCCCAGGTATTCAAAAAAGCCATGCCCCCCAAAGCGACCGCCGCTAACAAAAATAAACCTGGACTGATATTCCAGGACAAATTGGTGCGGGGCAGGGTGATGCGGCCACGGCCCCCGCCCAGGAACAGGTTCAGCGCCAGCCCCACTGCCAGGAATGCGAAGGGCATCGCCAGGACGTGCGGGTGCAGGTCGCCCAATAAAAATGAAAAAAAGGGGAATTCGTCGATGACCTGCACCGGGTCAGAACGGAAGTTGTAGTCCTGGACGACGCGGGATGCCCGCCACCACCACCAGTTTCCTGTCCCGTACATGCGCGGCAGCCAGGAAAATACTTCCCCAGGCGGTTCCGTAAGATCGGCGATATCCAGCCAGGTCCAGAAGCGAGAAGTCATCTCCCCGCCCGGACCAACCCTCCAGAATAAGCCCCTTGCGTGCAAGACCTCCAGAAAACCCTCGATATTGCTAACGATCAGGACAAAGAGCGGCCCAAGCAAAGCGAAAATTGGGTTCACATCTCGCCGGTCATGATCAACGCCCGTCTCTCCGTGGGCGCCCCGCCGTGCAGCTAACAAGTTATAGACCAACCCATAAGCTCCCACAGCCGCCAGGGCAAAGACAAGCGTCAAGCCCAGGTTAAAGGCCACGCTACCAGATACGGCTGAAAGCCTGCCCAACATACCGACCAGGACGTACCCAAAATAGTAATACGAGATAGCATAGCCCGAGAGCCATGGATCATAAGGCGGAAAGCTCTCCGAGCGCAGCACAGAGTTGATGAAAGCCACTTCCATCGGTTTTTCTGTGCCCCAAATTTCAGGATTGGCGGAACGGACGAACGCCCAACCTACAAACGCTACCAGGAAGAGCAACTCCACCCCCAGGATATACCTGCGGCGGGAAAGATACCAGGCGCGCAACTCCTCGAAATTGATCCTCCTCAAGGCAAGCAGGCTCAGGCCAGCCAGAATGGCCAATGCGAGGAGTAAACCTCCCAGGTTATTTTGCAGGATTCCCAAGGAGCCGGAGGCCCAAAAGACATATCCCCATACCAACAACCCCAGGCTGCGCGTGAATGCATAGCCCCGGTCCGGTAAAGCATGTAGCAAGCAATAGGCCAATGGAAAAGCAGCCAGGCCGGCCAGAGTGACGATCAGGTACCAAAGCGCCAGGCTCATTCTACAAAAGCCACTCCAGGCATTGTTTCTAGCACCTGGTAGATCTCGGTGTCCCGGTCCTGGTAAACCAGGCGCCACAAGACACCTTCGTACGCCGGGAATTTCTCCAGGCCTGCAGCGGGATAGTTGAGCCGCTCCAGCTGCCCAACTACGATATAGCGAACGTCATATTTATCCAGGAAAGCGAGAGCAGCTTCTACATCGGGGGTTTGGTAGAACAGGTTGATCTCGGCCAGCCGGTCGTTCACCCAATGGGGTGGCAACAGGGCTCGCTGCTGGCGCTGGTGATTATCCCAGCCCAAAACACCGGGCAAACCGGTATAGATCGTGAAACGAGAAAACCACTGGTATAGCCTGCCTGAATTGGCTTCCACGATCACAGGAGAGCCAGGCACGTTCTCCTGCATCCAGCGGATAGCGGCGTAATCCTGGCTCAAGTCCATCTCCACGCCCTGCTCGTTGAAGGTAGCGTATTGCATATAAGCCATCCCGTCCAGGGTGTGCGGGGCATCCTGGGTCATGCGATCCCTGATCTTGGCTGTAGTACCTAATAAGGTAAATACCGCCGCCGAAACAACCAGCAGGGTGAAAGGGATCTGCCAGGCAACGCGCCAACGCGGGTTCCAGGCCGGCATCTCAGCCAGCAGCCAGCCCAGGGCAACCCCTGCGCCTACCGCAAATAGTGTCCAGACTTGCAAGTAGAACTTGAAGACCGTGTTCATCCGGCCGATATCCCCAACCACTACGACAACCTCCACCATCAAGGTGATCAGCAAGCCGGTACCAAACAAGAACAAGACCACCCGCTTGGGATCGCTCAAGCCTGGTCTGACGATCAGCACACCGGCCCATGCCGCCAGGGGCAGCACCAACCAGGCGATATGCACGCCGATCCACAGCATCCCCCCGGTCCAAACCAGCAGGAGAAGTGCAGCGAAAGCGATCACCTGCCGGTAAGGCTCGAGCTTGTGCAACGCTGACAGAGGCGTCTTGGCCAGCCAATCCCGCGTCTCCCAGGCCATCCAGGTAACGATAACGAACAGGAAAAGGCCCCAGTGTGTGAGGTAAGAGGATGTCGGTGTGCGTCCACCCTGCCAGATATCCACCGATCCATATGCTTGCCCGTACCACCAGGTGTAGGGACGGTAAAGCAACAGTACCAGGCCAGCCAGCAAGAGCACGCCTAAAGCCGGGAGCAAGAAGCGCCTGAACTTGGCTGGAACCTGGCCAAGCCATCCGGCCCGCTCCGGGTCGTGATGCCGCCAAAGAGCATAGGCGATAGCAGCCATCCCCAAGGGCAGGTAAGTGTAGATATCGGACAGGTTGATCGGGTAAAGCGCGCCAATTGCCAATGCGCCCAGGAAGAAACCAGCTGCACCACCCCACAGTCCTCGCCAGCGCCCCATGCCCAACGCGACAGAAACTGCCCATCCTAACGCCAGTAGGGCAACCGGCAAGGCATACAGATGCGCGTGGGGGTCGCCGTACAGGACTGTGAAATAAGGGAATTCAGTAATCGGTTCGATATCACCTGGAGGAGCTGGGATCACCCTGCTGGGGATCCAATACCAATCTCCCATGCTATAGGAAAGGCTGGCGCCAGAAAGAGCCTTGCCCAGGCCTTCCAGGGTCCATAGGACTCGAGATAGCACGCCAGCGCCATCGATTACACCACCTGGAGCAGCCAATCGCTGGTAACCGTGCAGGATCATGCGTACGCTGCCCAGGTTACCCAGCACAACCATACCTAATGCGGCTGCCAGGGCAGGAATTAGCTTCAACAAGCCGAACTCGAAGCGCCTCTCGCCCTTATGTGAAAGGTTCCAGGCCACAGAAAAGGCGCCTAAAGCGATCAGGGCGAAGACGGTCGGCAGGATAAGGTTGTAGGCGAAGGCCGGCACGATTCCGAGCCATTTCACCAGCACCCCCACCAGTACAAAGCCGTAGTAATAGTAGTTAAGGTAGCCGCCAGCATACCAGGGATCGTAAGGCGGGAAGGTGCTACTCTTGAGTATGGCATTGAAATAAGAAAAGTCCATCGGCCGCTCGCCGCCCTTCCACTGGTGCCACAGGTCGGGGTTACCGAAGCGGATGAGCAGGCCAACCAGGAAAAAGGCCAGGAACAGCCCTTCGACCAGCAGGTAATAACGCCTGCCCTCGCGCCATTCCCGGCGTATCTCATCGCGTTGGGAATATGCCAGGAGGAGACCTACCAGGACCACCTGTAGAGCCATCCCCGTGATGATGAGACGGTCGCTTGGGATATACAAAGAACCAGCCCCCCAA
>CAZAQS010000059.1:0-21279 GCA_964486825.1 uncultured Anaerolineaceae bacterium | reverse complement strand
CGGCGGGATCAGGGGGTGGACTAAGGCGCCGTTGGTGACAAAGACGCTCTTATTATCCCTTGCACCCGCGCCGAAGGCTATACTCAGCGGAACGTCAAACTGAGCGATCGCATCCGGCTCGGTCACACTCCGGCTGATCTCGCCGGTATCCGGATCCACTTTGACAACCGGCGAAGATCCGGTCACCGAATAGCCTGGGATGACGGCATGGATAGCCCCTTGCGTATCCACAGCGATACCATCGATGGTAAACAACATCAAGAAGTCCTGCTCATTCAAACCCGCCACGATTTGCGGTTCCCCTGGGCTGCCGTCCGGGTTAATGGGGATACGCGCGATCCGCCCTTGAGAGGTATTCGCGACGTACAACAGGTTAGGAGGGTAGAACGCGATGCCGTTTGCACCCGGCAGCCAGCCACCTGTAAAGTTTTCAACCGGCTCGAGGCTTTCGTGCTGAACCCACACCTCTCCCTGGCCCTTCTGATCGAAGCGCCAGATCGAGCCAACCGCACTATCGGTGACGTACAGGTAGCCGCGATTGTCAAAATCCAGCGCATTAGGGAATTCCATATCTTGTGAGCCGGAGAGATGCTCAACTGAACCATCTTGGTGGACCTTCCAGACGCCCTGGTTCGAATCCAGGGAGACCAGCGCGGCATAGAGGACACCCTGGGGGTTTACGGCCAGTCCGAGCAGGCCTTCAGCATCAGGATCGGTCGTGAGCGGCAGACGGGCATATTCCGCGTCCGTCCCATCTTTGGCGATCTTCAAGATCACCGGGAGGACACCTCCGGTCTCATGGCTCCGGTTAGCTACGTAGATATTGCCTTGCCGGTCCACCGCGATCCCCTCCGGGTGGTTACCCTCGTTCAGCGTAAGGATCGTTTCCACCGATCCAGGGGGAAATGGTCGAGCGTTCATTGTAAAAAACCCCATCACTTGATACGTTGCGGCTCCTTGCAGAGCCAGGAGTGCCACAAATGCAATCATCAGGATTCCGATTAATTTTCCCATAATTTACCTCTCTTTTTCTGTAAGTTTTCGAGTCCTGCTTGCCGGAGACCGCTGGTAGGGAGTGTGGGTAGGCAGGTTCCATAGCTAAGCATAAGAGGGGATCGTCAAGAGAGCGTCAAAAGTGGATAAAATCTATCTTATAATATCTATATGCCAGGAAGACTAACTGCTACCTTTTTTGGGGGTTTTGAGGTGCGCCGTAACGACGAACCGGTAGTTGGCTTCGGGTATGATAAAGTCAAGGCCTTATTCGCATACCTGGTCATCGAACCGCCTTTCCCTTTCAACAGAGACGTGCTGGCAGGTTTATTCTGGCCGGATCAAACGGAGCAAAAAGCCCGCCACAGCCTGCGCCAGGCCATCTCCCAGCTTCGAAGTGTATTAGAATGGGATCAAAGCAACCCCTTGATCCTGACCGACCGCACAACTCTCCAGCGTAACCCCCAATCGGGACTGGTTTGCGATGTATACAGCTTTATCGGCTGCTTGAAGGTAGCAGAAGAGGATGAACGGGCAGGGATCGAGATCCTTGAAAATGCAATAGAGATCTATCAGGGTGAGCTGCTGAGAGGGGTTTCGTTGGCGCAAACGGAGTCCTTTGAAGAATGGCTGTCGAATAGAAGGGAGCACTTCCACCGCCAGGCTGTCACAGCTTTGGAAAAGATCGTAGGCTACCATGAAGGCCAGGGGAATTTTGAATGGTCCCGGGCAGCTTCTGAAAAATGGGTGCGGCTGGAGCCCTGGAGAGAAGAAGCCCACCGGAATCTCATGCTGTCACTGGCCCGCACCGGTCAACGCTCGGCTGCCCTCAAACAATATAAGCTGTGCTGCCAGAGCCTGATGGATGAATTCGGCCTGCTGCCAGCTGCCGAGACGGATAGCCTGCACCGGCGTATCCTGGATATGGGGTCACTTCGTTCAACCCTTCCCGATTTGACAACCCCCCTGGTCGGCCGTCAGGCTGAAATGAAATACTTATCTCAATTGCTGGCCGATCCACAGGTTAGGCTGGTAACCATCACTGGGCCCGGTGGAACTGGGAAAACACGCCTGGCGCTGCAGCTGGGCAACCAGGCTATCGAGTCTGGGAGCCGCGCCTATTTGAACGGAGTAGCTTTTGTTCCTTTGGACGGGCTAAACACACCGCAGGGCATTCCATCCACCATTGCTCAAGCATTGTCCTTCAATTTCCACACGGGGGCCGACCCGCTGGGCCAGCTGCTAGGCTACCTGAAGGATAAAGAGATGCTGCTGATCCTGGACAACCTGGAGCACCTGGTCGGAAAGGAGGTAGCCGGGTTGGTGCAGCGGATTTTGGAAGGCGCCCGAGACATAAAGATCCTGGCGACTTCGAGGCAAAAGCTGAGCCTGCGCAGCGAGACTGTCCTGCCCTTGATGGGATTGGACACTGCCAAATCCAAAGGCGGGCCTGTAAGATCCCCAATGGAGGAAATCCCCACCTCGAGTGCAGTGGAATTATTCACCACGCTGCTCCACCGAAGCCGCGGCGCGAGCCACCTGGATAAGGATGAGTACATAGCTGTGGGGCGGATATGCCAGCTCGTGGAAGGCATGCCGCTAGCAATCGAGCTGGCTGCTGCACTGGCGGAAAATCATTCCTTGCCGGAAATTGCTATTTCTATCCAGAAGAGTCTGGATTTTCTGCGGGCTGAAATTTACGATCTTCCCGACCGGCACCGCAGCATCCATGCTGCGGTCGACGCTTCCTGGGGACTATTAGGAGATAGCGAAAGGTCTACCTTTAAACAGCTGTGCCTGTTCAGGGACGGCTTCACATACCAGGCAGCCAGGCAGGTGAGCGGCGCCGACAGACAGACGCTTGCCCGGTTAGTGAACAAATCCTTCTTGCGTTATGGCACGCGCTCCGGCCGCTTTGAGATCCATGAGCTGCTGCGGCAATATGGGCACGAAAAGCTGGCTTCCGACCCAAGGGAGCTGGGCCGCGTCCGGGAAATGCATACACAGTATTTCACAACGTATGCCCTTTCAAGATACAGGTCATTTTTCAGCCCACGAGAGCTGGATATATTGAAGAGCGTCGAGATCGATTATTTCAATATCCTTGCAGCCTGGGAATGGGCAATAGAACAAAAATCAACCGATCTGGCGCAGCTGTCTGCTACCCTGCATCATTTCTATTTACGCAAAGCCCGTTTCCATGAAGGCATCCAGGCCTTCCAGCTGGGCATCGAGCGCTTGGCTAGCGCCGGGAAATACGAGCAGCTTACAGACCTGGCTTGGATGCAGGCTCACCAAGGCGACCTATATGCTCAAGGCGTAGATCTACATACCGGCGTGGGCCTGTTAAAGACCGCTCTGGCGCAAACCAGCGCATTGATAGCGGGTGATGAGCGGGTCCGGGAGGTGCGCGCTTTCTGCCTCAGCAGGTTGGGAGTTCACGTTCAGGAGGAGGACGATTCTCAACCCTTTTTGGAAGAAAGCTTGAACCTCTATCGAGAGCTTGAGGACAAGGCTCAGATCGCATACGTATTAACGCATATGGGAGACCTGCACCGGACCTTTGGAAAATTCGATGAATCGCTCTCCGCTCTCCATGAAAGCCTATCCATCCACCAAGAGCTGGGATCCGACCTGGATAAGGTTCGGACATTGAATATCATGGGCTTATATGCCATGCGGCGGGGCGAGCTGGAGGAGATCGAACCGCCCCTTAAAGAAGCCGTAGGGCTTGCCAGAGCAGCCGGCGACTTGAACCAGCTGGCGATCGTTCTAGAGACGTTTGGGATTGGGTACGGTTATCTCGGGCAATTCACCCTGGCAGAGGCAGCCCTGCGGGAAAGCATGGAAATCCGGTACGAGATCGACCAGCGGAAAAATATTGTCATCAATCACTATATACTGGCATTGGTCCAATTGCATCAAGGGAAATACCCGCAAGCCAAGGCCTTCGCCCAGAAATCCCTTCAACTGGCACATGAGTTGAATGACCTCTCATCGAATGGAAATGGGTATACCTTATTAGGGGCCACTGCTCTGGTTGATGGTTCCTATGATGAATCCCGCTCGCACTATGAACATGGTATAGCAGCCTTTCGGACGGGCTGGCAGCAGGATTGGCAAAGCAGGCAAGGTTTTGCCTATGCTCAACTCGCGATTTTGGATTGCCGGCAAGGATACCTGGAGCAAGCCCGCAGCCATCTCCAAATGGCTTTTAAAAGGATCCAGTCGACGCAATCTTATATCGGATTATGCTTTATTTTCCCGGCTCTCAGTTTGTACCTGGTGGGGCGGGAGAGGCACGAGCTGGCACTTGAGATCTATGCCCGGGCGATGAGAGAGCCGCTCCCCAAATCCTCAGCCTGGTTTAAAGCTGTTGCAGGCCAGGAGATCGAAGAGGCAGCTAAATTGTTGAATCCCCGCCAGGCCCTGAAACACCGCCGGGCTGGCCAGGCCCGGGACCTCTGGCAAACAGCTGAGGAGTTTTCGCAGAGGTTATCCGTGGAGGGCATCACCAACCAGCACTACAACGGGAAATGATATGGAAAAGCCATCAATGGAAGAATTGTCTAAAATCTTAAAGACCAGCCACACGGTCGCGGTGGTGGGACTATCCAGTAAACCCAACCGGCCAGGCTACACTATCCCGGCCTATTTGCAGGAGCAGGGGTACCGGATCATTCCGGTCAACCCGGCCCTGACCGAAGTCCTGGGAGAGAAGGCCTATACCTCATTACTGGATATTCCCGAAAGTGTGGATATCGTGCAGGTCTTCCGTCGCTCGGAAGACGTGCCCCCAGTGGTCGTGGATGCCATCGCCATAGGCGCCAAAGTAGTATGGATGCAGGCCGGCATTGTCAATGAACAGGCGGCCGCGCAGGCTCGAGCAGCCGGTCTCCAGGTCGTCATGGATACCTGTATGGGAGCCACACACCGCGCCTTACGGGCGCAGGGGGAAATTTAAGGCTATACATTTGAATGGAAACAATGCCGGTCCTTCATAAAGAGACCTATTCCAGCATCTTCATGCGTTTCCTGCGCTTTGGATTCCTGGCTTGGGGTGGGCCGGTGGCGCAAATTGCTATGATCCGCCAGGAATTGGTAGAAGAAGAGAGGTGGATTTCCAGGCAACGCTTCAACCGCGTGTTATCGGTCTACCAGGTCTTGCCTGGACCAGAAGCAACCGAGCTATGCGTCTTCTTTGGTATGCTCGCCAAGGGACGCCTCGGCGGCCTCCTGGCAGGCCTGGCATTCATGCTGCCAGGTTTTATACTGATGTTCGCGCTATCTTGGCTGTATGTGAGCTTTGGCATACACACGCCCATCCTGGCGGCTGTTTTTGCCGGTTTTCAACCGGCAGTTGTTGCACTCATCGTGCGCGCCATTCATCGTATTGGGCAGCACGCCCTCACCCATCCATGGCTGTGGGTCATCGCCCTGCTCACAGTCGCAGCAGAGCTACTTGGGATAAGTTTTGCAATTACACTACCGCTGGCGGGTATTTTTTATGTGCTATTAAGAAGGCGCATGTATCTGCTGACAGGTGCAGCGGTGCTGCTCACCCTGGCCGGGTTTTGGACCTTCAACACTTTTTCGACAGATTTCTTTGGTGTGGTTGTACCGGATGGCCTGACTCCGCAGACCTCAGCCGGACCACCCTCCCTGCTGGCTCTTTTTTATTATGGACTACGCAGCGGGCTGCTTACTTTTGGAGGCGCCTACACGGTGATCCCCTTTTTACAAAATGACGCTGTCACAGTGGGCGCCTGGATGACAAACGAACAGTTTCTGGATGGCCTGGCGCTATCGGGAATCTTGCCGGCCCCACTCATTATATTTGCAACCTTTGTAGGCTATCTTGGCGCACAGACCTGGGGAGCACTCGTTCTTACAACCGGCATCTTCTTACCAGCCTTCAGTTTTACGCTTTTGGGACATAACTATCTCGAAAGGATCATAGAAAATCGAGCCCTACATAATTTCCTGGACGGCGTAACGGCTGGTGTGGTTGGGTTGATCAGCGCGACCGCCATAGAACTGCTGCTGGTTGCCCTGGATAGCCTTCCCGCCTGGATCATCTTTCTGCTCGCGGTGATCCTACTTTATCGATGGCATGCAAAGGCCGCGGTCGCTATTGTGGTTGTTGGCGCCGGGGTACTTGGGCTGCTTTTCTCCTATATGTTTTAAGCTCTGCTATTCATGCCGGAGCGCCTCCACCGGCTCCAGGCCTGCAGCTCTATTCGCCGGGTAGATTCCGAAAAACAGGCCCACAAAAGTCGAGAACAGGGTCGCTAACAGGATCGTATCCAGGCCGATCACCGGGTTGAAAGGGGTCCCGCTGGCTTCTGCTATTCGACCGATCAAGACCGACAAGGCCCAGCCCAGCAAGATGCCCAGGATGCCCCCGATCAAGCTGAGCACCAGGGATTCGCTCAGGAACTGGATCAAGATATTCAGCCGCCTTGCCCCCAACGCTTTACGCAATCCGATCTCGCGCGTCCTCTCGGTGACCGAGACCAGCATGATATTCATAATCCCAATGCCGCCCACCAGGAGCGAGATGGCTGCGATGCCGCCTAAAAAGATGGTGAAAACACCCGTAATGGTTTGGGCGATATCCAAAATAGATTGTTGGGTAAAGATGCTAAAGTCATCCTCGCCAACAGCGGTACGGTGGCGCGTCCTCAGGATCTCGGACACTTCCTCGGTTGCCAACGGAACGGTATCTGGAGTGGTCGCCTGAACCTGGATGCTGTCAACCCGATCCAGGGGCGTGCGGCGCAGCAAGCGCGCCTGGGCAGTGGCTAACGGAACCAGCGCCACATCATCCTGGCTCCCAAAAGCCCCTCCGCCTCTGGCTTTCAGGACTCCAATCACCCGGAAAAGCTGTCCATCGATGCGTATGGTTTCTCCAACCACGCCTTCTGACCACCCAAACAACTTTTCTGCCGTTTCTGGCCCTAACACCACCACAGAGGAACGTCCCCAGTTGTGTTCCTCATCGAAAAATTCACCCTCGACGATTTCCTGATTCGTCACCAACGCGTAATCAGGAGTTACGCCAGAAATCGAGCTGGAGCTGCTATTGCCTCCGTAGACAAGGGTCGCCCTACCTTGTACGACAGGCGCCACGCGTTCTACGGAAGGCGCCTGGAGAGGGTCTGCGAGAGCCTGGGCGTCTGCAACGGTTAGCGGGCGAGAGTTGCGGATTTCGTTGGATTGGTTCTGGGAAATGTAGATCAGGTTGGTGCCAATCCCCTCGATCGAGCCGGTCACCGAGCTCTCTGCACCCCGGCCGATGGACAGCATGGCGATGACTGCTCCAACACCGATGACGATCCCTAAGATCGTCAACGCCGAACGCAGCTTGTTTGCCAGGATGCTATCCAGGGCTTCAACCAATGATTGGTAAAAATTCATCTTTACATCTCCAAGTGAAAACAGGGCTGCGAGCTCAATTCTGCTTCCCCTTTCCATCTGTCTCCACGATCCCATCCCGGATATGGACCACCCGCTGGGTCTGGGCGGCGACCTCCGGGTCGTGGGTCACGATGACCAGGGTCGTTGCGTGCTCCTTGTTCAGGTTGAGCAGCAGGTCCATGATCTCCACGCCCGACTTGCTATCCAGATTGCCGGTTGGCTCGTCGGCTAACAGGATGGCTGGGTCGTTGACCAGCGCCCGTGCGATAGCGACGCGCTGTTGCTGACCGCCGGAAAGCTCGCTGGGCCGGTGGTTCATCCGGTCTCCCAGGCCAACCGCTTCCAGCGCCTGGCGAGCCCGGTCCTTGCGCCCGTTTGAAGCGCCCGCATAGCGTAAAGGCAGCTCAACATTGTTTAGCGCGCTGGCGCGGGGAAGCAGATTGAAGCTCTGGAAGACGAAACCCACTTTGCGGTTGCGGATCGCCACCACCTCTCCGTGGGCGATGTTCAAGCTAAGGCCTCGTAGAGCATGCACTTCAACCTCTCCCATCTTAAATACTTTCGTCAACCCCTCGGCTTGGATCACCCACCCGTTCGAAAGCTCGCTCATGGAGCGCCTCCCGACTGGAAGGAGCCTCCGCCTGGCCCGAACTGCACCATGCTGGCTTGCGGGTTCAGCACGATCAGGTCGCCCTCTTGTAGATCTCCGCCCAGGACTTCACTCTGCAAATCGGATGATTTTCCAAGGGTCAAAGGGACTGCCCTGGGAACGCCATCCTTCATGACGTACACTACCCGCTCCCCATCCAAAGACCGCACTGCCCGGTTCGGGACCAGCAAGACATCGCTTAGCTCGCTAACCGTGATCTCGACTGCCGCGGTCATACCAGGTTTTACCTGCTGGTCTGCATCGTTCAGCTGAACAGTCACGCGGAAATTAACCACACCTTGCTGCTCCTCGCCAACCGAGGCTACATTGACGACCGCACCGTTATACGACTGCCTCAGGATCGAGTCAAAGGCCAGGGTTACCTTCTGTCCGGGCTGAACCTGGTTAATGTCTAACTCTGATACGGTTAAGTCGACCAACAAGCTGGATAGATCATCGATTCGGAAGGCCAGCGTACCGGCCGATACCAGGTCACCGGACAGCGCCTGAATTTCGGTCACTTTTCCGGCAAACGGAGCAACCAGCCGGGCCTGGTTGAGGGCAGCTTCCGCCTGGGTCACTCGAGTTTGGGCGATGAGGATGTCGTTGTCACTCGGGCCATTCAGCAAGCTTTCAAGCGCCTGCTCGGCGTCCTCTACCCGGGCTTGCGCCAGAGCCAGGTCTGTCTGAGAAGGCGACTTGAGCTTGGCCAGGGCTTCCTCGGCGTTCTCCAACCGGGCCTCTGCCAGCGCCAGGTTGTTCTCGCCCTCTGCCATCTCCTCGGCGCTGGGTTCCCCCAGGTACCAATTCACGCTACCCAGGGCGCGGTCCCGGTCACGCTTGGCAGCCGACAGGTTACTCAACGCCAGGGCCTTGCGGGCATCCGTCTCCGGATCGCCGGGCGTCGATTCGTAGGCCGCCTGGAGCTCGTCCACTTTATCCTGCGCCAGGAGGTATTTGGCGCGCGCCTCACTGATCAATTGCTGGTTGCCACGCCCGTTGATCAGGGAGTTCAGCCTGTATTGCATGGTCTTGACCTCTTCGCGGGCTTCCACCACAATCAGCTCTGCCTGGGCAATTGCTTCAGCAGACGGAGTCAGCAGGTCCTCCAGAGCTTTCTCTGCTTCTTCCAGGTTTGTCTTGGCCTGCGCCAGCTTGAGCGAATCGATTTTATACAGGTTATCCTGGGCTTCCTGGGCATTGATCAGGTCTACCTGGGCTTGCAAGATAGTCTGGGATAAGGAGGCCGGGTCCAGCACTGCCAGCGCCTGGCCCGTTTCAACCGGGTCGCCGAGTGAAACCTTAACCTCGCCTACCTGCCCACTGGCCTGCCATGCGACTTTGGCGCTCTGTTTAGAAAGCACAATCACGGTTGCGCCAATGCGCGCCATCAACATACCCCGCTCGATCGTGGCTGTCTGGACATTCGCCAATCCCGCACGCGCCTCCTGCATGCCCGCTACGATCCTGTATCCCACAAATACCAGAATCAGGAGGACCAAGCCACCAATGATTACAAATTTCTTGGATTTCATCTTTACAAGCTCTCCTTAATTAGATCCACGCAATATAATCGATTCCGTGGAATCACCCAGCGAATCGCCCATTACTATACCCCAAACAGTTCCCTCATAGGAAGTGAAGGCAGTCATAGATAGAAGCGCCTGGCGTCATCCTTCCGCCTGACTGGGGTCATACGATAACGTCTCCAACGGCAGGCACTGTCGTATACCTAATTATGCTATCATATCTGCATGAAGAGTCATTCGATAGAGCCTGGTCTTTTACAGGTATTTCGCCTATTTGCCGGATTTCGTGTGGGATTGGCGTTCTTGAGAGTCGCCTTTCGCATGCTGGCTCCGGAGCTACTCGAGCCATCCCACCTGCCCCTATTATGGTTCAGCTTTGCATCTTCGGCTCTTCTCCTGGGCTACTTATCCTGGCTACCTTTGCATCGGTGGTTAAAAGGCGCCTACTTGCCCATCGGCCTGGTGATCGCTTCGCTAGGCCCGATCCTGGAGCAAAACCTGGTGCTCAGGGAATGGATTCAATATGGACCAGGCATTTCCTTGGCAGGCGCCTGGCAGTTGATCCCGCTTTTGTTCGTACCCCTCGTCCTGATCGCCTGGCAATATAAATTCTTGAGCGTGGCGCTGTTTTCTGCTAGCACGGCTTTCATCGATTGGGGCTTGACCCTCAGTGTCGTGGGGAATAGCGAATTCTGGCTGTTCGCCCTGGCAGGCACACTCCTCATCCGAACGATATCATTTCTCATGGTGGGGTATATGGTCGTGCGCTTGATGAACAACCAACGCGAGCAGCGCCGGGCGCTGGCGGACGCCAATACACAGCTTGCCCATCACGCCGCCACACTGGAGCAGTTATCTACCAGCCGGGAACGAAACCGCCTGGCGCGCGAGCTACATGATACCCTGGCGCACTCGTTGAGCGGGATCGCCATCCAGCTGGAAGCTGTCAAGGCTGCCTGGCAGGAGGATCCGGACAGGGCCCACTCGCTGGTCGATCAATCCCTCTCGACTACACGCAGCGGTCTCACCGAGACCCGGCGAGCCCTGAAGGCCTTGCGGGCTGCACCGCTGGAAGACCTGGGGCTGGCGATTGCCGTCCGCCACCTGGCCGGTTCGGTTGCTGCGCGCAACGGCTTCTCTCTCGTATTGGACGTTTCCGAGCGCGTGGAGAACCTGCCCCCGGATGTTGAGCAAGGCATCTATCGCATCATTCAAGAAGCCCTGGAAAATGCGGCCCAACACGCCCAAGCGAAAAATGTAAAAGTCCAGTTGTCTCCCTTGAATGGTGGGCTAGAACTGGTCGTTTCTGATGATGGGCGTGGGTTCGACCAGCAAAAAGTGGATCTGATCAACCGTTACGGTCTACAAGGGATGCGCGAGCGAACGGAGATGTTGGGCGGTAAGCTGGAAATCGAAAGCCATACCGGTAAAGGGACAACCATCCGCTTGCAATGGGAGGGCAGGCATGATCCGAGTCTTACTCTGTGACGACCAAGATATCGTACTGGAGGGTCTGCAGACGATACTGAAGGCCGAACCTGGGATTGAAGTAGTCGGAGTGGCTCAGGAAGGCTCTCAGGCTATCGAGCTGGTCCCCCAGGTCCAGCCGGATGTTGTTTTGATGGATCTAAAGATGCCCGGCATGAACGGCATCCAGGCTACTCGCAAGATCAGGGAGCAGTATCCACAAGTCCGGGTACTCGTATTGACGACCTATGACGCAGACGAATGGGTCTTCGACGCCATCCGGGGTGGTGCTTCTGGTTACCTGCTCAAAGATACGCCCAGGGATGAATTGATCGAAGCCATCAAAGGAACTGCTGCCGGAAAGACCCATGTGGATCCAAACGTGGCGGGCAAGCTGTTCACTCACATCACCCTGAGCCGGCCCGCCATGCCTGAGACCTCCATCGGCGAAACCCTCAGCGACCGGGAACGAGAGGTGCTGCGCCTGATGACCCGGGGCTTTTCCAATGCCGATATCGCCCAGGAGCTATTCCTTTCAGAAGGGACTGTCAAGAATTATGTCAGCTCGATCTTCACGAAACTGGGCGTGTCCGACCGGACCCAGGCAGCCGTCATTGCTCTGCGCTACGGCCTGGTTGACCTGAGCGAGATCTGATATTTATACGCCAACAAGGTGATTAAGCAGCAGGAGCTAAGCCATTATTCCGAATAGCTAACCACCATAAGCGGCAGAATATAGGTATGATTGGGAAAGAGCTTATCAAGTAGAATCAGCCGGGCATGTACAACTAAACTATCGAGGAGCATGAACGGATGAGCACAACCATCCCGCGTGAATTTCTGGATTTGATCGATGGCCCACGCGTCGCGGCCTTGACCACATTGATGCCGAATGGAACACCCCAAACGACGGTGGTATGGTGCAATTTCGACGGCCTCCACGTCCTGGTGAACACCATGCGGGGCTTCCGCAAGGAAAAGAACATGCGCCTGAACCCAAAGGTCACCTTGTTATGCTATGACCCGCGCCAGCCCCTGCGCTACCTCGAAGTGCGTGGGATGGTGGTAGAAATGAGCGAGAACGGGGCAGTAGAGCACCTGGATGGGCTTTGCGAGCTGTACACCGGGGTAAAGCCTTATTTCGGGGCATGCGTGCCGGTAGAGCTGAAGGAGACTGAAACGCCGGTGCTGTGCAAAATCCTTCCTACCCACGTGGTCGCATTGGACTTCTGCCCAAAGGAGGTGGCCCTGCCATGAGCTTACCAATTCCCCTCTCCCACCTGGACCTGCTCACCCGGCCGGTCCATGGTGTGCTGACCACGCTCATGCCGGATGGCCAGCCTCAGTCCAGCCTGGTATGGTGCGACTATGATGGCGAATGCGCCCGGGTGAACACGTCCATGGATCGCCAGAAAGGTAAGAACTTGCTTACAAACCCTACGGTCAGCCTTCTTGTCGTCGACCCGGACGATACCAGTCGCTACATCGAGATCCGCGGGCAGGCCGAAATCGTCTTCGACGGGGCGCTGGAATGCCTGGACGAGCTCACCCGCCAGTACACCCCACACCCCAGGTATTATGGCTACGTATTCCCGGTCACTAAACAGGCCCTCGAAACGCGCCTGGTCTGCCGCATCCATGCCAGCAAGATCACCCTGGATGCGATCCACAGGTAAGGCGCTGGAGCATGGCAACCAGGTTGGAGGTGCAGCTTGATACCACGTTCCTGGCTTAAGCTTATCCTACTTTTGTCCCTCTTGTGGATTTGGATCTACCAGGCTCGCCTTCGCCCGCGCCTCCTCGCCTGGGGAGCGAGCGCATTGGAATCGAAGCAAAGCCTGCCCGGGGACGATCTGGTGCCAGACGACGAGCTGCTGCTCCAGACCACCCGGTCGATTACCATCCAGGCCAGGCCGTCAGAAATCTGGCCCTGGTTGGTGCAGATAGGCCAGGGACGAGGTGGTTTCTACAGCTACGACTGGCTGGAAAACCTGTTCCAGATGGATATCCATAACGCCCAAGAAATCCTTCCCCAATACCAGGATCTGAAGGTTGGAGAGGTGGTGCCTTTCTGGAAAGGCGTGGGGGTAAGCGTACGTGACATGCAGAAGGACAGCCACCTGGTGATGGCTGGCAGCATGCAGCCTGGTGCGGAGTCAACCGGCGGATCGTGGGCCTTCTTGCTCCAACCGCTCGACCACCGGAATACTCGCCTGACCATACGGACACGCGTGGGGATCTTTCCACCAGAGTGGTTGAGCCGGCTCTTCAGCCTGCTGCTCCTGGAGCCGGCCCATTACGTAATGGAACGCCGCATGCTGATGGGTATCCGGGAACGAGCCGAATTCGCAAGCGCAGCGGGGTGATTCTGAAAGAAGGCTTAGACCTTTTGTGCTGTGACCAACCAATTATGAGGCATACCGGGCAACTTGCATTTGTCTCCTAAAAAGTATCCCTAAGGAAACTGAGGCTGCCGTGAAGACAGGACACCAGACCACCAGGCTGCCTAGCAAATAGAAGGGAGGGCTATCTAAAGCAGCGCTGACCAGGGTAACCAAACCAGAGATCCCGTTCAGGATAAAAAGCAGCCGAATCCGCTTCCGCAAGGTATCCCCAACAAATACCTGGGCAGCAAATAGCATCGCCAGATTCATAAAGATGTAGGCGTAGGCTAATGCCCAGAAGATGGAATGCGGGTTGCCCAGGACGAACATCGCCAGCCCATCCGTTTCATGGTTCGTGATGCTGCGCCATACCGGGAGCAATTGAACCATGTAATTTATCAGCGCCATGGTTGCGTAAATCAGGGTGAAAGCCAGGCCGAGACCACTCCAAATTTTCTTGTCCTCAGCAGCATAGGAATGGATGCTGACCATCAAGGCGGTGAAAGCAGGTGCTAACAACAACGATGGGATCACCGGCAGCATCTGGATGGGTTGAAAGGCAGCCAGATAGTTTTCGATCCCTGACCAGCCTTGGGCCTGAGAAGAAGATTGGGCTGACAGGGAGGATACCAAGACGGTAATTACAGCAATTCCATAAGCGAAGCTGCACAGGGTGGTAAGGATTGCAGACCAAAATCCGATCTCGCTATTCGTCACCTTTGCACGCTCGGTGATATTACTTTGAATGCTGTCCTGATCTTCAAGGGCGCCCATGCGATATTCTCGTCTTTGGGCTTTGGGTAAACTTACATCAGACATTTTGACCTCCACTAAATATTTTTGTAACTTGCACGGAACTCTTCCGGTCACGGGTTAAACTCCGGTAACCATACAGGAGCACCACAAGGATTGCGGCGCCTGCTAAAAGCCAATACCTGGCCATAGTCTCACCTCCTGGATCGGTAAGGGGCAGCTTATCAGCCTGGAGGCCTTCATAGACATTGATCCAAAAATGGAAGAATGTGGCGACGAATATACTACCTTGCGTATGGTTAAATACCCAGGTCATGAGAATGGAAAGGGAAACCGTAAAAACCAGGAATGGGTAGAAGTCGGGGTTAATTCCCTCCATCCCCAAGAAGTACGGCAGATGCCAAAGCCACCATACAATCCCTAATATGATGCTGGAGAAGAGCGCATTCCAACGGTCCAACAAGCGCGGCAAAGCAAAACCGCGCCAACCGATTTCCTCACACGCCCAAAAACCGAGCACAGGAGCTGCGAGCAGCCAGGTTAGAACTCCCGACCAACGGTTCCACTGAAAGCTAAGCGGCTGATTTGTGATTTGGGCATGCAAGAGCGCCGCCAGGATCATTATCCCTGGCCAACCGAAGGTGATGACTAAATACCATCTGGCAGGTACTCGCCAGAGCAGCAAGCGGCGGAACAAATCTTTAAGTCCCAGCTTTCCCGAAGTGACCGCGGTGATCAGAATCGCGGATAGCGCCGGGCCCCACAATCCGATGTCAAACAGCGTTCCAACCCCGGTGAGAATGGCGCCAATCCATGCGCCAAACGTGATTAAGAAAGTCAAAACAATGTATGTCAACAAGTTGTGGGCTTTGATCAAGCCGATCAATGAATGTCCTTCGTTCGTTCCTTGATCTTGGGAAGAGTTTTTCATTTTTTCCTTCTTTCTTTTTCAGTCAGTGATGAAAGATCTTGATAGATCTCCTTGCCAGGCTATCTAATAACCGCCTGTAGAGCGAAACAGGTCGTAAAACACCTACTTTGCACATCCTGAAAGCGCCTCTGGGTGGAGGAAATCTCCTGCAGAGGATAAGCAGACCAGAAAGGCTTCCGCCTTTGCTTGAGCTTCTTCCAGGGCAAGGCTGGCCGTAGTACCAGAAAGCACGCCCTCGAAGGCCTCCTGCAACCAAGGATAGGTGTAAACCAGCCACCCGCTCTCAAGGGGTGCAAGGGGCAGCACGGGGCTGTCCTCCAGTGTAGCCAGGTAAGCCGTCAACGCCTCGGGCTCTTGCTTGCTTTGCCAGGAGGAGGAGGCTGCAACACTGCGCCGGGCTGGCAATCTCTTGACGATCTCCGCCTGATCGCTTAAAAAGACCAACCAATCCCAACAGGCATTAGGGTTGGGGGCATCCGCCGATATATAGTAAGCATGCACGAGCAGGTCCGTACCGGATAGGCTATCTTGAGACCTGACGCTGTGCCTGCCTTCCGAGACCGGTAGTGAGGTCACTCCAACCTGGAAGGTCACCCTGAAGAGCAGCAGTGATAAGCTTGGTCTCCTCCATAATAATTTCTCTCCCAATGAATGCTGTAAGATCCTAATCCCATTACTTGCTTACAACCGATCGGATTTCCGAAGGCAGCTTCTCCGTACCTTGGTGTTTCGAAACCATAGCCTTTCCTCTTTGGTCTGAATAAAACCGAAATCCTCTTATGAGGACGGAGGAGTCAGAAGGGTCCAGGTTTCAACGACTTCGGCAGCCTGAGAACTATTTAGCTCATCTTTATTCCAATTCTCATCTTCCAAGCTGGTTTCTCGACTAGGGTGGGCGTCTATATATGTTGGTTGAGTATCTTCCCGCTGGAGAAGCAACCATAGGATGATGAACACTAAAATAATTTTTGTAAACATTTTGTTTCTCCTTTCCGTTTTTTCTATAACCACAGCATACATTCGTAATGGAAAAAAATCGTTAAACAGAGAGGGGCTTTCGTTAAAAATCATAAGCCTGTTTTTAACAGGCTTGTGATGTACACAGATCCAGGGGCGAAACGATCTACGCCCTATTTCAAGCTATCCCAGTTTGAATGCAAGCAATACCTCATCAACATATGTAGACAATTCCGGTTCCTGCCACATGCCCTGCTGTTTCCCACGCTCGATCAAGCTCTCCAGTTTGGCGCCTTCGTCCGAGCCAGCATATCGTGGAACTGGTCCACATCTACTTGAACCACTTCGCCAATCCGCAAGCCCACTCGTTCCCGGTCGATCACTAAGAGATTGGGCGGCAGGCTGCTGGCAAGTGAAGACAGGTTGCGCCGCAGGTTTGAGAGGGCGTGTTGCTGGTCGAATTCGGGCAAGAACAGGGCTGCCAGGGTTTCTCGAGTGGTTGGTTGTTGGAACTAAACTCGGAGAGCAAGAACGCTTTCGTATATAAGAATTCGTTTTCTTGATTCCGCAATCGTTGCAGCCTCACTGTCACCTCATTATCTATGGCAGCAGCGTCCTGGTGGAGTATGCGGGTTGACCGGCTGCACTCATGGCGTGAATTTCGCCTCAATCCAGCAGAATTCATAGGCCTTTTGCTAGGTGTAGGATTGATCGCCTGGGGTGCGTTTGTTGAGGCCGGGCAAATTGTATAAATCTGGTCCATTGTTTTTCCACGGAGGCTGGGGGACCATGGAGTGGCAGGTTTCCTCCCCAGCCGAGCGGATAAGAGCCGTCGACGCGACTTAAGGAGTGACCAATAGCGAAGAGTCCGATGTGCTAATCAAGCATAAGAGGACTATAATGTCTAAACCAATGATTAAGAACCACTCTCGTTCCAGTTTAAGGTATTCCCAGGTGCGAGGGCATAAATTTGGAAATACGCATGAGGAAACAATGTTATATAGATATTCATGCAAGGATATGGGATTAAACTGCTCATTCATGATAAAGGGTGAGACACAAGAAGAGGTGACGGAGAAAGCCCTCGTTCATATTCAGGAAAATCACTCAAGTGAATTTAACAACCTCTTTTCTCCTGAGCAGATCGAGAAAATGCGCCAATCATTGGCGCGTTCGACGAAAGTAGTGCCTGGTTGAAAATTCTCCTACCACTGGATTCTTCCCAGAGTAATGGCGTTTGATTTTCTCTCGGGCAGTTCGCTCTCCTAGAATGCTCCACGCTTGGATAAAATTTTCTCTAGTTGTTGGTAACTGATGCCGTAGCGCCCAGCAATCTCGCGGGTATAGCTCTGTCCCTGTGGGGGCCGGACTTCCACCTTATATGTGCGCATTACCTCATCTCCAGCAGGTGGCATATCGATATCTACAGGGGAAGAAACTACACTGATAATCTTGCTATCCCAAGGTACAGAGTCATTGAGAACATCCACACGGTTTGCCAGTTCGTGTAAGCGGTACAGTGTGTAGCGGCGCAATACCTTCATGATCTTTTCTGATTCCGAACAATTTGTTCAATATGGACTGCTCGGTAAAGGGATCCTCATTGACTGAAAGCAGCGCCGCCTGGACTGGCTGCAGGCTGGCATCCAGATTGACGCCAATCGTAATGCTTGCACAGGTGCGTAGTTTAGAGAGCAGGTCAGGCAGTTCTCTGACCAGGTTTTGATAGGCAGGATCGTTCTGTATATTCCCGATTTCTTCTTTAAGGGTGCGAAATCCCAGGGAGTTTACACTGCCTTCTACTTCTGCGAAGATCTCTCCCAATCCTTCAATACAGTTCACAATATTTTTCAGTTCACCAATCCGCTTGTTGTTCCTGGTCTGCAGTGAAAGCAGCACCGATTTTATCGACTCCAAGATCGTGCTGCGCCGCAGGTCCAAGTTCAAAAAATATAGATTGGTGATCCAAGAAAATTCCTGGTGGATAAAGTAAGCTGAAATAGCCGGTCGCATCTCCACAAATGGGTGCCACTATGCAGAAAGCCTGGTTTGGTTCCGGGGTAATAAATCGGGCTTTTAATACTCATGGCTGGGTACCCCTTACAGCACGAATGGCAAGGCCGGGATGGGCAGCGTTTGTTAACCATAGACATATTATCAAAGTCAAAAGATAAAAAAGCGTTAAAGATCCATAAACTGAGTTTCGTGTATGAGCGGTGCTTTCATCCGGAAGAAGCCGAGTAGAGGACATTCAGCATGTATGTCAACGTTAAGGAACCGTACGAATAATACGACGAATTCATATCACCACCCGGTAAACATGCACTCTGGATCGCCATGTTCAGTCCTTATGATGAATGGGAAAAACTCTCAAAGGAAGAATACAGGCAGTATAAACAAGACTGGGCCAAGGTATTGGTCCGTCAGGCAGAGAAGTTTATACCTGGTCTAAACAGGCATATTGAGGTTATGGAGGCGGCCTCCCCACCAACCTACGAAAGATATACCGGCAATTGGCGTGGGGCGACTGCCGGTTGGAGTTGGGATCCGACTGGAAACCCGCATTTTAAGTTCTCTGAGGATGTCAATCTGCGAAACTTTTTCTATGTGGGTCGCTGGGTACATTCGCCGGCAAGGGACGCACCGGGTAGCAGTACACGCCGCAACTGCGGATACTGCTGCCCCCCTGCAAGCATTCCCTTCGCCTCTTCTCTTGAATAAGGTCATTTTCCATCTCAGACTGAATTATGAGGAGTAGGCACCCTATTGAGTGAGAGCAGAGTCAGGTGCGCGGCGCGTATTCGATCTAGCAGCCCGTGCAGAGCTGGGTGGTCCTTCAGGATGACAATCAGCAGGAACTCGTCGTTCTCCAACGAAAGGATGTCCACCTCTTCAAACCAGCCCGCCCACCACGGTTCTCCGCTGGCCTTGACTTTGATTTCATAAACCATTCCTTCATTTTTATCAAAGGCCACTTCCCTGATATATTGCTTTTCCCCCTCGCTCTCTACAGCGACCAGGGTCAGGTTCAAGTCTCGAATTTTTTCGAGTATACAGTGCAAAGCATCCTGGTCTTTGACAGGGCCAACCAGCTCGGTCAGGCCGTTCTCCAGGTTTATGACAGTCATTTTTTCGAACCACTGCTTCCAATAGGTTCCTAAATGGTTTTTGACTCGAATCCGGTATAGTAAGCTCATAGGTGTTCTCCTGATGTTCTTGTTGGTTGTCTTGAGTTTATCCATCCAGCGGTAAAGAAACGTTAAGCCAGGCGTTAAAACACTTCCAGAATTTACCCCCTTCGTAATCAGCTAAAAGCAATTTCAGCTGCCACTCCCTGAGTGGCGTGTCTATATTTAACGCAGCGTTTAACGGCGCCTTTAACGGTTTTTTACTGGACTGGCAGTATGCTATAGCCAAACTGTGAGTGACTAAATTCTAGAAATCAATCGGAGACAGAAATGGCAAAACTGTGGCTTACTACTCGATCTTGATGGGCATCCTACAGGCCGGGACCTGGGGTGTACTGGCGCTCTACGGAAGCGTGGCGAGAGATTTGGCTAACAAGCCGTTGGAAACAGGCTTTCTACTCCTGGTCTCAGCATTAGCCAAAGGAGGGTGATATGGATTTGCATTTGTGGTTTTGGTGGTCAGTAACCTATCGTCGTTTTCAAAATCAGTTTCATGAAGAAAGGAATGAAAAAGGTGAATCAAAGCAAAGTGAAGGAATGCAGCCACGATTCCTTTGGAAAGGATCTACAGGGAAAGAGCAAAAGCCAAACCAAAGCAGCGCGCAGGAGATTCAAAAACAAGGAAAGCCTGTATTCCAAAACAAATAACCGCGCCGGTGACCTTCAAGGCCAGCTTGATAACTTCCTATACATAAGCCAAATCAGCAAATAACTCACAGGCGGAAAAAATTGCTCGGATTTGGATTTCTATGCGCAATCTAGTCGGCCCCCCTCCGTATAACCAGTCGTCTGCACCTCAAACTGCGCCAGATCGACGGCCTGTGACATGGGGCGGAGGTTTTCTCATATAACTTCGCCTGCTACGGTCCCCACCGCTTCAATGACCCAGCCGCCTGCTCAGAAGCTGGACTTATTCCGGACCAAATATCCCTCAAGAGCAGGACAATATTGTGGTTATCCTGAACCTTTGGATGGACAACGGGGAGCCACCGCTCAACGAGCAGGAAGTCGAAGTCATCATCACCAGCGTCAACCTATCCACACTCTGCCTGCCGGCTACCCAAATTTCCTGTGGAGATGCAGTTCGGGGAGATACCTCCACTCCGTCTGCCACCGACCAGCTAGATATATACCCGGTTGTTAGCTGGCCCGAGCACGGACCAGAAATGGACTACAGCTTTACAGCACCCACCAACGGCCAGGTGTCCGTCAAATAAGTTGGTGATTGAAATTCCACCTTCCCTCCTGTACAATCATTCACACTTGAAATCATCATGCTACAATCCATCGGATTGCCTTCCTTCGAGACTGGATAAAAAGAAAGACATCATGAGTGAAACTCCCTTCCCACCCACGATTGCCGGCTTCCATGCCAGGTTGCTCACCTTTATCGATCTACCTGCTTTACAGAGCTTGATCGAGCAGTGCGCCGATTATATCGAGCTGGTCTCTGGATCGCCCCCCAGCTCCAACGAAGCCGAAATGCTGATCGCCAGCCTGCCGCCTGGCAGGACACTGGATGATAAATACTTGATCGGGATTTTCGACCAATCCGGCGAAATGATCGGTTTGATCGATGCTGTCAAGGACTACCCAGTTGAAGGTGTATGGTGGCTGGGATTGCAGCTTTTGGCGCCTGAGTTCCGTGGCGCGGGGATTGGAGAGCAGTTCTACAGGGCTTTCGAAAACTGGATCATCGAACAAGGCGCCACCCAGGTCCAGCTGGGCGTCCTGGAATCCAATCCCAGAGCACTGGTTTTCTGGGAGAGGTTAGGGTTCATCTTGATCGATAGGAAGACCTCGAGCCATGGAGGCATCCAACACCAGGTGCTCGTGATGCAGCGGTCGATCGATTAGTCCCTGCAGTAGAATAATTATTAAGAAGTCGAATCTGTCAGATCGGATGGCACGATTTCCGTCTTTGTAAAGTTAAGTGAAGCCGCGAATGGATTGGATCAATTCGACACAAGCTTCATCGAGCGGCGCGAATTGTGGCAGGTATCAGCGC
>CAZAQS010000058.1:0-21305 GCA_964486825.1 uncultured Anaerolineaceae bacterium | reverse complement strand
ATTTTTATCTACAATTGGGAGAAAAACCTGTACAAAAAGAAGGACAAAAATAAGTTTCCAGATTAAAAGTGAATTGTTTTCGTAACCCTGCAAAGGTGAGATTAATTACTGGTCACAGCCCTGTTTTAACAGTATCATAGATCAGATTTCGTACAAAACTGGAGTACAGAAGCAAGGTGGTTACCGGAAGGCCTTACCGCGGGTATAATGGAGGTGGCCATGTGGACGCGTGGCTATCACAATTACTTCTATGACTTTGCCAACAACAAAAAGCTGTTTACCTGTCTCCTGGAATATTCTCGGAGATAAAGATGCCTTATCGGGATAAGCCCTGGCTGCATCCTGTGAATACGCAGACGTTGTGGGTGAAGCTGATGATTTGGAGTTTATTCAAGCTAAGCAAAAAGGAGATCTAAATCAGATGGAACAGGTCATGCAAGAACTCTATACCAGCATTTTGAACGGAGAGAACAAAGTCGTGCCTGTAAAAGTCCAGGCTGCCCTGGATGCCGGCGTCGATGCATCCAGGATCCTGAACGAAGGCATGATTGCTGCCATGGCAGAAGTGGGGCGCCTCTTCGAAGAAGGTGAGTACTACGTCCCTGAAATGCTGATCTCAGCTCGCTCCATGCAGGCCGGATTAGCCGTTCTTAAGCCTCACCTGATGCAGGCCAATATCAAATCAGCCGGTAAGGTGGTGGCGGGTACGGTCAAAGGCGACCTGCACGATATCGGCAAAAACCTGGTCTGTATGATGCTCGAAGGAGCAGGTTTCGAGATCCACGACCTTGGGACGGATGTTCCGCCGGAGAAATTTGTATCTGCCGTCCAGGAAGGGGAAGTGGATATCGTGGCTCTTTCCGCCTTGCTGACCACTACGATGCCCAATATGAAAGTCACCATCGAGGCCCTGAATGAGGCCGGCCTGCGCGAGCGCGTCAAGGTGATCATTGGCGGCGCTCCGGTTACCGATAGCTATGCCCAACAGATTGGCGCGGATGGATATTCACCAGATGCCAGCCGGGCTGTATCCCTGGCGAAGTCTTTGCTGCCGGTGGCCTCTGTGTGATGGCTACCGTTCTTCGTAGCAAAAACCAGGAGGTCCGCATCGAAAGCGACGGGCCGGCTGTCATCATCGGAGAAAAAATCAACCCGACCGGCCGTAAGAAAATGGCAGCCGCCCTCCAGGAGGGAGACTTTGAATATATCCGCAACCTGGCCACCCAACAGGTCGCGGCAGGTGCGGATGTCCTGGACGTCAATGTTGGCGTCCCGGGGATGGATGATGTATCCCTGATGACCCAGGTGGTCAAATTTGTTGCAGATTGTGTAGATGTGCCCCTGTGCCTGGATTCGCCAAATCCGGCGGCGCTTGCGGCGGGACTGGCAGTCGCGCCGGGCAAGCCATTGGTCAATTCGGTCAGTGGAGAGGAAGAACGCTTGAAGGCTGTCCTGCCTCTTGTAAAAGACCGCGGGGCAGCGGTGATCGGCCTGACCATGGACGACAACGGCATCCCTACCGGGATCGAGGACCGCATAGCGATCGCAGAAAAGATCCTGGAGCGCGCAGCGAAAGCTGGTATCCCGGCCGAGGATGTTGTCATCGACCCGCTTGTCATGACGGTCGGGACGGATAGCCAGGCAGGGGTAATTACCTTGCGAACGATTGAGCTAGTTCGAAAGACCCTGGGAGTAAATATTAACCTGGGCGCCAGCAATATCTCCTTTGGATTGCCCGACCGCACAACCATCAACCAGGCTTTCCTGGTATTGGCAATGGGTGCGGGTGCGAACTGCCTGATCACTGATCCATCTAAAATGACAGGCTTCATACGCGCCGCCGACCTGCTGCTCGGCCGTGATGATTATGCTGGTCGCTATATCCGGTATTACCGCTCCCTGCCGAAAGAGATCCGCCCTAAGTAGCTTATAAAGTAGCGTTATAGATGCTCTCAAGAATAGGATGTTTTGTTCGCTTTAGCGAACGAAACATCCTATTCCCTTTTTATGTAACGTTCACTTCAAAATTCTGCTAACTTGTCTGGATATCTTGTGTGGATATGATTAAGGAAGCTCCTCTCGAGTCATTGGAACGTGTTGTCTCCAATAATCGAAAGTACTCCCATCCATTCCATCAGCAGGTAAGCTGTCCACGGTTGGAGCGTTTTCTAAGACTTCCGGCTCAACCAGGAGCACCAGGTTCTGATCCTGTGTAGCTCCATCCCCGGTCGTATCCAGGTTCAAAGCCCCGAACGGGACCAGAACCAACCCACCGTCGGTCTGCAGGTTTTCATTCGGGCGAATAGCCATATAAGGAAGCCAGCCGCTCTCAGGTTCTACCAATACCTCTTCGACCTCACCGATTAAATTGCCATTGCCATCTAGCAACTGCATATCCAGTACTTCCGTAGCATAGGCTATGCGAGTAATATCTTGCCTGCCGTTGCCTTCAGTTCCGGATGCCACAGGTACATTGCAGTCAGTCGAAAGGTTGCTCAACCGGCCAACTTCGGACCAGTGGTTACGAATATCGTCTTCCCATTCCGTGGTCGTCAGGTCTAGCCTTTCACCAACAGAAGGCCCATCCGCAAACTGTTCTGCGTCCACATTTACGGTAATCGCCCGCTGGTCGACATTGATCACACCTTCTTGGAGTGTGACCATTTCATAAGGGAAGACAACCAGGTTACCATCTTCAAGCTCTATAGATGGATCCGCCTCAAGGACTACGTATACGATATGGGCTTCACATAAATTGAGGATATAGTCGTCCACCGAGCCGATCGTGGTTCCGTTCGGGACAACTATCTGGTAACCCAGCAACTCTGAGAGCATGGTTGCATCCTCTCGCCCGGTCTCAGGTATCACCTGGGCTCCACGCAAAGCTGCATCCCAGGTTCCGGTTCCCGGTTGTGTTGGTGCGGGTGTTTCATCCGCTGGAACTGGAGTTGTGGGGACGGTATCGGTTTCTACCGGGCCAGGAACAGTTGCCGTAGCAACTATGGTTTCATCCATAGGTGGCTCTACTGCCTCAGTCGCCGGATCTTCACTTATGCCGGGAATTTCCCCCGGCGCAGGATCGCCCATGCTTCCGTCCAAGCCTGGTTCGGCGGGAAATTCTTGATCATCAGCTGGCCCACAAGCCGCCAGGAAGAGCGCCAGAACCAAAAATCCAGAAACCAGTAAAGTTGTTTTTTTCATATTTTTTCCTCCGTATACCATTAAAATTCGCCCTTCGAGGGCGTTACCGGATAAATCATAGTCTTTCAACGGATTAAAACTCAATAGGGGATATCCCTTCCAACTTTAGGGATATCCCCTACCAAATTCTATAGACTTGTAACGCTTCGGTGAGTGCTTTACCGGATCATGCCACGAATGATCAGATCGACTGCCTGCTCTTCATCCAACCCCCTGGCCAGCAATGATTCAAGCTCTTTCCGGTTGACGGTCCCGATCGCCGCTTCGTGGGTAACCTGGGCCTGGTCGTCGCGCACAATCACTAACGGTGTATTGCGTGCTTCTGCCCCATCACGCACGATCTCCGTGCAATCCATATGACCGCGTGCACCCGGAGCATTTCCTTCCATTGCTGTATAAACCTCGCTGATCGCCTGGTTCCTGACAGCCACCCTTGTTTTGGTCAGGCCACGCGCCTTAGGACCCTCCAATTTGACCACCTCTTGCACACGGATATGGTCATCATGCGTGCCGTAGGCCTTGGTCGTCATTTCTACTGTCCCTCTGCTGGCTACTTTAACCAGGTAATCCAGGTCGATCAGGCCTACCCTGCCACGAGTCAGGCTGAAGGTAGTAATGAATTTCCCTCCCTCTTCAACAATTACTTCAGCGTGGGGACGAACCTCGATGCCCCCATGAGGGCCGTGGTAGTGTTCTTCCGTATAGTTCAGACTGGCTTCTCTGCCTATCCGGATGCAGGCTTGCATCCGGTGTTGTACTTTTATCGCGTTTGGAAACGAGCAGTGGGCCAGGAAGCTGACCTGGGCGCCCGCGCCGATATCATAATCTGCTATGATCTCCTGCACGCCTTCTTCGGGGATCACCCCAAAACAGAGGTGAACAGGTTTCTCGATCCGTGCTCCTGGTTCGACCGAGATGCGCGCCTTGATCCCTTGCTCTAAAGGCTCGGCATGGAAATGGATGCCGGGTATCTCGTGCGAAGTTAGGACTTTATTAGCGCTAACCACCAGCGTTGCTACTTCCGGAAGCTGTAGGTTTTGGGGATCACCACCAGCCTGGTTATAGGCCTCCATCATGTCGTTGAGCTCATTTGCCCAACCAGGCTGCCTGCGGTAGGCATGTTTTTGGGTATCCATAGATGCTATCCCTATTACTACCCTGCGCCTGGCGTTCCTGCCCGCCCATAGCCGTTGCTTGCATAAGCCGCCTGTACCTCAGGATCAGCCTCATTCCAGGGTTGAGCGCCCAGAGACTCGTAATGCGCCAGGCAGCGCCGGGTGAAATATTGGTGCGCTTCTAAAGGAGACCCTGTAAAGATGATGGCGCCCGCGCACATTATGGAGGCGACATCTGCGACTGATACCAGTTCCTCGTTATGAGTAATCAACAATACCGCGCAACCTTCTGCAGCCATCCTCCGGATTAAAACGCCGATATCCCCGAGGGTAAGTACATCAATACCCGAGTCTGGCTCGTCAAGGATTGCTAACCTGGGATGCATGGCATAAACCGAGGCCAGTTCGATCCGCTTGCGCTCACCGCCTGAGAGTGTATGGTCGGCCGCCCGGTAGCCGTAGAACTTAGCCGGTAGTGAAACGGCCTCCAGTGCAGACGCCACCTCGTTCCGGTCGGGTACTTTCATTCCCAGGCCTACGTATTTCCCTACCGGGATGCCTTCGAAGCGAGCCGGTTCTTGCCAGGCCAGGGTCACGCCCAAGCGTGCCCGTTCCATGATCGAAAATCCCGCAATCTCTTGGCCTTCAAAAATTAAACGTCCAGACGAGGGTTTGTAACCCTCGCAACCCATTATCGTATAGGCCAGGGAGGATTTTCCGGAGCCGTTTAATCCCATCAGGATATGTACCTGTCCAGGGTAAAGGCTTATGTTCACACCGCGCAGAATCTCCCGCCCATTGCGTTCTAACGAAAGATTCTCAATTTTTAGAAGCGGTTCTAGCATGCGAAGGGCAACCTTTCAAAATATCTATTTTCTGACGGGTTTGCTTGGATGTACAATACCTCTCTTCACTCTCGACAGCTAATATTCAACCTTTCGAATATGATTATAGGACCACATACACGAATGTCATAATGTCGTATGTCATATCGACAGTGGACGAAAGTCCCTAGAGTGGAGACAGCTCAGTTACAAAACCGAAAATGAATGCGGGTTTTTGAAAAGGTTGATTACTGTCGGCCCATTATGGAATGGAACCTTCTAAGTAAGAGGGATAAGAGCAATAATTGGTAGGCCAAACCTGCAATCAAGTAAAAAATCACCCCGGGCGAACTGGACTGGACGGACCAGTAGAACCTGGCGGGCCAATAAGTTGGAAAGAATCCGAGCAGTAGCTGCCAGGGTGAATCAATAAAATAAGCGATCATCGGGGGGATAAGGATTACGCCGAATGCTTTCATCAAGGCGAATCCTTGGACTTTATTCGCTGCAAAACCAGCCATGAACAGGGTGGTTAGAGGCGCCATAAAGGAGGCCAATATTGCGGAGAATAGGAGCGGCAGTGGCCTGATTCCATGGATGCCAGCAGCCGGAAATAAGAGAGCAGTTACAAATACACTGACCGTGCTTGGTAATACCAAACGGTAAATAAGATATCCGTTTATAGACAACGGTGTAACTTGAAGAGCAGTCAAGATTCGGTCATCCCGCTGGTCCAGCAGAAGGAAACCCGTCACCATCCCAACCAGGGATGGTACCAGAATCAGTAGCATATAGCTCATCATGGCGGGGTAATAGGGGAGTATCTCCAGATGGATGATCTCTTGTAGGTTTTGAATGATTGGCGGGGCAATGAATCGTAAAGCTAGAGCGATCACCAGAGGCAAAACGACTATCCAACGCAGGAGCGGGTCACGCCGAACACTTTTCAGATCAACAGGCCCGTGAGCGGTAATAGATTGAATGATGTTCATGCTAGTGGATTCCTTCCCCCCTAATAATAAACCGGTGAAAGGCCTTCAATGTCAACGAGCTGATTAAAAGTATCATTAGCAAGGAATAACCGGCAGCATAAAGAACCTGCCAGATTTCCAAACCCAGGAAAGCAAACTGTATAAGTAATAATGGGGCTTGCAGAGGGTGCAGGTAAAGTAACCATGTCAGCCAGGAAATATCTACCCCAAAATAGGGCGATACAGGAAGTGAAAATAGCAGAACGTAGAGCATTGAAGGGAGCAAGTATTCGTTGATCGAATCATAGCGGGCTACTATCAAGAATCCGAGCAAGGTGTACATAGCTCCTGCCAAAGCGATGCCTGCTATCAAAGGCAGTATCCTGAAATTTACACCAAAAACGAAGAGGGTCAGGACGACATTTTCTAGAAAAGCTAGAATACTCAATGTTAGTACCTTTGAGGCGAGATATTCCCAGCTTCGCAGCGGTGTGACGATCTGAGCCACTAGGGTGCCTTCGGCTTTTTCTAGTAAGACCAGACCCCCGATGAAGTAAAAGGTGGTGATAATCAAGTTCGTGAACAGGAGCACTGGCCAAATCTCTCTTAGATCCAGGCCAGGCAAGTTAATGAACAAAACCACCCATATAGCAACAACAAATAAGGTTGCATAGTAAAAACCATTCCTGAATTGAAGTCGAATATCTTCCTTCAAAGTCGATGCTAATCTAGAAAATGTAACTTGTGGGTTCATTGCAAGGATCTTCCAGTTACTTGAATAAAAATATCCTCTAAGGTGGCTTCCATCGTATGTATGGTTTCTACTGGATTATTGCGTAAGAGATCCAGGAAATCAGTATTCTCGCCCAGACCTATTAGGGAAAATTCCTTCCAATCTACATGTGAATTCTTCCGGTATTCAACACGTACCCGAGGTCGCCCATACAGCAGTTTCAATTGCCGGGGTGAGTCGATTAATTTGATCTCACCTTCCACGATCAATGCCACCCTATCGCATAAGCTTTCTGCAACTTGCATGTCATGTGTGGTTAAAAACACTGTTCTGCCATGCGTCTTTTGAGCAAGGATAAGATCTTTTATTCGCCGCGCATTTATTGGGTCTAATCCAGCGGTTGGTTCATCTAAAAATAGCAATTCAGGCTCGTTCAGTAAGGAGCGGGCTACACTTAAGCGATTTTTCATCCCTTTTGAGTATTGAGATACCAGGAGATTACCATCTCCTTCTAACCCGACCATTTCGAGGAGATTTTCTGGGCTAGGACCGCTTTGCTTATAAAGCGACCTGAAATAATTTAGGTTCTCGAATGCAGTAAGCTTAAGGAAATGGTTAGGCATTTCGAAAGAAACGCCTACTTTTTCATAGAAATCCGATTTCCACTGCGATAGCTCTTTATCAAAGATCGAAACCCTCCCCTGATATTCTTTTAGCAAGCCAATAAGGATTTTCTGTGTGGTAGATTTTCCTGCTCCACTGGGCCCGAGGAAACCAAAGATTTCCCCGGTTTCGACATAGAAAGACATGTTCTTTAGGGTGGGTTGAGGAATTTTAGGATATGAAAAGGATAGAAGATCTACCTCGATTAACATTGCTCACTCCAAAGCTCATATAGAGTTTTTCTTAGTTTCTTATTCTGGGAAGATATGTTTCGCTACCAGCTGGATAAGCAATTCCATGGTCTCCTGATAAACATCCTCATCAAACTCTGCTTCATGAAGGGATACATAAAATAGAGCTTTCAAGAGCCCAGAGACAATTTCTGGCAGTACCTTCACCTCAATCCCAACGCTTTTCCATTGTCCCAGGAGCTCCGTGATGAAAGCATCATCGCTGGCAAGGTGGGCTTGTACTTTCTCCGGAGGTAATTTTCTAAGCAGATATTCGTGATCTGCCTGGGTAAATTTGCTCAAAATTGGATTGGATTTCCACAATGAAAAGGCATTTTTGAGCACTTGCTTAAAACTCTCATAATTAGATATTCCGGATTTGAATGTGTCTGTAAAAACTTCGCGACGGTATTTTTCCTCAAATTGTTCGATGATCCCTAGAAATAGTTCCTCTTTTGAATTGAAAAACAAGTAAAAGGCGCCTTTGGATATTCCAACCGAGCGTGCCAGATCTTCGACGTTCGTCTTTTTAATTCCGTACGTTCCGAACAGCTGGATACCACTCTCCATCAAGCGGTTCCTGATGTTTTCTTTTTCTTTTTCAGAAAAAGCCTTTGGCAAAATACCCTCCTTATGACTGTTTGACTAATTAAGTCATATAGTCATATATTATACATATATTTCCTTAGCTGTAAAGCCTGAATCTTATGTTAGGATGAAAAGTGGGTTGGGAGATTTATGGTATTCCCACAAACAACGGAAAAATATAATCTAAGTAGATAAACTCTTTCCATCCTGCCTGGCAGGCTCTCCAATTCAAATAAAACAGGCAGAAAGAACCTTAACAGGAATCGATTAACTATTAAATTCCATTGGACGGAAAACTAGGAATCTGATCCTGGAATGGGTGAGCTCATATCTCCACGGTCCTCATCAAATTCCATTTTCTGTGCGCACTCGCATTCCAATCCATCCCGGCAATCCAGGCAGCAGTAGTAATAACCCGCTACAACCAGGGGAGATCCGAGAATCTCCACACCACAACCATCACATCGTACGGTTTCTTCGATCCGTGCCATGTTGACCTCCTTCCGTTTATCAATATTATTTTCCCTGGTCCCACTCCAGTAGTATTCGTTGCGCTTCAGCAGGGGCCTCAAGCCTGGCGGTTGGAGATTGTAGAGCTTGGAGGAGTGGTTTCAACCGCTCTTGAACGGCCTGGCTGGTAATCGAGTGTAGCGCATGATAGGCAGATTCTCTGAACGGTTCGGCCAAAGGGTGTTTGATGATCAGCTCCAACACGACCGGCGCAGATATTTCTCCCAGGTAGGCCAACAGATCGGCCGTAGCCCAACGTACGGCATGGTTTTCATCCAGCAATCCTTCAGCCAGGATTTTTATTGAAGATGCATCTCCCGCCTGTCCTAACCCACGCGCTGCATGCCAGCGGATATGGCTGTCCGGATGGCTGAGCGCTGAAAGCCAGGCCAGCTTCATTTTTCCACCCATACTGCTCAATGCCCGTAAGGCTTCCTGATGGAGCACATCTTGATCTTGCGCCAGTGCTTTGATCAGAGGTGGGCCGCATGCTTCATGACTCAGCGCTGCTAAAGCTCGCACTGCGCGCAGCTTCCATTTTATAGATTCGCAATCGATAATCGTCGAAAGGACTGGGATGGCATCCAGGTAACCGCGCAAGCCTGATAAATAAGCCGCTGTCCAGCGCACCTCTTGGGATTCCTCTTCTAATCCCCTAAGCAGTGCCTCATCCTTGAATCTTCTTTCCCATCCACTTTCATCCTTTACAAATAACTCTTCGATCGAAAGGTCGATTCTTTCGGATGACTGCAGCTCATTCCTGCGGATGCTGTCGGGGTGACCTTCCCAACAGTGTTCTGCCAAACAATGGAGCAGCATATCCCATATCCTTTGGCCTAGGAAATCGTGGATGGCTTCCTGCATGATCCTGCGCAGGTATTTATTCGACGAGCTCAGGTAATTGAGTACCTGGTTCACAGATTCTAGATCCCCCTCTAAAGCTCGATTGAGCATTGTGTTTTCGGCTTCATGCCGTTGTATACTCTTACGAACTCCGATCATGATACACCTCCTGCAATAAATACAGGCGCCCGGCACTTCTGTACCTTCAATGGAACAGCAGCCGGGCAAAATCGGAAATGCGAGTATAGTAAGAATGTAGTTTCAGAAATGTTACTCAGCCCAGCTCACCGGACCGGTACAATCACAAGTCCTCCTTTATTATCACTTTAGCAGATTTTGTATCCGATTACAAGCCCTAATCGTCCATTCAAATAAGTAATAGGAAGTGCAGGCGGGTTATTATTGACCTACCTCTACGTTTAGCGCACCGATTCCCGCCTGGAAGGTCATGAAAAGGTTATTGGCTGTTTGCCCAAAAGCCTGGTTTACGTAGACATTTCCTTCTCTTACCAGGTCATCTGCGTTGACCACCGCCAGCCCACTCGTTTCGAGCCTTACACCGGTTGTAGATGGCAGCTGTAGGGTCACCTCCCCAACCCCTCCGGTAATCTCAGCGTGCAAGTCATGTGGCCAGTTCTTCCGCAGGTCAACAATGGTGCTACCCGCCCCGGTGGTGACCGAGAGTCTGGTAAGGTTGATATCTCCTAGATGCAGGACTCCTTCCCCGGCGCCAAGTACCACTTTGAGTTCCAGGGGGACCTGGCTGTTCATACGCAGGTTCCAATCATATTGGCTGGTGCCCACCTGGGGGAGGATGTCGATCCCAGGCGGTGGCTGGACGACCAGGCGTCCAGTAGTTTCGCTTACTGAATAATTAATTTCTGGGCGCCACTCTTCGATATTATACGTGAAGGCGCCTTCCATTAGCCTTGAACTACCACCTTCCACGCGCAACCTGCCAGCTCCCATGCTGATTTCTACTTGGGCTGAGTCTGCACCTTCCAGTTCAACAACTCTAGATTCTGTTTGAAGAGGTCCACCAGTCAAAGGTCCACAAGCTACAAGGAGATATGCCAAAACGGAAAGGATAACCAGGGAGATCTTATGCAGCCTTCGTGCCTGTTTCTGGGCTGGGCATGGTTTCTCGAGAGATCCTTTCAGAGATATCCACATTGTACTCGACGCCTTCCATGACAAAACTTGCATAGGGAGAGTCCTGGTCTGCCCAGGTCATTGAGATCTTGCGCGGGATCCGCATGCCGTGCCGTGCGATCCAGTTAGAATAATCAACTCGCCAGGGTATCCGGTTCTCTTGCTCGTTCCGGTAGCGCATACCCGAGACATAACGCAAAAGGCCGGTTTGTTTATCGAACCTTGCCAGTAAAGACTCCTCCCCTCCATTAATTGGCACCACCAGGCGAGCAGTGACATCGTCGATCTCCTCCCACCGCAGCCGGTCATCTGTAATGAATATGGACGGCATCCACATAGCTTCTGCCCACATAGACAGGACCTGCCCTTGATTGGTTTTTTCCCCTACCTGGTAAAGGTTCATCAGGCCGTTTGCCTCTAGCCTGCCTTCGCCAAATAGAAAGTAATCATAACCGCGGATGACCGGCCGCCCATACCAGGTGATTTCGATATCCCGGTAAAAGTGTTGTCCTGGGGCATAGTATGTCTTGAATCGCATGGGTAAGTTTAGACCATTGATCTTGTAGCGCGCTTGCCCCCATACAATCGCGGTTTGTATAACCGGCACCTTTTCACCAAAAGTTCCGGTAAGGTGGTATTTGACTGGATCGGGGTATTCACCGGAGAAATCAACTCGATCATGCAATCTTGTCAAGTCCTCAGGCGGTGGAAAAGAACCTGGAGGAATCTTAAGGCCAAGATAGGCCAAACCTCCTACGGCTGCAAGACCACCCCCAGCAATTAAAGCTGTTTTCTTTATCTTGTTCATTGTGTATTTCCTCCTGTATTTTCTGAGTCTCGAGTACATATACCTGTTACCAGTACTGTTTTTTCACCATCGGTTTTTGTATTTGGATCAGTAACCTGGCTCTCCAAGGTTTCCAGATGGCGTTTCTGAAGTAGGCTGGTTTCCTGACCTTTGCGGGGCAACTGCCAGTTTCTCCTCAAGTTGTGAATTACCATATCGCTGGCGCACCCACAAAACTGTCAACAGTCCGCCGAGCAAAATCGCCATTACACCCAGCAAGCCGCCTTCCGGTCCGAACGCTCCTCCGGTCCACAACTCCGGGCCATGTTGTTCGACTGCTACAATTGTAGCTCCTCGGAAGTCTATCCCACTGACGGGGAAACCATAAACATTGCCCATGGTAAAGTTCCATGTGATATGAACGCCGATGGGTATGGCCAGCTCTCCTGTCAGGATGAAACCCATCGCCAGAAGGAATATGCCTGCCAGGATGATATTAAAAGTGGTGAAAAAGCTGGAATTAGGATTGAGGATATGCAAAACTCCAAAAACGACAGACGATAAGAGGGTGGCAAGCAGGATGGCTGTATTTGGCGAGACCGTGCTGCCGTTAAAGCCTTCGGCCAGGTTTTTTAGCTGGTATCCCCGGCTGAAGAGCTCCTCCTGGATGCCTACCGCCAGGAACGTGACCAGAGGAACCAGGATGGCTGCCAGGAAACCAGTCCCAGGTTCCGACGTTACCATGGTTCCTGTAACCGAAATCCATCCCGCAGCAAGCTGAACCAGGAAGATCAAGGAGACCAGCAGCACACCTAAAAACAGGCCAAAGCCGAAGTCAATCCACCAATTTCGGGTCAGTCGCAAGCCAAAATCGTAAAACGGGCGTTTGTCCAGTAACTTGCCAGCTAACCAGACGCTCAGGATTATAGCGCCTAGAGTCACGAGGGATGAAACAAGCAGCAGGAAGGGTGATTGGGCGATATATTCCTGCAACAGGAGCGGATCAGCCGCTTCTGCAGGTGGAAGGTCCTCACTGGACATCAAGTATCCCATGGCGATGAATGTCGTCACCAACTGGAGTGGCAGGGTAACCAATATAAGCAGGATGATCTGGCCCAAGAGCCTCCAAAAAGCACGCAAGCGCTTTTCCTGCTGGTTCCAAAAGATCGTACCGATGGTTTGCATTCGCTCTTTCCCCCGTCCTCCGATTACTTTGATAAAACCCAGATCCCGGTCAAATTATACTCCATCCAACTTTTGCCAACCGGCCGAATGGTTTCAAGCCTGGTGTAGACGAGCTGGACCGCTCACCTACACCAGGCCTGATTAGACAACTTGTCATGGATTGATTACCACCCTCACATCCTCCCCAAAACCCTCCAACCGGTCCAGAACAGCGTTGATGACATCTGCTTCCAGTGGCACCGTTTGAGTTACGACTTCTGATAAGGCCAGCTTCCCCGTCCGGACCCACTCGATCAATCGCGGAAGCTCTTGGGCCAGGTGGTCAGAAACGCCGATAATCTCCGCCTCTTTATTGATCAGTTCATAATATGGCGTCACCGGGAAGGAATCGCCTGAAATGCCAACCAGGGCAGCTCGTCCCTTGATAGCCAGCGAACGAGTGGCCTGGCTCATTGTGGATGGCAGACCTACCAGCTCGATAGCCACATCCACACCTCGCCCATTGGTTAAGGATAAGATCTCCTCTACAGGATCCACCTGGCTGGCGTTGACCGGAATGGCCCCAAAGCCATTTGCCCTTTCTAGTTTGCTCGAGCGGATATCGACTGCCAGGATTTGCTGAGCGCCAAACGCCTGGGCTAGTTGGATGGCGGAAACACCCAATCCACCTGCACCGAATACCGCCACCGTTTCACCAGGTTGCAAGCGCGCCTTATAAAGGGCGTGTAAGGATGTTGCTGAAGAGCACATCATGATCGCTCCTTGCTCGAAGGAGACCTGCTCTGGAAGCAAGAAGGCGCTGCGCTCAGGGATGCTGATATATTCTGCGTATCCACCATCGGTATATTTCCCGATCATTTTTCCTGTGGTGCAGAATTGCTCGTTCCCCTGGTCGCAATACACGCAATGACCGCAGGTGACCATATAATGCAGGCATACTCGGTCGCCGGGTTTAAAACCGCGAACATCGGCCCCAATTTCTTCGATTACCCCTGCCACCTCGTGCCCTAGGGTTAGTGGGAGCGGGTCTACCCGGGAGGTCCCAGCCCGGTAATGGGCATCCGAGTGACAGATGCCTGCAGCTTTTACCTTAACCAGCACATCCCGAGGACCGGTTTTCGGTGTAGGTATCTCTTGTATTTCTAAGGGCAGTCCAGGTTGAACCATTCTGACGGCTTTCATGTTCGTTTTCTATGCTCCAATTATCTGTTTTCGAATTTTGAAAGGCGCTCTTCCACTTCAGAGCGGGTAAACCCACCTTTTTCTAGTTCTGTGTCTGATTTCTCCCTCAAGCGCCGGTAGAAATCGAGTGATTCACGGCGGACTTCCTCTCGCAAGGCCGGCTCATCTAATAACTGGTTCAAGATTCTGGCAGCCTTCATATATCGGCTGGTTTTTTCAAAATATTCAAATAAAGTGTAAAGGGTGGGAGCCGGCAGGTGGTATTTATTCAAATGGTGATACAAGTCTTCTAGCTTGTCGTCAGGTTCTGAAATACCATCTTGCCCATTGGCTAAGGCGGCCTCGAGATATAAATTCAAGGCCCGCAGATAGCTGGAAAAGCTTTCCGTAGTCCGGTTCAGAGCAGCAAGAATGTCTCCATCTTCCTTGAAGAGGTCCGCCACGATCCGGAGCCTATCCGTATCCAGGCTTTTGCCTTGCATCAATGAATTCAAGATGGCTTCATCGGAAAGCCGTCTTGCTAAATCTGCCTTCAGACCCAGCAATTGCTCCAATGCTTGATCGATTGCCTGCAGGGCCTGGCCATATTGCCCGGCAGCCTTCAAGCCAATGATCATTTGAAGGGCTGCAACGAGCTGGTTGATCATGCGCTTGATATAGTCTTGAGTGTACATATTTACCTTTCCCGTTTGGCCTGGGTCAGGCCTCAGCTCCTTCAACCGGTCCTGGATCCACATCCCGCATAACCGGCGCATGCAGGTTGCGAGGCAGGAATGTGAAGATACGCGAGACGACACCCTGGCGCATATCTCTCAATAAGCCCTGGAAAAGTTTGAAGGCCTGGCTTTTGTACATTACCAGCGGATCCCTCTGTCCGTAGCCCTCCAGGATCACAGAAACGCGTAAGGCTTCCATCTTCGTAAGATACTCAACCCACAGGTCGCCAGTCACGGAAAGCATAAGCTGGCGGTAAATCTCTGAATGTGCCTGGCGTCCGGCTCTCGCAAGGATCTCTTCAGAAGCGCCCGTCATACCTTCTGGTCCGGCTCTGCCCCATCCAAGGATAAGCTCCCGATGCGCCTCCTCAAGGTGTTCAATAATATTCATGGAGAGTTGTGCGGGATCCAGGGATTGCGCCAGATGGCTGGCGTAGTGCGAATAGGTTAACCGCTCTTTTTTGGCCAGCTGCATTGGGCCAGGCCGCCTTCCTAACTGGCTTTGCTGTCCCTGGCTCATCAACAAGAGCAGCCGGACCAGTTCTCTTACCCTGGCCTCAGCGCTTGCATCCAGGCCTGTCTCAACCAACCCCTGTTCAAAGAGCGCCTGCTTCAGATCAAGGACGATTTCTCCTTCCTCCAGTCCTTGCTCCGCGCTCCCCAACAAGCGTTCGCGCTTGTTATCCAGGAGTTTCGCAATTTCGAATAGGATCTGCTCCTCCAGGGCGTCCCAATCATCCGCAGGGAGCGAGGCTGGATCAAGGTTTAGCGAATCTTCTAATCTGTGTTCAACCGCGCCGATCAAGCGAGAGAATTCTTGTTCGATGATCGATTTCTCAAAATCTTGGTAGAGCGCCTGAATTTTCCCTTCCGGGTCTGCTCTCAGCTCTTGCTTTTGCTTCTGAGCCAGTTCTACAGGAGCATTCAAGACGTTGGCTACCCCATCGATGAGATCCTGGTCAGACAGGTCCTCGTCTTCTTCCAGGGATTCAAGATTTTGCAGAAAATCATCTAGAGCAGACTGGCGCTCGTCAAGCTTTGCTTCCAGCCGGTCCAGGTGCTGGTCAATAAGATTTTCCACGGCCCCACGCAAATAATCTTCTTCGGCAGCCAGGGACCGATCGGCAACCTCGATCAAGCTTTCCAGCAATGATTTGGCTTCCCACGGATGCCCGTGTTGTTCCTGTTCGGATAGGATTCGATCTACCAGCAGGCGCAAGGTAAAGGATGGTACCGTGCGTTCCTGAAGCATCAGGGTAGGTTGGACTTCTTCCAACCAGGCTAACATCTCCCAGGCAGTCTGACTTGATTCATATCCTTCTGCCGGCGCCTTCGGTAGTCGCTCCAGTGCTTCAGCTCTCAACATGGCGGAAACATCTTCAACAAGATCTATTTTCTTTAGAATCCGGTCACGTTGGTCGTAGATCTTGGAGCGCTGTACATTCAGCACGTCATCGTAGTCTACCAGGTGCTTGCGGATTTCAAAATTTGTGCCTTCGATGCGGGTTTGAGATTGCTCGATCAACCGGTCTGCATTCCTGGATTGCAGGGGTAGCGCCTCATCAGCTTCCATTTCCAGGCGTTCACCCAGGTCATCGACTACCTGACCTCCGTAATCAACCAGCAAGCGGTCTTCTAGCGATACGTAGAAACGTGATGAGCCAGGATCTCCTTGTCGAGCGGCTCGCCCACGCAATTGGTTATCGATCCGCCGGGCTTCATGTCGCTCTGAACCGATGACGTGTAGCCCGCCCAGGTCCCAAACACATTGCATATCCTCAATGTGCTGAAGATAATAGTGCACTTCGCTCTCGAACGGGGAATATCGGGTGTCATCTATCTGCTGTAAGGCCGCCCGGCGTTCTTGTGTGTCCATCTTGTAAGAAGGATCGTATCCTGCGTCGTGAAGCACCTGGCTAACCCGGGATAGCACCTCTTCTGCCAGGTCACCACCCAATTTTATGTCTACACCCCTGCCAGCCATATTGGTGGCAATGGTCACAGACCCGAAGCTACCCGCCGCTGCGATGATTTGGCTTTCTTCTGTATGGCGGCGCGCGTTCAATACCTGGTGTTGGATTCCTTCTTGTAATGCTCTCGACAACCGCTCCTGGTGATCGCTGTTGAGGTTCAATACCAGGAGCATTCGCTCCAGGTTCGAGGGAGCTTCCAGTTCCATGGGGATCTTCAAGTCTTCAGACATCTTGCGTAGGAAGGTCGAGCGTGGCTTTTCGAGAGGCGCCTGAAGGGGCTCCAGCTCCGGGATGCGGGCTCCATCCTCCTGCCTGGCATTCTTTTCCAACCAGGCATGCCGTATCAGCAGTGTTTGGGCCAGCCGTCCGATCAGCTCTCTACCCAGGCGTCGTGACAGGCGTTCAGATATCTCAACGGAGGCGGTGCCAATCAGCACCGGTCGTCCAACTGCGTAGCACTGAAGGATCTCGGTTGTAATAGCCCTGAACTTGGCTTCCTCTGTGAGGAAGACCGAATCCGGGTAATCTATACGCTTCCAAAAAACCGGCTCCTGCTCTGGATCGTTGTCCCGAGCATAATAATTGTAGACGTTGCCGGTTTCATCTCGTCCTTGAAGCTCGACCAGCGACGAACCTGGTTGGGAGGCCTGATATTCCAGGTTTGTAGGTATGGCTGCAACCTTTAGCTTGTAGATTTTGTCAAACTCTTCCGCTTCGGTGAGGGCTGTGCCTGTCATGCCAGCCAGTTTTTTATACATTCGAAAATAGTTTTGCAATGTGATGGTCGCATAGGTCACATTTTCTGGATGGACCTGCACCCCTTCTTTCGCCTCCACGGCCTGGTGGAGCCCGCTCGACCAACGCCGCCCAGGCATGACCCGACCGGTAAATTCATCGATAATGACCACCTCGTCATTTAACACCAGGTAATCTTTCTCCCGGCGGTACAGGAATTGAGCGCGCAGAGCTTGTTCCAGGTAGCCCATCAGGCGAGCTTGCTCAAGGGATACGTCTTCCGGTCGGGCAGGATCGCGCAAGGGTAAGCCTAATAGTTTTTCAACCCTTGCCTCCCCCGCCTCGGTCAGGGAGACGGCATGGTTGCGCTGGTCGACATCTACGTGCACCCGGTTCAGCTTTTTGGCGATCTCGGCCATCCGTAAATACCATTCGGTATCCTCGGATGCAGGCCCGGAAATAATCAGCGGGGTGCGTGCTTCATCAATCAGCACATTATCGACTTCATCGACTATCGCGTAAGCATGGCCACGCTGCACCCGTTCCTCCAACGTCATCGTCATATTGTCGCGCAAGTAATCAAAACCAAACTCGCTGTTGGTGCCGTAAGTGATATCGGCCTGGTAGGCTTCCGGACGGGGAACTTTGCGAAGCTGTTGCCCGGTTTCTTGGGTTGCCTCGATCCCCAGGTCTACCAGATATGCCGTCTGGATATCTTCATGCGGAGGAGTTATCTGTAAAACCCCTACCGATAACCCCAGCGCTTCGTAAACCGGTCCCATCCAGCGCGCATCACGGCGGGCCAGGTAGTCATTGACGGTAACCAGGTGAGCGCCGCTTCCCCCCAGCGCGTTGAGATATAACGGCAGGGTAGCGACCAGGGTCTTACCCTCACCGGTGCGCATCTCGGCGATGCTCCCCTGGTGCAATGCGATCCCGCCAATCAGCTGTACATCGTAGTGGCGCATGCCCAATCTGCGCTTGCTGGCTTCGCGTACCGCTGCAAAAGACTCTGGCAGCAGTTCATCCAGCCCCTCCCCCTTGTCCAGGCGAGCTCGAAATTCCTCTGTTTTTCCTCGTAGCGCTTCATCCGTCAAGGATTCAAAGGCGTTCTCAAATGAGTTGATCTGTTCGACCAGGGGGCCAAATTGCTCGATGGCGCGTTTGTTCGGGTCTCTTGCAAACAGTGAAACGAATTTCCTCAGCATCTAACCCTACTTTTTCTTGTTCCAGTCTGCCTCAAAGAATCCCCCGCTCAGCGAGCTCCCTCTTCAATTGTTCGGGAGAATGGAAGTGGATCCCATCCAAACCAAAGTTCCTGGCCGACTCGATGTTCTGAGCGGAATCATCCACTAATATACAATCACCCGGCTCGCGCTGGATACGCTCTAATAGCACCCGGTAGATCCTCGGGTCTGGTTTCACAAGCTTCACTTCTGCTGAAAGTAGGATATCCTCAAACCAGTCGAAAAAGTCAAACCTTTTTCTCACCAGGTGGAATTTTTCTATAGAGAAATTGCTTAGGCCGTAAAGGGGGTAGCCTTTCTCTCTCAGTTCGAGCAGGATGTCGATGGTCGGCTCGATAGCCCCATTGATGCTCTCTTCCCAACGATTGTGGTAGGCTTCGATGAGATCGCCCCAATTGGGATGTTGAGACTTTAGCTCCGCTACTGCAACAGTAAATGGTCGCCCTGCATCCTGGCGCATGTTCCATTCGTTGAAACCAATTTCTTCCAGAAACCGCTCCATGCTTTCTGAATCCCCATTGAAATACTTTTTATACAAGTGGCGTGGATTCCAGTCCAGTAGCACACCACCAAAATCAAAAACCAAAGCCTGGCGGTGATTGTGATTATCAATTAATTTCATACCGTCTTGATCTCCTCCGGTTTATTCTCTTGGTAGGCTATCGCCGTGGCTATTAGCCTGATCCGCATCATTCTATTCTATCATTCCCCTTTTCTCTTTTTCGAGGAAGAGCGAAAACCAATAACTCCTTCCAAACCCAATGATACCCATGTCGGCGAGGAAGGCCAAAAGGGGGTTTATTCTTTCAACTTGATAGTGGGGTTATCCAGGGTTGCTAAGCGAGAGCTGTTGGCGAGCTTTGGATAGTTGTTGGGCTATCTTATGCGGGGAAGAGCCGGTCAATTCGGCGGCTTGCTCGTAATTTAACCCCTCCATTTCGATGAGCACCAAAGCCATGCGCAATTGCGGGAGTAGAGATGCAAACGGAATGCTTGCGTCCACCGGCTGCTTGATATGGCCTGAGTATTTGGGTTCCCCTTTAATCATGCTTTGACAGATCTCGATCAGGTTTCTCAGCAACCAGAACCGGAAGGGACCATCCTTGTATTTGTCCAACTTGTGAAAGGCTTTAAGGAATGCCTGCTCAGTCGCACTTATTGCGGCTTTCTCATCACACAACACGTAGTAGGCGAAATTATAGACCAGGTCCTGATGGTCTGATACCAGGCGGTTGTAAGCCCCTATATCCTTGCGTTTTACTGCATCCATTAATCGAGAAGTGTGCATCATTTTGTTTTAGACACCCGCTCCGTTCTGGCGTGTATCATTCGTAGTGTAGACTCTGGCTGTTACCAGGATATTTCTTACCGGTATCAGAACCGACATTTGATGTTACGAATCCGAAACAGGCAGAAGGGAGCTTTTCCTGTTGACAAAATGATGTTACGCCTGTTATACATATCATGTCGGCTTTCAGGCTGTGTGACTTACTTTTTCCGAATATTGGAGTAATACATGGCGCAAGAACTGGCAATCGAAGAGATGAATTGGCTCTGGTTCATTGGCTTGCTTCTAGCAGGGCTTGTCTTTACCTTCCTGGCCTGGCTGCTCTTTGAACGGCGGGATATTCGGGTAGCAGGTGAAGGGGGGTGGCGTTCTCCTGTTCGCTTTAGGAGGCTGGGTTCTTCTAAAGGGTAAAAATTTTAATGGAAAACGGGCAAAACTTTTCGACCTGGGTAGAGGTCGACCTACGGGCCATTGAGAATAATATCCGGTGTATCCGCCAATTGAGTGGTACGGAAGTGATGGCCGTGGTGAAGGCCAACGGGTACGGTCACGGTGCGATAAGATCAGCGCAAGCGGCCATGCGGGGTGGTGCGTCCTGGTGTGGAGTCGCCCGCCTGGAGGAAGCCCTGGAGTTAAGGCGGGCCGGTCTGGATTGCCCAATCTTGCTGCTTGGCTACACACCTCCCGGCCGGTTCGATGAGGCCGTTCATCAGCAGATCTCACTTACCCTTTGGGACGAAAACCATGCCCAGGCCTTGGCTGCAGTCGGGCTTCGTATAGGTATACCAGCTCGAGTGCATATCAAGGTTGATTCAGGTATGGGCCGTTTAGGTGTACAGGCAGAGCATGTGCTCCAGTTCCTGAACTCTCTCCCCTCCGAAGGCATCCAGGTGGAAGGCTTATTTACCCATTTTGCCCGGGCGGATGAGGCCGATCCATCTTCGGTGGCAGTGCAAGAACAGCGTTTTGGCCTGGCTATCCAGGCATTAGAAGCTGCCGGTGTTTGTCCCGGTTTGGTGCATGCCTCCAATTCGGCTGCCAGCCTCACCCGTCCTACATCCAGTTATAATCTTGTACGGGCTGGTATCGCGATCTATGGCCTGCACCCTTCAGGCCAATGTATATTGCCAGACTGTTTTTCCCCGGCCCTGTCCTGGAAGACAGTATTGAGCCAGGTCAAGCTTTTACCGCCGGGCCGAGGTGTCAGCTATGGACATACCTATATAACGCGGGCACTGGAAAGGGTTGGGACGATCCCGGTTGGATATGCCGATGGATTTCGTCGAACTGCTGGAAATGCCGTCCTGGTTGGGGGAAGGCAAGTACCCGTCATCGGCCGGGTTTGTATGGATCAGATCATGG
>CAZAQS010000057.1:0-21812 GCA_964486825.1 uncultured Anaerolineaceae bacterium | reverse complement strand
GGCATACGAACGGTAATGATCACCGGGGATTACCCAAATACCGCCCGTGCAATCGCCGAGAGCATCGGGCTGCTGGAACCTGGCCACCAGGTGTTAACCGGCCCCGATCTCAACAAGATGGATGATGCCACCCTCCAACGCCAGGTAGCCTACACGGATGTCTTTGCCAGGGTCTCGCCGGAACATAAGATGCGCATTGTGGAAGCATTGCGAGCCAGAGATGAAGTGGTAGCCATGACAGGAGATGGCGTGAACGATGCCCCGGCGATAAAACGCTCGGACATCGGTGTAGCCATGGGCATTACTGGTACGGATGTGGCTAAAGAGAGCGCGGATATGGTGCTAACCGATGACAATTACGCCAGCATCGTCGCGGCGGTCGAGCAGGGGCGCATCATCTACGCCAACATCCGCAAGTTCGTTTTCTTCCTGCTCTCTTCGAATGTGGCTGAAATCATGATCATCTTCTTGGCCACCCTGGCTGGTCTGCCTACCCCCTTGACGGTCATCCAGCTGTTATGGCTCAACCTGTTAACAGATGGAGCGCCGGCCCTGGCGCTTGCCATGGAAAAGGGTGATCCAGATGTCATGCAGCGCCCTCCCCGTCCAAAAAACGAGCCCATCATCAACCGATCGATGCGCCTGGGGATCGGGATCCAAACCATAACGCAGACTGGTGCGGTCCTGACAGCCTTCGGATTAGGTTTATGGTGGCATTTAGCAGAAGTTGGTATGGCTGTTGCCGGTGGAAATCCCCTGGCCTTGATCCTACGCTTTGATTGGCGAGGCGTGGACGTGCAGACCGCGGAAACCATGGCCTTTGTTACCCTGTCCCTGTGCGAGCTCTTCCGGGCTTATACCGTCCGCTCGGAGCGTACATCCCTTTTCCGCCAGGGGGTTTTCTCAAACCGCTTCATGCAGTACGCTGTAGGCCTGTCTGTAACCCTCCTGTTGTTGGTGGTCAACGTGCCTTTCCTCCAACCGATCTTCAACACGCACTTTTTGTCGATCTCCGAATGGTCTTGGGTATTAGGATTGGCGCTTATCCCGGCGATTTCAGAGGAAATCACCAAAGCCTACTTGCGCAGGAAGGATGAAAAATCTCCCGGCGCCATCCTTCCCGCACCGGCTGATGGATAGGTGAATGTTATGGGATTTAAGAATTCCGTCTACAATCCTGCACCCTTTCGAGCAGCTGGCTTAAGCTCAGGTCCGCCATTGACTTCAGCCGCAAATCAGCGTGGTCGAGTGGCAGTATCGAGGTCAGCTCGCTCGGAACGGCAATGCAGAAGAGGCCGGCGGCTTTAGCGGCGTGAACTCCGTTAGGAGAGTCCTCAAATGCGATGGCTTGGTTTGCAGTTAACTGCAAGGCCTCGAGAGTGGCGAGGTAAACTGCCGGGTCCGGCTTGGTGATGCGCACATGTTCTTTTCCACGAACCACATCGAAATATTCGAGGATGCCTAAACGAGACAAATGCCGTTCAAGCCAGGCCAACGGGGAGCAAGAGGCAACCCCGATTTTAAAACCCATCCGTTTCCCATCTTCCAGGTATTCCATAATCCCAGGACGGATGCATTGCTCTTCTATCAGCTCCAGCCAGCGCTGGTAGCGTTGGGGTTTGAGCTGGCCCCAATCAAGCTTGCGCCCTATCTGCTCCTCCAATTCCAGGGCAGGGTCAAAAGTGCCTTCTTCTGTGCCGATCAGTGTAGACCATTTGGGAAATGGGAGCTGCCCTCCATTGGCCTCAAAGAGCTCCAACCAGGATTGGTGATCTGCCCCTTCCGTTTCCAGGATGAGGCCGTCGAAATCGAAGATCAATGCTTTTATGTAGTTGTTCATTTTCATTATGAATTTCGCGTAGCTCACTCCATGCTGCTTTAAGGTTCGCCCAATTATAGCAGGCCTATAAGATCGCGATTTACGATTCGTATAGTAGAAGTGTTATAATTCTCCTGTTTGGAGGAAATATGCCTGGTAATCAACCAAGTGAAATGACAAATCCAAAGGGAGGCGTCCTAAAAGACATTACCCTGCGAATCAAGCTTGTCCTACGCTTGATGTCGGATGCGCGGGTCAACTTACTGCTAAAAGCTATCCCGGTTGTATCACTGCTCTACCTGATCGGTTTTCCTGACCTCGCCCCAGGACCGATCGATGACGCGGGTGTGATCTGGCTGGGTATGTATTTGTTTGTGGAGCTCTGTCCCCCTGATGTAGTAGAAGAGCATATGGCAGCGCTTAAGAAAACGGTTGCGAATCCTTGGCAGGATCGTTCTGTTGCCTCACAGGAAATTATCGACGCCGATTTCCGGGAGGATCATTAAATTCGAAGGTTCGCGGTGTGTAAGCCTGGGGGGCGACTAGTTTTTAGCGAGCCAACCCTTTTAACGTGCAAGCATTCATGAATAAAATAGTCCCTTATCTGTTCCTGATTCTGCTAGGGGTGCTATCCGGCTGCGGGCTGCTGTCCGATCTTCGCACCTCAGAACCAGCTATCACTCCCCTACCAACCTTTTCGCCAGGTAACGAAATTACAGCCACCCCATCTATCCCTCAACCTCAAGCTACAGCACCAGGTACAACAGGGGCCAGTACCCCCACCCCTCTCCCGCAGGCTACAGATGTAACGGAAACATCCCCAATTGATCCAACTGCCAGCCCTTCAGCCACCCTGCCTGCGCTATCTACCTTTCCCGAACCAGGTGATTTTGAATGGAGCCTGGTTGTGGAAGGCCTCTCAGCTCCAATCGGTCTGGAGGATGCCCTGGATGGTTCTGGTCGCTTGTTTGCCCTCGAGCAGCCGGGTGTCATTCGTATCATCCAGAACGGAAGCACATTGGCTATTCCATTCCTGGATATCCGCAATCGAGTAGGTTCATCGGGTTCAGAGCAAGGCTTATTAGGGCTAGCCTTCCACCCCGCCTATACGGAAAACGGTTATTTCTTTGTCAATTACACAGACAGGAATGGAGATACCGTCATTGCGCGCTACCGCGTCTCTGCAGACCCATCCATTGCAGATCCAGGTTCTGAAGTGCGTCTGCTTCAGGTCCGCCAGCCTTTTGCCAACCACAACGGCGGAGATATGGTCTTTGGGCCGGATGGCTACCTGTATATCTCGTTAGGAGACGGTGGATCAGGAGGCGACCCACGCAACCACGGGCAATCCACAGATACCCTGCTAGGATCACTGCTGAGGATCGAAGTGGGGGAGGTGGAGAGATATTCCAACCCCCAGGAAAACCCGTTTGTAAACGGAGGCGGGCGACCAGAAATATGGGCTTACGGGTTACGTAATCCCTGGCGAATTTCTTTCGACCGGCAAACCGGCGACCTGTATATTGCAGATGTGGGACAAAACTCGTGGGAAGAGGTGAACTTCCAGCCCGCTGGCAGCCCAGGCGGCGAAAACTACGGATGGAATCTCATGGAGGGTTTTCACTGCTACCAATCCACAAACTGCGATCAAACAGGTCTTACCCTTCCGGTGGTGGAGTATGCCCTGCACGTAGAAGGAGATTGTGCAGTTACAGGGGGTTATGTGTACCGTGGAAGCAGCCTGCCGGAATGGCAGGGAATATATATTTATGGAGATTACTGCTCGGGAAGGGTATGGGGATTGTTTCAAAATCAGTCTGGTGGTTGGGAAAACGAGCTGTTGTTCGAGACCGGAGCTCGCATTACCACATTTGGGCAGGATGAGGCCGGAGAAATCTATCTGGTAAACCACAGAGGTTCGGTTTATAAACTGGTCAGAAAATGAGGACAAGTTAACGACTGGTGCTACGAAAATTCCAACTAAAAATCCTGGTATTCTTGGCCCTTATCCCGCTTTCAGCCTGCGCTCCCGTAATACAAGGCAGGGTCCTTCCTATCGCCCCATCCCCAACCCTGGCTTCCACAGCCACTCAAGCATCCACTGAAAGCCCCACTCCCCCTCCCAGCACAACGCCAATACCTCTCACGAGCACATTCACATCCACACCAATCCCTGCTACCGAAACGCCTTTCCCAACACATACTGCGACCGAAACACCCTTACCCACGTTTACCCCAACAGAGACGCACACCCCAACTCAGAGCGTCCGCTTTGCAGTCATTGGGGATTATGGCCTGGCGGGAAAACCAGCTGAAGACGTCGCCAACCTTGTCAAAAGCTGGGATCCTGACCTGATCCTGACCACCGGAGACAACAACTACCCCACCGGCTCAGCAGAAACGATCGACGAGAATATCGGGCAATACTACCATGAGTATATCTATCCATACCGGGGTAGTTACGGACCGGGTGCTGAGGTCAACCGGTTCTTTCCCACCCTCGGCAATCACGATTATGGCGTTCCTGGAGCATGGCCTTACTTGGAATACTTCACTTTGCCAGGTAATGAACGCTATTATGACTTCGTCTGGGGACCAGTACATTTCTTTGCTCTAAACAGCGACAGCAATGAACCGGATGGTTTCCGGCGGGACTCTATTCAGGCTGAATGGCTGAGAGAAATCCTGGCTGCCTCCGATGCTATATGGAAGATCGTTTATTTCCATCATGCTCCTTACTCATCCGGTATGCACGGGCCGGTGACCTGGATGCAGTGGCCCTTTACGGATTGGGGGGCGTCTGCCATCCTCACCGGGCACGACCATACCTATGAGCGTCTGCATATAGACGGTATCCCCTATTTCGTCAACGGCCTGGGAGGTGGGGCTCGCTACTCCTTCTCTGGCTTTCACCCGGGCAGCCAGGCAAGGTTTAGAGATGATCATGGAGCCATGGTGGTTGAAGCGGACGAGACGAGCATCTCTTTCCAGTTCGTCACCCGTTTGGGGGAGGTGATCGATTTGCATATTCTCGTTCGTTGATCCGATTCTCAATTTTCGGATAAGCTCTTATAATTGGATAGGAGGATCCCCCATGGCGAAGAAAAAGAAAACCAAACCGAGTCCGGCCAACAAAGTAAAGCCGGTTTCGCAGCCGTCCCAGAGGCATCAGGCACAACCAGGCCAGCGGGCCAGGCTAAGGGCTGCGCGGCAAGCAGCCAGGCGCCAGAGAATGAAGACATTCTACGGAATCGCAGGCGTCGTTGTTCTCGGTGTGATGGCCCTAATTCTTTACGGCGTCCTAAACAAAGCCGCACAGCCGGCTGAGGCGAACCCGGCGCCCACCGAAATAACTGTTAGCGAAGCTTACGAGAGATACCAACAAGGCGCCTTCTTGCTGGATGTGCGTGAGCCAGACGAATGGGAAGATTACCATGTACCCGACTCCACCCTGATCCCATTAAGCCAGTTAGCCGGGCGGGTGGATGAGCTTCCACGTGATCAAGAAATTGTAGTGATCTGTCGCTCGGGAAACCGGAGCCAGGATGGCCGCGACATCCTGTTGGAAGCTGGCTTTGAAAATGTAACCAGTATGAGCGGAGGGGTCCTGGAATGGAGGGAGGCCGGATATCCGGTCGAGACCGAGACATCTTAATGATAGATTGAATATAAAATCGACTGTCTTCTAGGAGGTAATTTATGGATTCCACTGGTGGGTATCAAGAATATACCTTTATAGCTGACCTTTATGATCATGTTGTGCCATACCGTAACCGGCCCGATGTGACCTTTTTTGTTGAAGCGGCCAGTGACTCCGGGGGGCCAGTCTTGGAGCTGGGTTGCGGAACGGGACGGGTCCTGATCCCCACAGCGCGGGAGGGAATCGAGATCGTAGGCCTCGACCTATCGTATGCTATGTTGGATCGATGTAGGGAACGATTGTTGCAAGAGCGGCAGGAAGTCCAGGAGCGAGCCCGGCTCGTATTGGCGGATATGCGAGATTTCGAGCTTGGGCAGGATTTCAAGTTGATAACAATACCCTTCCGACCATTCCAGCACTTGACGACGATAAATGACCAGCTTTCATGTCTGCGGAGCATTCACAAACACCTGGTAGATGAGGGAAGGTTAGTGCTCGATATCTTCAACCCTTCTCTTGAGTCATTGACGAGAAATGATATTGGGGAGGAGTTGGCAGAAGAGCCGGAGTTCACTATGCCGGATGGCCGCCGGGTGGTTCGCAAGCATAAAATCGTGGCGCGAGATCCCTTCAATCAAATCATCGACGTAGAGTTGATCTACTATGTAACCCACCCTGATGGGAGGGAAGAAAGGCTGGTACATTCGTTTCCGATGCGCTACCTGTTTCGGTTCGAGGTAGAGCATTTATTAGCACGTAGTGGTTTCGAAATAGAGCATGTCTATGCGGACTATGACAAGAAGCCGTATGGTTCAGTTTATCCTGGGGAGTTGATCTTCGTGGCGAATAAGGTTGCAAAAAACTAGCCACCTGACCAGGTTAAATAGCCTTGACATGATTTGAAATGATTGATAAACTCCAGCCTAATGTTGTACTAATGAATCAGGAGCGTGTGTTTATGTCGATGACCTTCACCTTAATCGTTCGGGTTTGCGAAACCGCAGGAGTTAGCGGTTTTGTCATGCCTTATCGGAGTGCGCCTACTGATCGTTAGCAAACCATCTTAGTGAGTTGCGGCCACGGTGCTCTCCAGCCCCGTGGCTTTTTATTTGTGCCTGAACCGGCCACGGGGCTCCCGTGGCCGGTTTTTATTAAGTCGCCAGAAGCAAAGCCAAGGAGGATAAACCTTATGGACAACAGCATTCATCAACTTGCAAAATTTTCAGTTTGGAAACGGCAATTCGGAATTCGCTCTTTAGGAGGCAACAAAATGTTTACGAAAGGATCCAACAACGATAGGACTTATTCCCGTCGAACTAGCACCGGGATTCAGACCGGCAAGTTTGCCAGCCTGGTCTCACTTGTCAAGAAACTGGATGGTGAACCACGTTCATCCATCCGCACAGAAGACCTGGAAAAAGCGATCCGCTACACCAGGCCTGTGGATATGGGAACCATTATCCGGCACCGTTGATCTCTCACTGGATGTACCTGGTCGTAGAGACCGGGTACATCCAGGATCAGGTACGGGAGGGAAATTTGGCACCGGCCTGACAAAAACAGCCGTTTTAAGAGCGGCAATTAGGAATTCGTCATGACGACAGAGGCTATATCAAGCAAGAAACAAATATTGGGCAACACTGAAACCAGGGCAGCTAAAGCGCCTTTGCTCAACAATATGCTGAAACTGTTCATGCTTGCGATGATCCTGGCAAATATCGGCGGTAATATGTATGGACCGCTGCTGCCTCTCTACTTGAAAGACCTGAACGCCAGTGTGATTCAGGTGGGCTTGTTTTTCACCCTTTCCCAGATTGTGCCGCTTGCCCTGCAAATCCTGGGTGGTTGGATCTCCGACACTATGGGCCGGCTACGCAGCATTGCACTGGGCAGTGTAGCGGGGGTATTATCCTACGTTGGCCTGATCCTGGCTCCTACTTGGCAATGGGTTTTGTTGGGCGAAGGCTTGAGCTCAGTCACCCGCTCCCTCGTTGGCCCTAGTTTTGGCGCATTCATTGCTGAACAGTCCAATGAAGAAAACCGGGCGCGCGTCTTCGGCATCACCGAATCCCTCTTCATGATCGTCGCTGTGGTCGGCCCGCCATTGGGTGGTTGGGTGGCGGACACATACGGCTTCAAAATGATGCTGGTTGTGGCAGGTGGGTTCTACACCCTGGCCACGATCATTCGCATCGGAATGGCCCGTGTAGCCGCGCGCGGCCACGAGGCCAAACCTCAGAAGTTGTCGGTGGCTAACCTGCGCACCAACCTTGGCACAATGACCGGGCTGATCCTGGCAGGCGGTCTGGTCACCTGGATCTTGGTGACAGACGGAGTCCGGGATATGGCTTTCACCATGACATTCACCCTGACACCTCTCTTCCTGGAGGAAGTTGGTGGGATGAGCATCCAGCAGATAGGATGGCTGAACTCGATCTTCGGGGTCTTCATGATGGCCATCACCATCCCTGCCGGTTGGCTGGCCGATAAGAAAGGCGAGCGGTTGGCGATCGGAGTTGGTTTCCTCCTCCAGTTCATCGCCATGCTGCTTTTCGTGAAAGTAAGCGGATTCTGGGGGTATGGGGCCGCCTGGGCGTTGCTAGGATTGGGCGTTGGAATGATGTCTCCTGCCTACCAATCCCTGGTCAGCAAGGCTGTGCCGGATAATGTACGCGGTACTGCCTTCGGCCTTTTCAGCACCAGCCTTGGAGTGGTCTCGCTTCCGGCCCCTATGATCGGGGCACATCTCTGGGAGCGGTATAGCCCGCGCTTCCCCTTCACGATCACAGCCTGGGCTGCCCTCCTAACAATTCTGCCTGTATGGCGCAAGTTCAAGCTCTCGCCAGAAGAGAAAAACGATCAGTTTGCTATCGGAGAGCCGATCGATTAGGGAAAAAAACTAGATAGGAAAAATGAAGAATGGAAATCGAGACCTTACCAACTGATACAATTGACCTGCCCTGGACTCCCGATATACCGGGGGTATCCTATCGACGCTTCCGTGGAGAGTCGGATTACGCCAATATCCTGGCGGTAATCAACGGTAGTAAGGCCGCCGATGGGACGGAACGCGCAGACACGCTGGAAGAGATAGCTCATGGTTATTCTCATCTGGTAAACTGCAATCCGTACCGCGACATGCTGTTTGCTGAAGTCCACGGAAACGTAGTTGGATATACGCGAGTATTCTGGAACCGGAATGCCGAAGGAGAATGGATTGGGTTTCACCTGGCTTTCCTCCTGCCAGCCTGGCGCGGTAAAGGGCTTGGTAATTCGTTCATCCAGCATAATGAATCCCGACTACGAGAAATCGCGGCTGATCTCATCCGCACTGGCGCCATGGAACCGGGATCACCACGGTACTTTGATGTGTTTTCCGAACAGACCGAGACTGCCAAGGAAGCCCTATTAAGGAAATACGGCTACCAACCTGCCCGGTACTTCTTTCGGATGGTAAGACCGGATCTGGAAGATATTCCGGAAGCGCCTATGCCGGAAGGATTGGAACTTCGACCGGTACGTCCTGAGCACCTTGACCAAATATGGTCAGCCATGCAGGAGGCCTTTCAGGATCATTGGAACCATGTACCTCCTGCTGATGAGGACTACCGGAATTGGGCTACCAACCCGATCAACGACACCAGCTTGTGGAAAGTTGCCTGGGATGGAGACCAGGTTGTTGGGATGGTACTCAGCTATATCAATCATACGGAGAATCAGGAGTACAATCGGAAGCGCGGATATACTGAAGATATTAGCGTCCGCCGGCCCTGGAGGAAGCGGGGCCTGGCCCGGTCGCTGATTGTACAGAGCCTATATGCGCTCAAAGAACTGGGCATGCTCGAGGCAGCCCTGGGTGTGGATGCTGAAAACCTGACCGGAGCTACCCGTTTGTATGATAGTGTAGGTTACCGGATTTACCAGCGCAGCACGCTCTTCAGGAAACAGTTCTGAGCTATGGGATTGCAGTGGAGAGAAGAGCTTTAGGGAGGCCGGTGGATAGAACAACAGTCTACAAAGCAGTGATCTTTGACCTTGGTGGTGTGCTGGTCCGTACGAAAGACCGCCGGTCTCGCGCGGACCTGGCACACCGCCTGGGATTGACGTATGATGAGCTCAGCAGGCTGGTATTCGAGAGTGAGAGCGCCCGCCTGGCAACCTTGGGAAAAAAGAGCACTACGGAGCATTGGGAAAGCATCCGCGGGAGCTTGGGAATAACCGCGGACGATTTCCCTGCGATCCGCTCTGGCTTCTGGGGTGGGGACGTTTTGGACACAGGCCTGGTAGCTTATATCCATTCCTTAAGACCACGCTTCAAAACTGGCCTGTTAAGCAATGCCTGGGACAACCTGCGACGGGTGATCAACGAGACCTGGAAGATTGCAGATGCCTTCGACGATATCCTCATCTCCGCCGAAGTCGGTATCTCTAAACCAGACGCTCGTATTTATCAAATGGCTGTGCAGCGCCTGGGCGTGCTACCTCATGAAGCTGTCTTCGTTGATGATTTTCCCCATAATGTTCAAGCCGCCCAGGACTTTGGCCTGCGAGGGATACTCTTTAAAACCTCAGACCAGGTACGCCGGGATCTGGATAATTTACTTGAACTAATTTGATAGGATGGTAGCTATTGGAAAGGGATAGAAGCATGGAGCTAACCGATCTCACCCTGCTCGAAGCCGCCGCTGAGATTGCTTCAGGGACGATCTCCCCCCTGGAATTAGCGCAGGCTTGCCTGAACCGTATTGAAGCGCTGGATCATCGCTTGAACAGCTTCCTGACGGTAACGGATGCGCAAGCTTTGGAGGCTGCCCAAAGAGCAGGCCAGGAGATCCAGCAGGGCAACTACCGCGGAAAGCTCCACGGAATCCCACTGGCCCTGAAAGATCTTTACGAGACAGGCGGCATAAGAACAACCGGCGGATCAAAGTTCTACGCGGACCATTACCCGGAAGAGGATGCCTTCGTAGTGAAGAAGCTCAAGCAAGCCGGTGCAGTCCTGCTGGGCAAACTGAACATGCACGAAATTGCTCTCGGGGTGACCAACGAGAACCCGCACTACGGATCCTGTAGTAATCCTTGGGATAGTAAGCGGATCAGTGGAGGCTCATCGGGCGGCTCCGCGGCAGCCCTGAGCGCCAGGTTTTGTCCTGCTTCTCTAGGCAGCGATACAGGGGGATCAATCCGCATTCCCGCTTCTTTATGTGGCATCGTCGGTCTTAAGCCAACTTTCGGAAGGATAAGCTTGCGCGGCGTCATCCCCTTGAGCTGGAATCTGGATCACCCTGGACCCATGGCTCGCAGAGCTGAGGATGTTGCCATCCTACTGCAGACCATAGCCGGATATGATCCAAAGGACCCTAGCTCGGTAGACTGGCCTGTTCCAGACTACCTTGCTTCCCTGAAAGAGGGTGTACGAGGATGGAGAATAGGATTAGCGAGCGGAGCTTTTTTCGAGGAAGCCGAGGTAGAGATATTAGACCTCGTCAAGGCAGCAGCTCAAGTTTTCGAAAGCTTAGGTGCGGTCGTCGAGCTCGTAGAACTGCCCGAGGCGCTCCAGGCCGCTCGAGCCAACGGTTTGATGGTTACCAGTGACGCCGCTGCCTTTCACAAGGACCGGTTGAGCAGCCATCCGCAAGGTTTCGGCCAGGATGTGCTCGTACGGCTACAATCCGGAGCAGCAGTAACTTCTGGAGAGTATATACTCGCTCGGCGCCTGCAAACCATCCTGCGTCGTCGCTACGAAGAGATGTTTGACATCTTTGATATCCTACTCACCCCTACGACGCCGATTGCGGCGCCACTAGCCGGAGCTGATGCAGTTGAACGAGCTCGCCAGTTGACACGCTTCACAGCCCCCTTCAACCTGACAGGCTTACCGGCCTTATCCCTGCCGTGTGGGTTTACCCAGGACGGTTTGCCTGCCGGTTTACAGGTCGTGGCTCGTCCTTGGGATGAAGCGCGTTTAATACAGGCAGCTTACGCTTACGAAATAGCATCTGGATGGTATTCAAGAAAACCTGAGCTGGAGTAATTCCTTTATCGTTATGGCAAAGATATCCACCATTCTACACAATCAAACCGCTCAGTTGCGCACCTTCAACCGGTCAGCGCGCTTGTTCTTGCTGTCTGTCATCATGGACGGCATTGTTATCAGCGCCTGGCAGTTATTTTTTAATTTCTATATCCTGGAGCGTGGCTTCGAGCGTGATTTCCTGGGTATGGTCAATGCTATGCCGGCTGTAGCAGCCCTGGTCATGGGGATTCCGATGGGATTGCTCTCGGATAAGATCGGTCGCAAGCGGGCTATGATTTTAGGCGTGGCAGTATTTATTGTGGCGATGGCTCTGGAAGTTACTGTTTACAACCCAATCCTGATCCTGGTTGCAGCTTTCGTAGCAGGCGGAGCCCAAATGCTCTATTTCTTGAGCCAGGCCCCTTTTATGATGAAGGTTTCTGATGAGCAAAACCGGACGCTCTTATTTAGCTTGAGTTTTGGCCTGGTGACCCTTTCCGGCGCGGTCGGTAGCGTTTTCGCGGGCCAACTGCCCGCCATATTTGGCAGTTGGTTGGAGGTACCCGCCCGCAGCGCCACGGCATATCAGGCAGTGTTGCTCAGCAGCGTCGGCCTGGGTCTTTTGACGCTTGTCCCCCTGCTACTCATCCACGAGCCACCTCGGATGGGGAAAACTGCACTGGCCTTACCGGATAGCTCGATTTGGCGGGTACTCAAGAAACCACTGACTTTGCAGTTGTCCTTTCCCAACCTGTTGATCGGCTTCGGAGCCGCGATTCTGATCCCTTATATGAACGTTTTTTTCGCAGAGCATCATGCAGTCAGCGACCAGAGGCTGGGCCTGCTTTTTAGCCTATCTTCGTTAATGGTAGGACTTGGCTCGATGGTTGGGCCGAGGGTGGCAGGAGTTCTAGGGAGCAAAATTCGCGCCGTCGTTCTGACCCAGGGACTAAGTCTAGTATTTTTGCTGGTGATGGGATTCTCCCCGCTCTTCTGGCTGGTGGCGATCGGCTTCCTGATGAGAGGGACGTTAATGAATATGGCTGTTCCACTGTATAGCGCATTCTCTATGGAACAGATCGTTGAAAGCGAACAAGGAACCGTAAATAGCGTAAAAGAGTTAGCCTGGCAGGTGGGATGGGCAGTCGGCCCTTATATCTCCGGGCTGGTCCAGGTTTCCTATGGATTTACCCCCTTATTCGTCACCACCGCGGTGTTGTACGCCTCGGCTATCATGTTTACATGGATTTTCTTCGAAAAAAGAGAACGCCGGCCCAGCTTGCGGGAGGATGCAGGACAAGAACATATTCCCTCCGGCGCAGCTGATACGACCGGCGATTGAGCGACCTTTCAGACTGAGAAACTAGCTGGCAAGCCCCTATTCCTCTTTTGCCGCAGCTTCTTTGACTTTTCCTTCTTCTTTCTCATCTTCGTCTGTGCCCTGCAGTCCTTCTTTGAAGGCCCGGATACCGCTACCCAACTCTTTGGATATTTTGCTTATCCGACCTACTCCAAACAGCAGCACAACGATTAAGAGGATGATAATCAGCTCGGCAGGACCGGGAGGAGTCATATGCTTTTCCTTTCTAATCGATAAAATCGGTTATCCCTACGTATTAAGCCTAACACATTTTGATTGAATCGACTATAGGAATTTGGAATCTCAACCTGAACCCTATATTCCGCTTCAGAAGCAGGTTTCTCCAAATAGCGCTGGCTCGAGCAGCAAATGCCTCAGCATGCCTAAGGTTCGAATTCCGACCAAAGATAAACGCCGAAGTTGCTGGTCCCGACAAAAACAGTTCGCGCCGCGGATGGGTGAGAGAGGATAGAACGTACGACCCTATCACTTAGCCTCTGGTCTCCCACCGTCCATGACCTGCCGTTGTTATTGGATTTATAGATACCACTGGCAGTTCCTGCGTAGAGAGCGGACGGGGCGCCCGGGCTACCAGCAAGGGTGTAAACAACCGTTCCATTCAAGCCCCAGGGGGCCCAAACCGTACCCCCTGTCTCGCTCTTATAAACTCCCTTCTCGGTAGCTGCATAAATAATATTGATCCCATTCGGGTCCATCCAAAGTGAATACACGCCAATTCCACCAATGCCAGTATCTACCCGATTCCAGCTTCCGCCCGCATTTGAGCTTTTATATACGCTCCCCAAAGCCCCATTCGTAGCAGCAAAGACAACCGCGGGTTGGTGTGGATCAACAGCTACAGCGTGGATAGGTATATTGCCCAGGCCGATCCCAGACCAGGATAGGCCTGCATTCTCGCTTTTGTATAAGCCATTCATCGTTCCCAAATAGATCGTTGAAGCACGGTCAGGGTGAGTGGCAAGAGAAGTTATCGGTACACCTACACCTTCAACTTCTGCTGGGACAAATTCAGGATCCTGGTTTTCAAACTCCCGGTATAACTCATCTTCGGGTAGAAGCGAGGTATATGGCAATGCGCCTTCGTGCAATTGAGGAGATAAGCTGGTTGAAGCCGGGAGTAAACCACCATTGGCTGTGAACCAGGTGGAGCCGCCGTCAATGCTCTTGTAGACTCCCCCGCTCTGCGTTCCAACATAGAGGATGTTTGGGTTATCTGGCAACTGGAGGACGGCATTGATATACCTATCGTCCAGCCCGTTGTTAAGGAGTTTCCAGCTTGCTCCATTATCTCCGCTGGAGAACAAGCCATTGCCGTAGGTGCCAACGAACAAAGGAGAGGAGGTAGAGACCTGTGCCATCGAGGTGACAACCGTTGCGCTAAGACCATTCTGACTACTGCTCCATGCCCCGCCCTGGTTCTCACTCCGGTAGATGCCCCAATCCATTAATCCAGCCAGGATTGTTTCGGTTCCTCCCGGATTGACGACTACAGAATAAACGAACTTGTCAAACAGACCAGACTGCGTCCAACTAAATCCAGCATTCTGGCTTTTATAAACCCCATTGAAGTAGGTAGCAGCGTACACGACATCCGTGTTCACCGGATCGATCGCCAGAGAGTATACTTTTGCAGGGCTGATCCCGTTTCCCGAAAAAAACCAGTTTCCTGCATAGTCGTTGCTTTTATAGATGCTGTCCCCGTGCCATGTGCCCAGGTAAGTAAGGTTATTACGCTTGGGATCGATAGCCAAAGCGCGTGTGCTTTTGTCAATGATACCTACCGTATGGACGAACCAATCATCTCCACCATTGAAGCTTTTATAAACTCCCATTTCGTGAGTAGCTGCGTACAGGATATTCGTCTGTATCGGATCGATGGCCAGGCCATAGACATAATATTCATCGAGACCGCTGTTTTTAGCCATCCAGCTTTGGCCAGCATTGATGCTTTTAAAGATCCCTCCCCCTCCCATTACACCGCTTTGCCGTGTGCCAGCATAAATCGTGGAAGGTCTTTTAGGGTCTACAGCCAGGGCATAAACGATAGGGCTTTCATTCAGGCCTGGACCGGTAAGTCGCCAACTTTGCCCCCCATCCATAGACTTAAAAACTCCGTTCCGATAAGTCCCGGCATAAACATTATTGGGATTTAGTGGGTCGATCGCCAGGGAGAGCACATAAAGATTGGATAATCCGGCTGAAGAGCTGGTCCAGCTAATCCCGTAATTGGTGCTCCTATAAATCCCTCCTCCATACGTGCCAGCCAAGACGATATTCGGGCGGAGTGGGTCGATGGCCAGGGCCGTCACACTTCCACCAAAAGGCCCGATGGATTTCAGGTTTGCTGCCTGGTTGATGATTGGGAAATAGGTTTTTCGTGAGGTACCCGAGGTATCCTCTTCAGCAACACCTGATCCATGGAACAGGGGAAACAACAACAAGAGGACCAGTAATGTAATTGCAGTGGGGATTTTTGTCATGTTAGTTATTCGGTTGCGGAGATTTCCAGGGTCCTATAGACGTGATTATTTTACCTTAGGATTTGAAAACTTAGGTTGTTCTTTACAGGCCGGTTACGAATAAACAGCCCAATCTTGAGGAAAGGCTTTCTCAAATGCTTGTCCTTGACGCCTTGCTCACTACTGAGTAAACTCGCTAGGGCTTTCAGTTTCAATTGCAAACCCTATAAAGTTCGGGATAAGGAGAAGATCGACATATGGTTCTGGAACGAAAGAATGTGTTGAGGGATATGGGCGGCGGATTGATCCTGCGGCAGGCCTCCCCTGAAGACAGCCAGGCGTTGGTAGATTTTAACGCCCGTATTCATTATGATGGAGAAGATGGTAAGCTCGACGAGCGAATCGGGGTCTGGACCCGCGATCTGATGGAGAAGCCCCACCCGACATTCAAAGTGGACGATTTTACCGTGGTCGAAGATACGATCTCCCATGCGATTGTTTCCAGCATGAACCTGATCTCCCAGACCTGGACTTACGCCGGAATCCCTATGAAGGTAGGTCGGCCAGAGTTAGTTGGCACCGCGCCGCAATACAGGAACCGTGGCCTGGTCAGAGCTCAGTTTGAAGTCATTCACCAGTGGAGCCGCGAACGCGGGGAAATCCTTCAGGCGATTACCGGGATTCCTTATTATTACCGGATCTTCGGCTACGAAATGGCGCTTTCCCTGGGCGGAGGGCGAGCTGGCTTCAAGCCGCATATCCCAAAGTTAAAGGGTTCTGAGACCGAACCCTACCAGATTCGCGCTGCTAAGCCAGAGGATATCCAATTTCTGGCGAATATATCTGGCCAGAACAACTCTCGGTACCTGGTATCCAGTCGATGGGATGAAGATTTATGGCGATACGAGTTGACCGGCAAAAGCGAAAAAAACGTCAACCGGGCAGAGATTCGTGTCATCGAGACACTGGAAGGAGAACCTGTAGGCTTCTTCGCCCACCCATTCCAACGCTGGGGAAGTATGCTGTCTGCGACAGTCTATGAGCTAAAGAAGGGCATCTCATGGGCAGCCGTAACCCCAACCGTTATCCGCTATTTGCAATCAACGGGTGAGCGGCTGCCGGCCGAGTTTGGAGAGGAAGGCTTTGAGAGTTTTGGTTTCTGGTTAGGCAGCGAGCACCCGGTTTACGAGGTCCTGCGCGACCAGCTACCCCGCGTACGCCAACCGTACGCCTGGTATATTCGCGTTGCCGATCTCATCACCTTCATCAAGCTTATCTCGCCGGTATTAGAAGGGCGGCTGGAAGGATCGACCTTTGCAGGGCATAGCGGAGAATTTAAGATTGGTTTCTATAGAAGTGGCTTACGAATGAGATTTGAAAACGGGCGCCTGGCACAGGTAGAAGGTTGGAAGCCTGCCCCCAAATCCTATTCCGGGAATGCTGCCTTTCCCGATCTGACTTTCCTCAAGCTGGTGTTTGGTTACCGTTCCTTGGATGAGCTCAAATTCGCTTTCCCTGATTGCATCACGGAAAGCGACAGCGACCATGCCCTATTGGACATCCTGTTCCCCAAACAGGTCTCTTCCGTCTGGCCTGTCTCGTGATCATCCTGGGCGTCCTGGCAGACACTCATATCCCAGACCGGGCTGTTGGTCTAAATCCAGAGATTGCAGAGGTCTTTCTGGGAGCAGGTGTTCAAGCCATCTTGCATGCGGGAGATGTATCTACCCCAAGGGTCCTGGAAGAGCTTAGCAGGATTGGCCCGGTTACTGCGGTTAAGGGCAACCGGGACTTGTACCGCTTATCTTATTTACCTCGAAAATGCAGCTTGAGTTATGAAGGGGTAGGCGTTGGCCTTACCCACGGTCATGGTAGTTTAAGGGATTATCTGATCGACAAAGCGCACTACCTGATATTTGGTATCCAGGAAGAGCGATTCATCCACCGGGTAATGGCTTATTTCCCAGATGCTCAGGTCATCGTATTTGGGCATACCCATCTCAGATTAAACGCACGCATAAAGGGGAAACTGCTCTTTAATCCCGGCTCTGCATGCTGCATGCAAGCAGACTCGACAAGACCTAGCCTGGGCCTGCTTCGTTTACACGATGGCAAGGCTGATGGAGAGATTATTGAATTATAAGAGCACACTTCTCATGCGTATACCGGTACATTCCAATCCCGATATTTGGGGTTGCAACCCCTCACCACCTCTTTAAAGATCTCCCTCAAACGCGTGGTTATCTCCCCCATCTTTCCATCTCCAACTGGCCGGTAGTCTACCCGTGTTACAGCTGTAATTTGCGCGGCAGTCCCGGTTAAGAAAAGTTCATCACATAAGTAGACCTCGGTCCGGTCAATCGAGCGCTCCACAACCTGGATACCTAGTTCATCCCTGGCAAGCTGCATGATTGTCCGCCGCGTAATCCCTTCCAGAATATTATCCGTTACGGAGGGCGTCACCAATATCCCATCGCGGTACATAAAAACGTTCTCTGCGCTACCCTCTGAAACATGGCCAGATTGTGTCAAGACGAGGGCTTCGTCAAAACCAGCTTGAAGGGCGTCGCTTTTAATAAAAGCGGAATTTGCATACGATCCACTGATCTTTCCGCGGGCCGGTATAATATTATCGTCAATTCTACGCCACGACGAGAACGTTACGTGGGCATTGGTATCATTACCTACGTACCGGTCAAATGGTACCGCCACTATGGATAACTCATCTTGTAACCCGTGCAGTTTCACCCCGATAATCTCGTCAGCTTTGTATACAAGGGGGCGGATATAGACGTCGCAATGGTAATCTTCTTTTTGCAACAATTGAATCGTAATTTCCGATAGATCTTCCGGCGTGTAATCCAGATCCATCAGTAGCAGCTTGGCCGAGTTCAGAAGACGGCGGTAATGATCTCCAGGACGAAAAATAAAAAGCTGCTCTTCGGCTTCATTCCAGTATGCCCGGATGCCGCCGAAAGCAGCTGTGCCATAATTGAGTGCATGGGTGAGTATCCCTACTTTTGCTTCAGAATATGGGACGATTTTCCCTTTAAATAATGCATGCTTGGGTTGATCCACAGATTAACCTCCATCTCCATTTGTAACCATCGATTACCCTTCTTATTCCCCCTTTGGAGCAGGGCCTGGTTTGCTTTTGCTATAAAATTATAACCTCACTTAATGCCAGTAGCAATTCGTGCTACATTGCCAAAATCCTTTGAAAATCGCCAGGATGCTGCTTGTACCGCGACATAACGGTCTAGCAAACCTATTGCTGAATGGTATTGGACTTTGAAAGCAGCAAATTACTCTACTTTTTCAGTAGATAGGAGTATACTGGGGTGGAGACAGCAAAAAGCAACCACCCTTTCAAATGTGCATATAATTGGACAGATCCCTTTTCCTGGAAAGGCATTTCTCATGAAGCGTGCAGTCAGCATCAGCATCGGTTCTTCGAAACGCAACAAATCCGTAAAGATAGAGCTCCTGGGCGAAAAAGTATGTATCGAGCGCATCGGTACGGATGGAGATATGGAAAAAGCGGCCCAACTCTACAAAGAGCTGGATGGAAAGGTCGATGCTTTTGGTGTAGGAGGTGCAGACCTGGGCATCATGATAGCCAATAAATGGTACCCTCTCTTCTCTGTCCAGCCGATGGTTCGTTTTATCGAGAAGACGCCGGTCGTAGACGGAGCCGGTTTGAAAAACACGCTCGAATACAAACTAGCAGGCACGATTGATACAAAGTTAGGCGGCTACATCACCCAAAAGAGGGTCTTCCTGGCTTTAGGGGCAGACCGTTGGGGCATGAGCAAATCCTTCCTGGATGCAGGCTATGATTGTGTTTTTGGCGATCTCATGTTCGGCCTTGGATTGCCCATTCCAATCCGGTCCGAGAGAACCATCATCCGGGTGGCCGGACTGGTCATGCCCATCATCGGGCGTCTCCCATTCAAGTGGGTTTACCCCACTGGAAGTGAACAGGACAAGCGCAAACCGAAATGGGAGAAGTACTTTTATTGGGCTTCGGTGGTGGCTGGGGACTGCCATTACCTGAAACGGAATATGCCTGATCGCCTGGATGGCAAAGTGATCGCAACCAACACCACCACTCCAGCCGACGTCGCGCTTTTCAAGAATGTTGGAGTGAAATACCTGGTGACCAGCACACCTGTCTTGGAAGGGCGCTCCTTTGGAACTAACATGATGGAAGCCGCACTGATCGCAGCATCTGGGAAGGGTAGAAAACTGACATACGACGAGTTAAATGGATATTTAGATTTGTTGGGTTTCGAGCCACAGGTCCAGGAGTTATAACCATTATGGATGCCATTGTCACCGCTGGTGGGATCCCAGAACCCGGAGATCCGCTCTATGAATATACCCAGGGTCAGGAGAAAGCCCTTCTGCCCATAGCCGGAAAGCCTATGATTCAATGGGTATTAGATGCCTTATGTTTATCGGAAAGCGTGGAGCGGGTGATCGTTATTGGGCTTAACGATGATACAAATATAAGCTGCTCGAAACTGGTTGCCTTCCTTCCTTCCCATGGCGAGATGCTGGATAATATCCGCGCCGGGACGAAGAAGCTGTTAGAGTTTAACCCCCAAGTGAACCATGTCATGGTAGTCTCCTCGGATATCCCCGCCATCACAACCTTAATGATTGATTGGGTAGCGCAGGCGGTCCAGGAAACTGACCACGACGTTTATTATAATGTGGTAAGCCGTGAGGCAATGGAAACTCGCTTTCCCAACTCTAAACGATCCTACCTCAAGCTGAAGGATGTTGAGGTCTGTGGGGGAGATTTGAATGCCTTCCGTGCTCAGAGTGTTTTCAACAACCTCGAGATTTGGGATCGCATTATTGGTTCAAGGAAAAACGTCCTCAAGCAGGCTTCCTTGATCGGCTTCGATACGCTCATTTTGGTAATGCTGCACGCTCTTACACTGGATAAGGCCGCTAAGCTGGCCTCCAAGCGCCTGGGGCTAAGAGGGCGCGCTATCCAATGTCCCTTTGCAGAAATTGCGATGGACGTTGACAAACCCCACCAATTGGAGATCATGCAAGCTCATCTCTCCCAGTTGAACCCCGCATGAGTCAAAGGTTGCTGGATTACGATATCCGTCTCACTACCCGTCTGCGGATCGCGGAAAAGCCCGGACTTTTACGTATGCTGGCTTCCGCGTTGGCGCACTCAGGCGATTCCTGGTTTTGGCTTTTGGGGTTTGGTCTGCTTTGGGTGCTAGGACCAGCAAACTGGAGGCCGGCAGTGCAGAGCCTGGCGCTGGCGGTGCTCCTGACCGCTGTGCTGGTTATGATCATCAAGTTTTCCGTTCGGCGCCGCCGTCCTGAAGGCAGTTGGGGAAGCATTTATCGAAATACCGATCCGCATTCGTTTCCTTCCGGTCATGCTGTGAGAGCCAGTATGCTGGCGGTCCTCTCCACAGCGCTCCTCCCCCCCTGGCTGGCTGCCATCCTGGTAGTTTGGGCTCCGTTGGTAGCCTTGGCCCGCGTCTCTATGGGAGTGCATTATCTGTCCGACGTGCTGGCTGGTATTGCGCTCGGGCTCCTGTTAGGGATCGTTTTTATCTGGCTGTTATAAGCTTCTACCCTGCTTGTTGGCTAGCCTGTAACTCTTTCTTGAATCCCTCCAATGCCTCCACCGGGGTTGGGTCGACCCCATAGATCATTGCCAGGTAATATGCGCTGTAATCACCGAAATGCAGGGTGGTCCATTGATGGCCCAGGGGCGTCTGGCCCTTCCCATCCTGAAAATCTGTGCTGATCCCTTCCAACATAAATGTCTTACGAGTCAATTCGAGGCGCTGCCGATTGCGCGGGTGATCGGCAGGGCAACGCAGAAAAATTGCAGTCGTTCGCCGGAGGACATCCTCGGGATGGATGGTGCCGGCCAGCGTGTTATGGTCAGCCTCCGGTAGGAACTCAAATTGAGCCCACGCCTTGGCAATCTCGCTGAACTGTCCTTTCCAGCGTCGCGCCACCGGGTTAAGTATCCCTGATCCAAATACCGAAATCCAGCGACCGACAAGCTGTCCAGCCATTCGTTTAGCCGGGTTCCGGACGGCAGGCACATCAGCGCGGATCACCTCCTGCTGTTCTCGCATCGCTTGCACCGCTTCCGCCACCTCCTCCTTTGGTTCGGGAATCAAGTTCAAGCGGCTGAACAAAGCCAGTAATAATCCAAAAGAATAACCTACGGCTGCACGCGGTTGTCCGGCATGTTCGAAAGCCCAAAGCGCCATATTCGAATCTTGGGTAGCCTGTGCTAGCTGACCACCCGTTGTAAGGGAAAGGCAGCGACAACCGTTCTCAAGCGCCCTCCGAAAGCTGGACAAAGTCTCTTCTGTATTCCCAGAATGGGATGACGCGATCACGAGCGTACCAGGGCCGTTTGCCCAGGCCGGTAAATCGTAGTCCCGGTGCACTACCAAAGGAAGCGAGCATTTGTCTTCAACAAAGGCTGCCAGCAGGTC
>CAZAQS010000056.1:3048-21978 GCA_964486825.1 uncultured Anaerolineaceae bacterium | reverse complement strand
ATGGGTACCGGTCAACGGGGCAGAACAGGGAAGCCTGAGATTGCCTGTTGAGCGCTTGGAGTTCAAGAAACTGTTCAATATCCTGCGCAGCCCTGGAGAGGAGCTTGCGGAAGATCGCTTCCAACGGCAAGTCCAGCTATCCGAGCGAATGAAGGAAGGCAGCACGGAGGAGCTATGCAAGATCGTTCGAGATATCACTGCCCGAGGTGTAGATCACAAGTTGAATGAGAACGATTTATCGGTGCTTCGACACGCCCAGAACCTGCTCCTCGAAGAATGGCAGTTTTCTCAAGGCATCTCTCTAGAAGAATCGAGGGTAGAGTTAGAGAAGTTGCTCAAGGAAAGCCGGGAATCAGGGCTGGTCGATAAAAAAGACCTCCAGGTCTAGGGTAGTTATGTCCTTATGGTTGGCTGGGGTACGATGTGGAAAAATCCATCCTCCTCATTGGGAAAAGCTTCCACGGAGATGACAGCATCCAGATTCAATGCCCCGTAGATATGCGGGAAATGCTCCCCTGATTCACCCGGTGCTCGTTCAAAGATAATTCTGCTTTTTACCCGACTTGCATCAATCCATAGTAGAACCAAGTCCGGAACTCCAATGTAGAAGTGGTTCGCCACCTCCAGGATTTGATGCTCAAGAGAACAATGGATAAAGCCTTCCCTGGATAGAGAGGGGGCATTATACACTCCTGTTTCCAGGGCCATTTCCCATGCCTGGCGCTGGCAAAGATGTAACAGGTAATTTCTATTCTCGATCCCGGTCATTTTCCACCTACCAGCATACGAGTTACCCGCTCGATCACGATATAAGCAACCTCTGCTTTTGTCATCTTGGGAAGAGTCTCCGCTGCCCCGGAGGCATCCAGGAGAGTGACCTGGTTTGTATCCACAGCAAAGCCTGCCCCTTCGGCAGTAATGTCATTGGCAACAATAAGGTCCAGATTTTTTGTCATTAACTTTGCTTTGGCGTTTGCCAATAAATCCTGGCTTTCAGCGGCGAAGCCAACGCTCACCCTCGGGCAGTGCGTCTCCGATTTCCTTTTAGCGACTGCGGCAAGGATATCCGGCGTGGTCTCGAGATGGATTTGGGGAATTCCGCCTTCCTTCTTGAGTTTGCGACTGGCTGGCGCTGCAGGCCGAAAATCTGCCACCGCGGCTGCCATTAACAGTACATCTGCATCCGAGACCTGTTCCAGGACGGCCTCCAGCATCTCCTGCGCGGTGCGAACGTTGATCCGGATTGCCCCGGTAGGAGTAGGAAGATGGGTAGTCCCGGCAATCAAGGTGACATCCGCTCCCTGGTCCAGGGCCGCCTGGGCCAGGCTGAAGCCCTGTTTCCCCGAAGAGCGGTTTGTTATTGAACGTACAAGGTCGACCGGTTCTTCCGTACCGCCGGCTGTCACCAGGACTTTCCGCCCTTTCATGGGGCCATGCTTAGCCAGCACCAAACGCAGATGTCCCATAATTTCGCCCACTTCAACCATCCTGCCAATTCCTTGTAAACCGGATGCCAGATGACCCAGCGCGGGGCCGATCAACACGGCGCCCCTATGGGTCAATAGATCCAGGTTCGCCTGGGTGGCCGGGTGGTTATACATACCTCCATCCATGGCGGGAGCGATTACCAATGGACAATCCGCTGCCAGAGCAGTAACGGAAAGCAGGTTATCCGCAATTCCGTGCGCCAGCTTGGCCAGGGTGTTTGCAGTCGCAGGCGCTATGACCAGCAGGTCACTTTGCCGTCCTAGACCTACATGAAGGACGTGCGCCTCGTTTCCCCAAAGATCAGCCTCAGTAAATGCCCTTCGCCCGGTCACAGATTGAAAAGTGAGCGGGGTAAGGAACTGCATCGCTCCCTCGGTCAAGATCACATCGACTTGCGCTCCAGCCTGCGTTAGCTTCGAAGCCAGATCGGCTGCTTTATAACAGGCAATCGATCCCGTTACTCCAACGATAATGCGTTTATTCTGAAAAGGAGTTTCCATTTGCATTCCTATCTACCCGGGGGTAGGGGCGCCCAATTAATCCAATGAACTACGGTCTAGCGTTTTCTGTATCGATCGCATCAATTGCCAGTAGTCGATCCTTGCCTGCCAGGTCTTGATACACCCGGACATTTTTGAGTGGGAACAGTTTTTTTGCCAGGGAGCTGACGGCCTTTGCCTGGTTCATTTCGATTTCCAAAAGCAAACTACCTGCCTCGTTGAGACGCTGGGATGCTACCGAGAGAAGCGAGCGGATCAGTTCCAAACCATCCGCCCCTCCGTCCAGGGCAAGCTCAGGTTCTTTTTCATAAACCCTCAGGTTCCGCATAATATGCGTAGGGATATAGGGGAGATTAGCGCAAATCAAGTCGAAGCTTCCCTGGATACCATCAATAAGGTTGGATTGGATAAATAGAACTCGTTCAGATACCCCATGAAGGCCCGCATTAGCTCTCGCTGCCTGTAGAGCGCTGCCTGAAATATCCGTTGCGATGACCTTAAGATCGGGGATATGGTAGGCCAGGGTAACGGCGATACACCCCGAGCCTGTACCTACATCCACAACCCTTCGCTTGCCTGCTTGTTTATGAAGCCACTCCAGGGCTTTTTCCACCAGCAATTCGGTCTCAGGACGAGGGATAAGAGTCGCGTGATTGAGCTGAAAATCAAGCCCGAAGAATTCCCAGTGCCCTATTACGTATGGAAGAGGTTCACCGCCTTCTAAACGTAGGATGGCATCTTCTAAAGGTCGCTGCTGTTCTTGGGGAATAGGAACTTCTGGGTGAGCGAGGACCCAGGCACGAGATTTTCCCAACGTGTTAGCAAGCAGCACGGAGGCATCTAAGAAAGGTGTGTCGCTCACCGGCTTAAGTTTTGACGAGAAGGTTACCAGGTAATCCCCGATCACGGTTAGATTCCGACCGTAGCCATCCGTTCGGCTTCATCACGGGTGGCCAGCTCATCGATGAACTCATCCAGGTTACCGTACATCATTCCTTGCAAGTTGTAGGTGGACATATTGATGCGATGATCCGTGACCCGAGATTGGGGGTAGTTATACGTCCGGATCTTTTCAGACCGTTCTCCAGTGCCTACTTGACCACGCCGGTCTGCCTCGATTTCTTCCCGGCGTTTCTCCTCCTCGATCTCATAAAGGCGGGCGCGTAAAACACTCATCGCCCGTAGACGGTTCTGTAACTGTGAGCGTTCATCCTGACATTGGACAACCATTCCCGTTGGGATGTGGGTCAACCGGACTGCGGTAGAGTTTTTCTGAACGTTTTGCCCACCTGCTCCTGCCGACTTGTAGACGTCCATGCGGACATCGCTTTCGGGAATATCTATCTCAACCTCGTCGACTTCAGCCAAAACGGCTACCGTGGCGGTGGAGGTATGGATGCGGCCTTGTGCTTCTGTTGCCGGTACACGTTGTACCCTGTGGACGCCCGATTCATATTTGAGGCGGGAATAAGCCCCCCGCCCCTTGATCATGGCGACAATTTCCTTGTAACCGCCGATCCCAATCTCACTTGCTTCCAGGACCTCCACACTCCAGTTATTCTTCTCGGCATAGCGGCTATACATGCGGAATAAGTCAGCTGCAAACAGGGCCGCTTCATCTCCGCCTGTACCAGCTCGTATCTCAAGGATCACGTTCCGTTCGTCGCGAGGGTCTTTTGGCAGGAGCATGGTTTTTATTTCCCTCTCCAGGCGCTCCTTTTGTGGTTCAAGATCAGAAATCTCAGCTTCAGCCAATTCCTTGATCTCTTCATCATCCCCATTCAACAACAGGCGCGCTTCCTCAATCCGCTTTAGTACCTGGCGGTACTCTGAAGCCTTCTCTACCAGAGGCTCAATATCTGCCCTTTCCTTGGATAGATCAGCCGCTTTATGATAATCATCCCCAACTTCTAATAGGAGCTGGTTGATTTCTTCGTATCTTTCTTCGATCCCTGCAATCTTGTCTAACATAGGTCCTGTCTTGCTTCCTAAATCCTTAAGTATAAGTACATTCACCACGGATTCCCGTAAGTGGTAGCTCCGTGGCGTGTTAAAAGATTATACCACCGGAACTTTTTCCGAAATTTCGCCGTCCTTGCTTCAACAATGGATATTTAAGGACTGATGGAACCCAGCAGACAGGTTTAGGACACGAGGAAAATGGAGGCGACATGAAGAAGGAGTACATTTCAACTGCTATCATCGTCCTGGCTATGATTTGCCTGGCTATTCCCATGCCTGCCAGGGCAGATGGTATCATCATCCCTGAGCCTCCGGTTTGTATACCCGGCCCTTGTCCTCCACTGCCCAGGCCTATGGCTCAGCTAGACATCCGCTACCACCATGTTACGGTTACGGTCGAAGACCAGCTCGTCGTGACCCATGTCGATCAGACCTTTTTCAATCCAAACGAGTGGGATGTGGAGGGGACCTATATTTTCCCTGTCCCGAAGGATGCGGTGGTTACCTCGTTTGCCCTCTGGATGGATAACGAACCTGTAAAGGGGCAGATCCTGGATGCCGAGCAAGCTCGCAGGACTTATACAGATATCGTCCAAAGCCTACAGGATCCGGCTTTATTAGAGTATATTGACCGTGGAGCTGTTCAGGCTTCCATCTTTCCAATACCCTCCAGGGAGGAAAGACGGATCGAGCTGGAGTATTCCCAGGTCTTAACATCAGAAAATGGACTGCTACGCTATGTTTATCCCTTAAGTACAGAGAAATTCTCCCGGCTACCATTGGAGAGCGTCACAATTCAGATCGATATTAAATCCCATGTCCCCCTACGGGCAATCTATTCTCCCTCGCACCAAATAGCCGTCCACCGTGAAAACGACCACCACATAACGGTTGGGTATGAAGAGTTGGACGTCCTGCCGGACAGAGATTTTGTGCTCTTTTTTTCTACCGGTGAAGAGCAAGCCTTCCATTTGATGTCCTTCCGGGACCCACTTGATACATTAGATCCAGATGGCTTCTTCCTGATGCTGCTGGCTGCGAACCCGGGATCAAACCCTGAAACTTTTCCAAAGGATGTGATCCTGGTGCTGGATAAATCTGGCAGCATGGATGGGGAGAAATTCAGGCAAGCTCAAGAAGCTCTCCGCTATATCCTAGGACAACTGAATCCGGAAGACCGCTTCAATATCATTACGTTCAGTACCGGTGTTGAGGCTTATGCTTCCAACCTGGTGGATGCCGGGAAAGCTGGTGAGGGAATAACCTGGGTAGATCGCCAACAGGCACAAGGGAGCACCGATATCAACCGTGCCTTATTGGAGGCTGCAGCGCTTGTTGATCAGGGCCGACCCACCTATATCATATTCCTTACCGATGGGCTTCCGACTACAGGAGAAGTAGATAGCCAGAGGATACTGGATAACTTGTCTGCAACTGTCCAAGAGAACGTGAGGTTGTTCTCCTTTGGAGTTGGTTATGATGTGGATACCTTCCTGCTTGATTCTCTCTCCGAATCGCACCGCGGCGCAAGCATATATGTACTGCCGGGTGAGCGATTGGATGAGGCGCTCTCCGATTTCTACGCCAAAATCAGTACCCCTGTATTGACCGATCTGGTCCTAGACTTTGGCGACTTAACTGTCTACGATCTATACCCCGCCCCCCTACCTGATTTATTTGCCGGTTCTCAGATTGTCATGGTTGGACGTTACAGGCAACCGGGGGAGGCGACAATTACATTAACGGGTGAAGTAAATGGGGAGATCCTTGAATTTCGGTATGCGAACCAAATCTTTCCTGCTTCGAGCCGTGGTAATTCAGGGACCCTGGAGTCCATCCCGAGGCTTTGGGCGACCCGGAAAATCGGATATCTGCTTAACCAGGTCAGGTTACATGGTCCTGATCCTGAGGTTGTGGAGCAGATTGTTCGATTGAGCATCCGGTATGGGATCATTACACCGTATACTTCGTATCTGGTTACTGAAGAATTTCCATTGGGTGCTATAGAACAGAGCAGGATCGTTGAAGAGCAGTATAAGATGTTCCAGTCCGATTCCTTGAGCGCACCCTATGGGCAGGAAGCAGTCGAAAGGGCAGCAGTACAAGGAGCCCTGGCTGGTGCAGATACAGCAGCTCCGTCAGCGGCTAGCTTTACGACAGAAAATTCAGGCAAAGTGCGTATCACCGGTACACGGGCGTTCGTATTCAAAGATGGAATTTGGATCGATAGCGCTTATGATCCAGAAAGAGGACAGACAGTGAAGGTGGCCTTCTTGTCGGAGGATTATTTTCTCCTTGTGCTGGAACGGCCGGAGTTGGCAGCTGCCTTTGCATTGGGTGGAAAGGTGATCGCTATATCCGAGGGAGTCAGCTATGAAGTCGTTGCGAGTGATGTGGCTGTCCCAGAGCTCGAGATAACCCCACAAACAACGCCTGGAGGTGGGGAAGGATCACACTTCTCCAATACAGAAGAGCCAGGAACAAATCCTACTGCAGTGCCTGCTTCCAACACGGGCACGAGTCTTTGTTCTGCCGGACTGCTTCCCGCAGCCCTGTTACCAGTGTTGTTAATTATTCCATACAAAAAGGTGCGATCCTTCAAAAATCGTAGATGACGACTTTTGGAAGGGAAGGATAAATCAGGAAATCCTGGACGTAATCCTGTTTAGGTGATAGAATCTCGTAAATTAACTTTTTGTGGTGGGAAAGGTCTTGCAGTCTACAAAGTTGCGTGCTATAATTTGCAAAGTCGTTTCTCCCCTCTGGTCACTCTATCTCCTGATATTTCCGTTATTACATAAAGGACCTCCGTCGCTTACTCATCGAGCGAGATTCGACGGTTGAATCCCCTACATTATCAAAATTCCTAATACCATACCTATTTGAAACAGAGACCAACACAATATGAAAGTTATTGAACTTGAAAACACGCCCCTGGCAACTCTCCGCCAGATGGCGAGAGACCTTGATGTATCTAACGCCCATCGCCTCAAAAAAGAGGATTTGATACTCCGCATCAAACAAGTTGAAGCGGAGAGGGAAGGGCTTGAGCTCCGAGGTGGTATCCTTGAGATTATGAGTGAAGGAATTGGATTCCTACGCTCTGGTCATTACCAACCCGGTCCTTATGATGTTTATGTTTCCCAATCCCAAATACGCCGCTATGGGTTACGGAATGGGGATCTAGTAATCGGACACGTCCGGCCGCCGCGAGAATCGGAAAAGCATTATGGCCTGCTAAAAGTAGAAAATATCAACGGGTTAGAGCCAGATGCTGCGAAACAGCGTCCGAACTTCGAAGGTTTGACACCCATATTTCCAGAGACTCGTTTTGATCTTGAAACAGATCGCCATACTCTGGCCATGCGCCTGATCAACCTGGTAACGCCTGTTGGTCGCGGGCAGCGCGGTTTGATCGTTTCACCTCCAAAGGCAGGTAAAACGACCATCCTGAAGCAGATGGCTAACTCCATATCCACTAAATACCCAGATATCCATTTGATGGTCGCCTTGATCGGTGAGCGACCCGAAGAGGTTACGGATATGGATCGCTCTGTCGATGCGGAGGTCATTTCCTCGACCTTTGATGAGCCAGTTACCTCTCACGTGCGTGTGGCGGAGATGGTGTTGGAGCGCGCCAAAAGGTTGGTGGAAATTGGACGGCACGTTGTCATCCTGATGGATTCCATCACCCGCTTAGCGCGGGCCTACAACCTGGTTGTTACCCCATCTGGGCGGACGCTGTCCGGTGGTATTGATCCATCTGCTCTCTACCCGCCCAAGAGATTTTTCGGCGCCGCCCGGAACATCGAAGAAGGTGGTTCGCTTACCATTCTGGCTACTTGTTTGATCGACACCGGCTCCCGCATGGACGACGTTGTATATGAAGAGTTCAAGGGGACTGGTAATATGGAGCTGCACCTCTCCCGCAGGCTGCAAGAAAGGCGTGTCTTCCCGGCCATTGATATCGAGCGATCCTCTACCCGCAGAGAAGAGCTTCTGCTGGGTCCGGATATCACCCCACGCGTCTGGCTCATGCGCCGCATGTATGACCAGATGGTAGCCGGTCCTCCCTATGGAGCCGGGTTGGATCCCTCCACAGCTACGGAGGCTATCCTCCAGCGGCTGGCACGAACTGAGAATAACCAATTATTCCTTGAAACCTTACATGAGGACTCCTCTTGAAAGAAAAATCATCCTCAGAGAAGGAGGCTGGATCCGGATCGGAAGCAATACAAGCTAGCGATCAGGGGACAGAAGAACATCAAGCCTCCTCTCTGGGGACTAATTCCAACTTGAGCGAGAAATTAGCCAAAACGGGGTCAACGGGGGACAGCATACTCATCCTGGGAGCATGGCTGTTTGCACTTAGCCTGGTTTTCCTGGCAGGATACCTGGGCTTTCGTCTATTAACCCCTCTGACGACTTCAGCTGTAGCGCTATCCTCATCGAACACAAGCCCAGATCTAGGGACGCTTTCTACCCCCCTTCTCAGCCAGGCGACGGTTAGCCTACCGGCATTCGAACCAGGCAATCATATCCAGGCCATCAGCAGGCAGGCATCCTTGTTAACCATCATCCCGACCCGGCCGAGAGAGGAAGTGATTAATTACACGGTTAAATCGGGGGATTCGATTTTTAGCATAGCCAAAAACTTCAATATCAAGCCTGAGACGCTGTTGTGGGCAAATTATGACTTGCTTAAAGATAACCCAGACATGCTCTCGCTGGATATGGAGCTGAAAATACCCCCGGTAGACGGCGTCTACTATACCTGGTTGGAAGGGGATAACGTTGAATCTGTCGCCAATAAATTTAAAGCACGACCTGTTGATATCTTGAATTGGCCTGGCAACCATATGGATCTCACGGACCCGAAGGTTGAGCCAGGTCAGATGGTGTTGGTCCCCGGTGGGGAGCGAGAATTTGTTTCCTGGATCGTGCCAACCATTCCTCGTGAAAGGGCAGGAGTGTCAAAATCAGTCTACGGTGCAGGGGCTTGCACAGGCTCCTATGAAGGCTTTTTTGGCACCGGATTCTTCGTCTGGCCATCAGCTAACCGGGTGCTTTCGGGGAACGATTACTGGCCGGGCCACCTGGCTATCGATATCGCGGCTGCTGTCGGGGATGGTGTTTTTGCTTCTGACAGCGGCGTAGTTGTCTTTTCTGGTTGGGCAAATGGTGGTTATGGGTACATGGTGATGATCGACCATGGCAACGGGTACCAAACTTTATACTCACACTTGAGCCAGGCCACCGCGCGGTGCGGACAGAGTGTTAATCAGGGCGCTTACATCGGCGCTGCGGGAAGCACCGGAAACTCCACTGGAGCCCACCTTCACTTTGAGGTACGCTACTTTGGCGGATTCGTTAACCCCTGGTCAGTGCTTCCTTAATTGTGAGATCGTAAGTTCTTCACTTATATGCAGTAATTAAACGATAATATAATGTAAATTAATCGCAGTAGCGCGCCTCGATCAGAAAATGCAGGTGCAATTCTCGGAGGGAATGATGATGGCTAAAAACAACCAGGAACCCACAACCCAGGTGATCGCAGAAACGGATGATTACCTGGCCTGGCAAGCGGAAGAGCCAGATGGGGAGACGACCTTCCACCTGGAATTGAACAACGTCACGCTTCACTTTTTCAAGGAGGAATGGGAGGAATTCCTTAAACTCGTCCGAGCGTTGACCTAATCCTGGTTTTCAGCGGGCAATCTGGTTTACATAATCCACAACCCCCTCGCAAGCAGGGGTAAATTGTGTTGAAACATTATCCCAGACCAGGGATTGTCTCTGTGCCCAGGTATTATGCACAGCATAAGATAAACAACCTGGCCCGGCATGGTAATTAGCCAGGGTAAACTTCCACAGGTCTTCGTAGGTGCTGACCCTTCCGGGGATTTGTTGGGAGGCGTTGTGCACAATCTGTCCAACTTGCTGGCAGTTAGCTATCAAAGTCTGGGCAAAAAGCTCTACGCTAAAATTAGCCTGGGAAAGGTCAATCCCGGCCGGGCATTGGGGGCATTGACCGCTTGCTTCCATAGCTAGCGCCCCACGCAGAAGCGCCTGTTCTTGTTGGCTTAACCGAAAATACCCTCGATCACAAACATCATTATGCAGCACGAGTGGGCAAAACTGCTCGTAGAAGCTGGTGTTCCACATCAGGAGAGCATCTGCGCCTTTCGAAGTGATCTGGCCCAGACCCATATGCTCTGGGCTTTTAAATGCACCGGGCCAAAATTGGCTCTCTTTCGCGAACAAGTTTTTCATTAGCTGCGCCGGGACACCGGTTTCCAGGGCGACCTGTATAATGCGTTCATCAAACTGGTTTTGCCATTCTAATACATGGGGCATAGCCCTCTCTAGCCCACAAGCATCCGCATACCCGTTCGGCATCAAGCCGCCTCCGGGGCAATCCTGAGCGTTGACTACCCCCTGGGTAATCAACTGGCCTGCCAAAAATTGATATGGTTCTTCGGAAGCGAGCAGTTCAGTAATTTCCGGCGTCTGGAGCCATTGCGGAGGTGCGCCTAGTGATGGGAAGGAAACCCAGGTTTGCGCGCAGGTCGCTATTTGCCGTCCACGCCACTGTGAACTGATTACATCCACGTACCACCCGCCTGCTCTTGGATCTGGAGAAACGCCTGTATCGATCACACGAACCAGTGCTGTAAACACCTGGCTGGAATCCCCAAAGCTTGAATCTGCCCAAAACTCGACCGTTATTCCCTCCGGGAATGTGGGCCGTAATGGCACTTCGCATGTCGAGCTTTCGCAAGTATACGTGCGACCGTTGATCACCGCATGGATGGCAATGATACCTTCATTGGGAAGGGGCTCCTCCCCGGTTAATAAGAGGGAGGGGATGTTGGGACAAAGATTCTCAGGTATGGAGGGAATGCAGTCAGCTAATGTTACCCACACGGTCGGAGGAGGTAGGTCGACCAGGATGGTTCTCTCGGCCGGCCGGCTGTTAACAAAATGAAGGTATACTCCCAGGCATTCCTGTGAGGCGATTGCTGGATCTTCAGAAACATCACAAGGAGGAGTAGTCCTCCACAACTCGTAAATAGTGTTTCCGCAGTCAGCTAATATTTCCGGTCCTGTGGGTAGACCGGCATGATCGATCAGTACCCTACACAAAATCTGGTTATCGGACCAACGGATAACCCACCATTCATGTTCGGTAAAAGGCATGACCAGGGAAGCCTGACGTGGCGGGGTATCTTCTGGTTCAGGTGCTTGTGCCTGGCTTAAGTTTTCCCCCGCGCTAAATGATAGAAAGAACACAACCGCAATAAAAATCTCAATGAACCGTCGCGCCTTTCTCATGTCGGTTCAACAATATCAGATTCATAGCCTATTGTCAACAGAAATTGGTTCAAGGGCAATTCTTGCAGCGGGCTACCTCTCACCTTTATCGCTTGAAAGGATTTATACTCTCCAATTTATCCGGTACCTCATCTTACTTGCCTGCATTTAAAGCACATGATACACTCTAAGCATGGCAGAATCGGTGTTGATCGTAACCTCTTCACCCGGTTTAGGAGAGGTTCTCCGTAGGACCTTGGTGGAAAGCGGCCGGTATGAGGTTGTGCTCTCAACCAACGCTTCACAAGGAATCCAGCACGCTCAAGAATTGCCCTTTTCGATCGCTATCTTGGATGTAGATCTTCACCAAAACTTTTCTAACGCTCCCTTGAGGAAGTTGGGATTGACCCTGCGAGAGATAAATCCACAGATTCATATTGTAGCCTTATCTGCCAGCAATGACCCATACGATCCAGATATAAAAACGCTTGCGCCAGAAGGTATTATAACTTCACCACTTTATCCTGCCAGCATACTGAGGACAATGGATCGGGTAGCTGGAATAATTCCAAAAAACCTCGAATCACAAGCTCCACCGGTAGGGCCCTCTAGCCTTCCGGTTTCTGAAAAGCCCCCCAATCAACCTCCGTCCTGGTTGCGAGATGTCACCCGTGCGGCCCAGCATTTGACGCGTTTGTCCCTCGAAACCGCTTCACAAGCTGCATTGATCGTCTCAGAGGACAGCTTATGGGCTTATGCGGGGGAGCTGCCTCAACCAGCTGCACAGGAGTTGGCGGAGACCGTCGTTTATTGTTGGGGAAAAAACGGCGAAAGCGATCTGGCTCGTTTTGTGCAGTTAGAATGCGATGGCGGCGAGTATTTGCTCTATGCAACAGCTTTAGGAAGCGGTATGGTTCTTGCGCTGGTTTTTGGAGTAGAAACACCTTTCAGCAAGATTCGCTCCCAAGTGGTCAACCTGGCTCGTTTATTGGCTTCTCCTCCAGCTTTCGATGACGGATTAGCCAGCACGGAAGGGAACCGGCAGCGAGTGCAGCCAAATCAAGCCGATAATATGGTGGAAAGTAAGGATGATTTTTTCGACCGGAGATCACTTTTTAATGATATTCCCTTCCCTAGTCCTGAAACCTGGCAGGATGAAGCCTCAACAAATATACCTGCAAGCTCTGGGTTGGCAGGTGTTGGGAAGCCTTCAGCTATACCGCCGGAATCTCCTGCTGTAGGGGTTGACCCAGGCGCTAAACCATCTGATTTGGTCGGGTGGGAGTTGATACCGGCTTCAGCCTCTGTTTATTGCTTAACTTATGGTATCCTATTGATCCCACGTCTACCAGGTCACCACCTCGTCGGAGATCTGGCAGACCGGTTGCCCTTGTGGGTCTCACAACTGTGTGTGGCTTTCGACTGGCGCCTGGAACATATATCTGTACGTCCGGATTACCTTCAATGGAACGCCAGTGCTACACCGGAAACCGCACCTGCGCAGATGGTTCAAAATATACGCAAGCATACCTCACAACGAATTTTTGGCGAATTCCCGGTCCTGGGTCGCGAAAACCCTTCGGGTGACTTCTGGGCAACGGGTTTTCTGCTGGTTACAGGCTCCCAACCGCCTTTAGGGAAGTTGGTCCAGGAATTCATCCAGCAAACCCGCATTAGGCAGGGTATCTCCAGGCCGGTGTCCAGGCAAAACAGGTGAAGAATGCCCCCTACTTTATATTTACTTGATGGTCACGCACTAGCTTATCGTACATATTACGCGCTTACCCGTGGCACCACAACCAGTTTCACTACCAGGACAGGAGAGCCTACCGCCGGAGTATACGGCTTTACCAGCGTATTGATGCGCCTATTGGAGCAGGAACGACCGGATTACCTGGCGGTTGCTTTCGATACTGGGAGAACATTTCGGGATGAGATTTACCCAGAATATAAAGGCACCCGCGACAAGATGCCAGACGACCTGGATATCCAAATCACCAGGGTCCGCCAATTGGTGGACGCATTTAACATTCCCCGCATCGAGGTCGAAGGGTACGAAGCCGATGATGTGCTCGGGAGTCTTGCGAAAAAAGCTGCTGAAAAGGGCCTGGGAGTTAAGATCATTACCGGCGACCGGGACCTGCTCCAATTGGTGGACGAGCGTATCATCGTCAACCTACCAGGTAAAACTTTATCGGAAGCTAAAGATTACCGGGCTGAAGAGGTCGAGGCGTATATTGGGGTTCCCCCGAAGCAAATCGTTGATTTCAAAGCCCTTGTTGGTGATAAATCGGACAATATCCCAGGGGTAGCCGGGGTTGGAGAGAAAACCGCCATTAACCTGCTCAAGGCATACCAGACTCTGGACGGCATTTACGAGCACCTGGATGAGCTGAGCGGCAGCGTGCGAAACAAACTAGAGCAGGGACGAGAGTCTGCCTATCTTAGCCAGAAGCTGGCTACCATTGTGCTGGATCTGGATGTCTCACTCGACCTGGATCAAGCCCGCGTAGAAGATTTCGACCCGCTGGTTATTGAAGCCTTGTTCCGCGAGCTTGAATTCCGTACCTTGTTGCCTCGTTTGGAAAACCTGGAAAAAAATTATGGAATGCTTCCGCCTCAGCGAGGGCAGCAATTGTCCTTCTTAGGAGAGCAGCCAGCCAAACAAGTGGAGGCTCCTACTTCACCGCCTCCGATTAAAGCTAACCTGGTGGACAGCCAGGAGGCATTGGAAAACCTGTGCACCCGGCTTCGTAATGCAAAGGTGATTTCATTTGACTTGGAGAGCACCTCTACAGACCAGATGCGAGCCGAGTTAGTTGGAATTGCATTGGCTGTGGAAGATAACCAGGGCTATTACATCCCTGTAGGACACCGGCCTGATTTAGGCGCCCAGCTGCCAGTAGAGTCGGTAATTGAAGCGCTGCGCGCTCCGCTTACCGACCCAAAAATTCAAAAAGTTGGCCATAATATCAAATATGATTATGTCCTATTGGCCCGCTATGGGCTATTTGTGGCTCCCCTGTCATTTGACAGTATGATAGCCGAATGGCTCAGCAATCCAACCTCCCGAAACCTGGGTTTGAAGAACCTGGCTTGGGTCCGGTTGGACATTAAGATGACGGATATCGTTGAGCTGATTGGTAAAGGCAAGGATCAATGTACCATGGCAGAAGTCCCAATTGATCGTTGTGCAGAATATGCGGTAGCGGATGCTGCCATCGTATTACGCCTCAAGCCTCTGCTGGAGCGAGACCTGGAATCCTGTGGAGCCACGCAAGTATTCGAGCAGATCGAGCTGCCTCTCATCCCTGTGCTGGCGCAAATGGAGATGTCCGGCATTTCCTTGAATACCGATTTTCTTAAAGGTATGTCAACTAATCTGAACGATCGCATGGCTGAAATCGAAACGCAGGTCTACAAAATTGTTGGCATGCCTTTCAATATCAATTCAACCCAGCAGCTCTCCAAAGCTTTATTTGAGCGTTTGAAGATAGAGCCCCCTGACCGGACACGACGAACCGTGAGCGGTCATTACTCTACCTCTGCCGATGTTCTCGATTCACTGCGAGGCAAGCATGCCGTAGTTGATTGGGTGCTGGAATATCGCGAGCTTTCCAAGCTCAAGTCAACTTATGTAGATGCACTGCCGCTCCAGATAAACCCTGCTACCGGTCGAGTGCATACCTCCTATCACCAGGCAGGAGCTGTAACCGGGCGGATTGCCTCTTCCGATCCAAACCTGCAAAATATCCCTATCCGCACCGAGCTTGGCAGCCAGGTACGGAAGGCATTCGTGGCTTCTCCTGAGCATCAGTTGTTGTCAGTGGATTATTCTCAAGTTGAGCTAAGGATTGTGGCTCATATGGCCGATGATCAGGCCATGCTAGATGCATTTCGCGCCGGGCAAGACATCCATGCAGCTACGGCGGCAGCGATATATGGCGTGCCAATTGCAACGGTAACAAAAGAACACCGCCGGCGCGCCAAGGGCATCAACTTTGGGCTGATTTACGGGATGAGCGCCTTCGGTTTGACCCGCTACACGGACCTGACACTGGCAGAATCAGAAGATTTTATGGTGGCTTACTTCCAGCAATTTCCAGGGGTCAAACGTTATTTAGACGAAATGAGGCGCCTTGCCAGGGACCAGGGTTATGTGGAGACGCTAGCGGGACGAAGGCGCTACTTCCCGGGCTTGAAGAACCAACGCAACTTCAATATACGCAACCGAGAAGAACGAGAAGCCATCAATGCACCCATCCAGGGCACAGCTGCCGATATAATGAAGATTGCTATGGTTAATGTACCTATTGCATTGTCAGAAGCTGGTCTATCCGCCCATATGCTTCTGCAGGTGCACGATGAGCTGGTTTTAGAATGTCGAGAAGAAGAGGTTGTCAAGACAGGAGCTCTTGTGCAGAAGGTAATGGAAGAGGCCTACCCGTTGAAAGTCCCTCTAAAAACTGATGCTCGAACCGGGCAAAACTGGGGAGAAATGCGACCCCTGCCTTGAAGTATTGCCGATATTATCCGCATCCTTATTCATCCAGGAACACATTATGACCGGACAAGAAAACAACTTTCAAGAGGCTTTGAACCAGGGACATTCTGCTGCCTGGGATCAAATGTGGGATAAAGCGGCATCCTATTACCGCCAGGCCTTGCAAGCCTCCCCGAACCATCCAAAAGCTCTAACCAGTCTCGGGCTTGCCCTGTACGAGCTTCAAAACTTCAAGGAGGCTCTGGCTTGCTACCAGATGGCAGCCAAAATTTCCCCGGAGGATCCCTTGCCCCTGGAAAAGGTTGCCGAACTTAATGAACGTCTCGGAAATGTGAGTCAGGCTTCTTCGATCTATTTAAGAGCAGCAGATCTGTACGCTAAAAATCGGGATCTCAATAAGGCGGTTGAATCCTGGACGCGCGTGATCCGCCTCGATCCTGGAAACATCATCGCTCATTCGCGATTAGCTATGGTTTACGAACGAGTAGGGCGTAAACAGCAGGCATTAACCGAGTATCTGGCAGTAAGCAGCCTGCTACAGCACGCAGGTGAGATTCAGAAGGCCATCCAAACGGTCAGCCATGCTCTACAAATCCTACCTGACAGCCACGAGGCCACCCAGGCATTGGCTTTATTGAAGGCCGGGCAATTATTGCCCAAGCCGGCCCGGCTTAAGGGAGCGACTGGACCTTTGCTAATGGCCCAAGTACGCCAAATGGAGATTTCTAAGAGCGATGATAAGGCTAAGGATGGACTTGACCCGATTGAAACTGCCCGGCAAAAATCGCTTACCGAGCTGGCAGGTCTTCTCTTTGAACAGGAAACCGCACCTGTTCAGCAGTCGGGGCGAAGAGGCCTGCAATCCATTATGCAGGGTACCGGGATCACACCCAATAAGCAGGTCGACCAGACAAAAATTATCCTGCACTTAAGCCAGGCCATCGATCTACAATCGCGGGAAAAAGGAACCCAGGCAATAATCGAGTTGGAACGCGCCATGGAAGCAGGCCTGGACGATCCTGCTCTTTTCTATAATTTGGGTTTCTTGCTGGTGGAGGTAGGTCGCCTGGAAAGTGCAGTCCGTAACCTGCAGCATTGCGTAAAACACCCTGATTATTCTCTGGCGGCGCGGTTACTTCTGGGCAAAGTATTCCATAGCATGGGGCGTGTGTCTGAGGCATCCGTAGAATATTTAGAAGCCTTGAAGATAGCCGATTCGGAAGTTGTTCCAGTGCAGCAGGCAGATGAGCTACGCCAGCTTTATGAGCCCCTGATCGAGGCGCAGTCTCACCAGACAGATGAGGACCTCCAGGTGCGGCTGTGTACGAATGTAAAAGAGCTGTTGGTACGGGCGCATTGGAGAGAGCATATGGAACAGGCTCGCCAACAACTCCCGTCCGATGCTGGTATTCCCCTTCCATTAGCCGAGATCTTGACTGAGGCGAAAGGCACCCGGGTTGTAGACTCGATCACCACGATCAACCAGTATGCTCGGAAAGGCCTCCGTCACGCTGCCCTGGAGGAAGCCTTTTATGCTTTAGAGCATTCTCCTACTTATTTGCCTCTACATTCGCTGATCGGAGAAATGCTCCTCCAACAGGGTCAGATCCAGGAGGCTGTCAATAAGTTCACGGTTGTCGCTCAAACCTATAGCGCGCGTGGGGAGCCCAATCGCGCTACGGATATGTTCCACAGGATCATCGAGCTGGCTCCCATGGATTTAAATGTGCGAAACCGCCTGATTGACCAGCTACTGCTGGTGGGTGATGTTGATTTGGCCATTGAGGAAAATATCAAGCTGGGCGAGGTTTACTATAGCCTGGCGGACCTGATTACAGCCCGCAAGACGTATACCCAGGCATTGCGCCTGGCTCAGCAGCCTGGCATGGATCGTCTTGTAAAGGTTGACATTTTACACCGTATGGCGGATATCGATATGCAAAGCCTGGATTGGAGACAGGCAGTGCGGGTTTTCGAACAGATCCGTACACTGCAGCCGGATGACGAGGAAGCTCGTTCCAATTTGATCGACCTGAATTTCCGCCTGGGCCAGACTTCCCAAGCCCTGGCAGAGATCGACAACTTTATCTCGCATCTGTGGAACAGTGGGAAAAAAGAACAGGCTGAACAGTTCCTGGAAAAAATGGTGGAAGAGCAGCCTAAACAGGCGCCTCTGCGACGACGGCTAGCGGAAGTGTACCGGTTATCCGGACGCGTCCCCGATGCGATTTCTCAGTTGGATACGGCAGGTGAGATTCTGATGGATGCCGGGGACCATAAAGGCGCCCGGGAAATCATCATGGCAATCTTGGCCCTTGAACCCCGTAACGCAGGCGAATATCAGCAGCTCCTGGCCCAGCTAAAAGAGAGCTGATTTTTTGCAATTAAAGGACAAACGTCTGGGTGAGGGGGGCACCCAGACGTTTGTCTTGTATATAATACCCGATTAAATCCACTTTAGCAAGAGTTTTTCATAACAATTTCATTGCAATAATTGCAGGCGCCCCAGGAGGGAGTCGAACCCCCAACCTCGGCCTTCCGGTTTGTGCCAGTTTCCTGGCTCCCTGGACTATCCCTTTGCCCTAGCAAATGCCTTAGGCAGCGACCGTCTAGTCTCTACACCTTCTTGACTCGAAAACATTAAGATTTTTTAATTTCCTGCTTTCAATTCAAGCTTGGCTCGGGATTACCATGGAGAATGGCTTGGTGAAATGTTTTAATTGTGGTACCGAACATTTCGAAGTCTGCCACTTAAGGTCGATTCAAGATTTTCCTATAGAAACAACCATGGCGGTTGTTGACTCTCTAGAAAACTTGATTGCCTTATGCCCAAATTGTCATTGGGAGTATGACCAGGGCTTATTGACTCTTTAGGCTTCCCCGAATTTGACCGCTTCCACTCACGAGATTTCTATCGTGAGGCCCAAGTTTTTAATGTACTTAGGAGAGCCTCGCTCTATCCTTTGAGCTACTGGGGCGTAGCATAACGTTCGACATTATAGCATCGTGTACGTGGGAAGGCAAGTTAGATTGGATTTATTTCGATTTGTCCCTCGAGGTAGTAAAAAACCTCCTCCCCGGATTGTTTCGTCCGGGAAGGAGATTTCTCATGCCCAGATATTCATTATTAATCTTGTCTCTTATAGTCAGGCAGCAGGATAG
>CAZAQS010000056.1:0-2948 GCA_964486825.1 uncultured Anaerolineaceae bacterium | reverse complement strand
TCATGCCCAGATATTCATTATTAATCTTGTCTCTTATAGTCAGGCAGCAGGATAGGTGATTTGATGGCCCCATTCATCCCAGCCTGATCCAGCTCCTTGTTCCAGGTAGCAACATGCTCAAGAGAAGGCTTACCAATAGCCGCCTCTTGCATGTATCGAGCAGCTGTCACCCCTGCTCTCCGGCCGAATACGCATACATCCAGTAGGCTATTGCCCATGAGGCGGTTACGTCCATGGATGCCTCCGGCTACTTCCCCGCCCAAGAATAGGCCTGGGATATTGGTTCGGCAGTGCGAGTCCAATTCGACTCCTCCGTTCTGATAATGCAGGGTTGGGTAAACCAGGATCGGAAATCTGGTCATATCGATATCAAAACGCTTGTATTGGCGCACCATGGCAGGCAGGGCTTTTTCTATCGTTCCAGAGCCGTGAATCAGGTCGATCATTGGTGTATCAAGCCAGACGCAGGGCTGTAGAGTAGGGGTTATGACACCCAGCTTGCGTTCCTGACATTCTCTTATGAAGGCGGCCGACTCTACATCGCGCGGCTCCAATGGGTACACAAACTGCTCGCTGCGGATATTCACGGGTTGCGCCCCCAACCCGCGCACTTTTTCAGTCACTAACAGCCCCAGGATCTGTTCGGGATAAGCTGCGCCTGTAGGATGGTATTGCATGGTGTCCAGGAAAGCCAGGCGGGCTCCCGCCCGGTAAGCTATGACGATCCCATCCCCGGTGGCGCCGTAATGGTTGGTTGTTGGAAAACCCTGGTAATGCAAGCGACCGCTTCCACCCGTTGCGATGATGACGGCTCTGGCTTTTGCGTAAAAATAATGGTTGGTTTCCAGGTTCATGAGGATTGCACCGGCAACATTACCCTGCTCATCCAGGACTAGCTCTACTGCCGGGCAGAACTCGATCACCTCGATATCTGGCCTGTTGCGAACTTCGTCTCGCAGGGTCCGCATGATCTCAGCCCCAGAATAGTCCCTGGCAGAGTGCATCCGCTTGCGGCTGGTACCCCCACCATGCTCTTCCATCATAACTCCATCAGGCATCTTGTCAAACATGACTCCCAGGTCTTCAAGCCACTTAATCACAATCGGAGCATCCATCACCAGAGCTTCTACGAGATCTGGAATATTTGTAAAATGACCTCCCCCGATCACATCCAGGTAGTGAATGGCAGGCGAGTCGTCCTTGCGGTCTGCGGCCTGGATGCCTCCCTGGGCCATCATCGTGTTGGCGTCACCGAAACGCAGCTTGGTGGCAATGGTGACCCGGGCGCCATTTTCTTGTGCAAGCAGGGCGGCGCTGGCTCCCGCGCCTCCACCTCCGATAACCAGGACGTCTGTCTCAAATTCGGGTTGAGATAGATCAAAATCGGGAGTGATAAGCGGCCGGCCCTCCAACACATCCGCTAGCTCATTGGGCGTCCGGTCGCCTTTGCAGACCCCTACCCGCACCTCGCGCATCCCCTCTCGAATATAATCTGGATGAAAGCCCTTCAGAACAAGGGCTCTTTCATCCAGGTTCATGGCTGGGAAAACCTGCTTTAACCTGGTCTGGCGGGAGGCTTCAACCTCTTTGATCATCTCAAGCATTTCGGGAGTGTAGGTCATATCTGCCTCTATTTCTAGGTAATATTTGAAATTGGTATCGGTGTGAAGCCTAAGGCTCGATTTCCCGTGCCTTGTAACGGGATTTTAGGGCCTCGATGTCCAAAGTCTTCAGTTCTGCCATCTCGCGCTCATAAGCGCCGGTGTTGATTTCTTCCACCCGCTGGAGCAGATGCTCCGATCGCGGTGCTAGGTAGCGCCCGTACAACCTGCGGGCCAGGATGGCAATATTGTATTGAGGCTCTTCAGCCGGGCAGCGCGCCGCACACAATCCACACATGATGCAATCGAAAGACATATTTGCCACTGCTTCGATATCACCCCGCATGGCAGCCGCCATATAACCCTTCACGTTCAGCTCTTGCGGGCAGGCTTTCGTGCAAGTACCGCAACCGAGGCATCTCAACAGCTCTGGATAGGTTTGGAAGAGTGTTGAAGCCACCGGTTGCAATTGGTTGATATCGTAGCTGGCTCGCGTGGCTGGGAAAAAGGGTATTTGCCCCAGGTACATCTCAGGTTTCACGACGGTCTGGCAAGCCAGGCCGAAATACAGCTTCGGGTCGTCCTTGATCCGGTAAACTGTAGAACAGGCGCCACAAAATCCACCTCTACATCCAACCCCTCTTACCAGGCTATATCCGGCCCATTCCATGGCTTTCATGATTGTCAAGCTGGCGGGGACATCGTAACGTTTTCCCATAATGTAGACTGGTATGAGTTGTGCTTTTTCTGCCATGTTGCTTACTCCTGAGACTTTACAACTGGAAGCCAGAGAAATGCTTATCTCTCTGGATTACTCTCCTACCTCGTTCCATTCATCTGCTTTGAAGGTGATCAAAGGCAGAGGCTCTTCGACGCTCCTGCCTGGTGCATAATCGAAGGTTTGCTGGAGGTTACTCGCTATCGCTCGGAAGACTGTGCCAACCGGCAGATCAGCTGGACAGGCCTCGGTGCACATTCCGCAACCCACACAAGAAAGCCCCATGTGGTTAAGGCGGGTCATATGGAAAAGCATGCTGTCCGAGGGCAGCCGGCAGGCCCCTTTTTGCTGCGCCCAGTGCAGATATTGCATGGGTTCGTGATCGAATATTTCGCTTTTAAATACACAGGTTTTACAATAACAAATGGGGCAGACGGTCATACAATTGTGGCAGCGGATGCAGGCTGCAAAGACCCCGGCAATGGTTTCTGATTGCGACCCACTTTTGTCCGAAGCGCTTCCATCTCCCAACCTTTGGCGGATGTTACGAAACTCTTCATCTCGTTGCTCTATGCGCGCATCGACCAGCTTCTGCACGGTTTTTGCACGCTCTCCCTCACCTCCAGCCT
>CAZAQS010000055.1:0-22030 GCA_964486825.1 uncultured Anaerolineaceae bacterium | reverse complement strand
CAGTTAATATTAATGTTTTCCATCCAGTTGGAGAGGAAGTTCTTTCTGATGCCTGTACCCTTACGGATATTATTGGTTGAAGACAATCCGGTGGACGCTGAACTGATCGTCCTGCAGCTAAATAAAGAGGGTTTTGAATTCAATCTGCAGCGGGTCGAAACAGAGCCAGAGTATCTTTCAGCTTTAGCTGTCTCCCCTGACCTGATCCTGGCGGATTGGTCGTTGCCACATTTCAGTGGGATGCGAGCCCTCCAGCTCATGCAGGGGCTTGGCCTGGATATCCCATTTATAGTTGTGTCAGGCAGCATAGGTGAAGAGATCGCCGTGAGTGCGATGCGCCAGGGCGTGAATGATTACCTCCTAAAAGACCACCCACAGCGTCTCGGACAGGCAGTGCACCGCGCCCTGGAACGAAAGCAGACGCGCGATATTCAAAAGCAGGCCGAAGAGGCGCTCGCAGCTTCGGAAGCCGAGCTGCGGGCCCTGTTTGATTCGATGCAGGATTTGGTGATGGTGTTGGATCAGGAGGGCGTTTATCGGAAGATTGCTCCGACCCACCACGCCTGGCTCTATAAACCTGCTCAAGAGCTGCTCGGGAAAAGATTGGCGGAGGTATTTCCTCCAGACGAGGCCAGGCAGTTCATGCGCGTCATCCAAACGGTGCTGAAAACGGGTAAGACCCAAAGGATCGAATACAAACTGGTAATCCAGGATAGCCCGGTTTGGTTCGAAAGTTCTATCTCCCCGATGAGCACCGACCGTGTGGTGTGGGTGGCGCGGGATGTAACCGACCGCAAGATCAGCGAGGCGGTTATGCATCTTCAATCCTCCGCCCTCAACGCGGCTGCCAATGCCATTGTCATCACGGATCGGGATGGGACAATCGAGTGGGTAAACCCTGCCTTTACCGCCCTAACCGGCTACTCCGCCGGTGAAGCTCTGGGGAGGAAGCCGGGTGAGCTGGTTAAATCGGGCCAGCACGAGGCCAGCTTTTACCGGCAGATGTGGGAAACCATCCTGGCTGGAGAGGTCTGGCACGGTGAAATGATCAATCGCCGTAAGGACGGGCAATTCTATACCGAGGAGCAAACGATTACCCCTCTGCGTGGGCCGGATGGAAAGATCACCCAGTTCATCGCTATCAAGCAAGATGTCACGGAGCGTAAGCTGGCAGAAGAGGCTATAAAACGAAAAAGCCAGATCCAGGAGAGAATTTCAGCCTTTGGACGGGCGTTATCGGCTACTCTCGACATCGATGCACTCTACCGGACAGCCGAAAGTCACTTGAAGGAGATGGTGGACTGCCCCAACGTAGGCATCACCCTGGTCGACTCCAAAGAGGAAGCGCTAAAGGCAGCTTATATTAGCTCTGATGGTGTGCTTTTAGATCCGCAACGCTTTCCACCATTGAAGTATAAAGAGCAGGCTTCACCTGGCCCGCGCTCGAGAGCTATCCTGGAGAAGACCCCGGTGATCGTCAGTGACGTTGAGATGAAACGTAAGAAGGGAGGCGGCTTGTTGGTTGGTAGTGAGCAAGAACCCCAGTCTGCTATATACCTCCCCATGGTTGTCGAGGATCAGGTGATCGGCTTACTGGAGCTGCAGAGTTATCGAGAACAGGCATATATGCCAGAAGACACGGAATGGTTGAGTGTGGCCGCTCACCAGCTCGGACTGACCATCCAGAATGCCCGGCTTTTCAATTGGGCACGGCAGCGACTGGAAGAGCTGACTGCTGTTCACGCCATCGACTCGGCCGTGACCGGCCATCTTGGCCAACAGCAGACCTTTGAGATCCTGGTCGATCAGGCACTCACTCGCTTGGGGGTAGACGCGGCTGCGATCCTGCTGCTCGACCCGGACACACAGGAGCTGTATTATGCTTTCGGGCGTGGCTTTCGCACAGACGCTATTCAGCAGACCCGCTTGCGCTTGGGTGAAGGGTTGGCAGGGCAGGCAGCACTCGAAAAGCGTCTTATACAAAGTGTAGATCTGGAGCACGAAGAAGGGGAGTTCATTCGTTCAGAATCCTGGCTGGTGGAGGGTTTCGTTGCATATTCTGGTTCTCCCCTGCTGGTCGAGGGCGTCATCATCGGCGTTCTTGAAGTATTCCAGCGCAGCCACCTGGCACCCGATGAGGACTGGCAGCGTTTCCTGCAGATATTGGCCGGACAGGCCGCTATTGCCATCGATTCGGCCCGGCTATTCGAAAGCCTGCGAATCGCTAACGCTGAAATCCTCAAGGCTTACGAAGCAGCCATCGAAGGCTGGTCGCAGGCTATGGACCTGCGCGATGAGGAGACCGAAGGCCATACCAAGCGGGTGACGGAGATGACCATGGCGCTGGCCAGAGCTCTGGGATTGGCTGAACGAGATCTTATCCATATCCGGCGCGGCGCCCTTCTACACGATATTGGGAAACTGGGTGTACCAGACTATATCCTTTTGAAAGCAGGACCGCTTACGGATGGGGAGTGGGCTTTGATGAAGCAGCACCCCTTGTATGCTTTCCGGATGTTGGAGCAGAATGAGTTTTTACTACCAGCCCTGGACATTCCTTTTTGCCATCATGAAAAATGGGACGGCTCTGGTTACCCGCGTGGTCTAGCAGGAGAAGAAATTCCCCTGGCAGCCCGCATCTTTGCGGTTGTAGATGTTTGGGACGCACTGACCTCTCACCGGCCCTACCGCCGGGCCTGGTCTCATCAAGAAGCCATAGATTATATCCGTAATCAAAGTGGCTTGCATTTCGACCCCGACATCGCGGCTGCTTTCATGCGATTTTTGGAAGGGCAAGGAGTTGCAGGCCTCTTGAAATAAATCCTTCTAATTAAAAGTGGATCCCTCTTTCAACCGTTAAACTTGATATAGTTGCGCTAAGGCGAGCGGTCGTATAGCCGCCGGTAGATGCTGAACACCTCGTAGATGCTGCGCACGTACGTGCGTGTCTCCTCGAAGCGGATGATCTCGTAGAACAGGTCAGGATCGTCTCCGGCCTGGTTTCTCCACTCCCTGGCGTTACCTGGCCCGGCATTGTAGGCTGCCAGGGCGCCATGCAGGTCTCCATCCAGGTAATCGCGTGTAAAATCCAGGTAATCTGCACCAAAGCGGATACTGACGCTGGGGCGGTACAGGTCTGCGTCTGTATAGTTCGTAGGCCAGCCAAGCCGGTTAGCCCTCTCTTGGGCTGTAGCAGGCATGAACTGCATCAAGCCGCGCGCTCCCGCTCCAGAGACTGCAAAGCCCTCAAAGAAGCTCTCCTGGCGGATCACGGAGAATATCAAGAATGGATGCAGGTCATAGGCCTCTGCCTGTGGCAGCACCAATTCTGAGAAATATGTTCCAAAGCGCAAGCGATTGATATATCTGGGCGCTTGCATCGTACCGGCGTCATCCATTCCTGCCAGCGTCAACACTCGCCGGGCAGCCAGGATCGATGAGCGGTACAGCCCCAGGTCGGCGAAATAAGACGCCAGGCGGTAAGTGTTGGCTGGGTCTTCTTCTACAGATGTACGCAAGTTTTCAAACTCGGCTCGGGCTTCATTGTACAATCCTAGTCGCCATAGCTCTGTGCCGCGCTGCAGGCGATCATCCTCCAGCAGTGGCCCCGGGGTGGACAGATCCGTTCCGTCCTGGATACCAAACACCTTCCGCATCCAGGCCTCTGCTTCGGCCTTCTCCACCCTCGGGTCGAAGCCCAGGTCAAACAGGCGTGGTGGGGTGAAAGGCGCCCGGTTGAGCAGCATATCCCGGCCGCGCTCCGAATAATATCCGGTTGGGTCCACAACCGCTGCCTGTGACCAGTTATGGCGCGCTCCGGCTGTATCATCCAGCTTTTGCAGCGCTTTGCCGATCCAAAAATAGGCCCCAGACCTTTCACTGGAGCTGAGCGAGATTCCCAGAAGGCGTTGGAATACATTCAAGGCGCTGTCATAGTTTTCTAAGCGGTAATAGCACAATCCTGATAGCAACAAGCCTCGATAGGCATTCTCAGCGGTCGGGTATTCTCCTGCGATTCGACCCCAGTAATTTGCAGCTTGATCCAGTTCTCCGGCTCTTTCGGCTACCCGTCCGGCGTTGAAGAGGAACTCTGCCGCTCGCCCGCTGGATGGGGCTGCATCTACGAATGCTGCGAAGGTGTTATATCCTCCCGGATAATCGTTCAAGCGCGCCCAAAGTGTGTAGCCCTTCTGCTCCCAGGCATCTGCCCACCGTCCTGAAAGCGGGTAGTTTTCGATGACCGCATCCCATTGTTCGATGGCCCCAGAATGGTCCCCCATGGCTGAAAGCGTCAAACCTTTGTAATAGTAAGCCGTGGCAGGATCTTCCGGGTTAGCAGCCAGGTAACGATCGAAGGCTGCCAACGCAACGTTGTACTGGCGGGCAAAATAGTCCACCAGACCCCGGTCTAACTCGGAGACAGGATAACCGACATTGACCAGCTCGATCAGCGCCAGGTAAGAACTGTAAGCCACCGGGTAGTTCTCGACCGCCTCCAGGTAAGCCAGGTATGCATCCTCCATCTGGCCTAGCGCTGTATAGGTCTGCCCGATCAGCAGGGCCAGTTGTGCCTTCGTCGTATCAGCCGTTGCTCGCTTGTAGATGTCCTGGTACATCACCAGCGCGGTAGCGTGGTCGCCAAGCATTACATAGGTTTGGGCAACCTTCATCTGTAGGGAGATGGCCTCTCCGGTGCGAGGGCTGGCAAGCGAGGCCTGGTAGTCCTCAAGTGCCCGTCTGTATTCGCGTACAGCAAAATAGGCGTCTCCGCTGCGTTCCAGCATAAAGGCGTCCAGGAGGCCAGGTTCTAACTCTATGTAAGCGTGGTACTCTTCAGCCGCCTCGTTGTATCGGTCGAGTGTGTCATAGGTCTGTCCCATATAAAAATGCGCGGCAGGTATATGGGGAGAGCCAGCGTACTCATCGATTACAGTTCGGAAGTTAGCCAATGCAGAGCGGTAGTCACCGGCAATATAGTCTAGCCGGCCTAACCCGATCATAGCTGCCGAACCTACTTCCGCATCCGTGGCGCCGGACAACGCCGTCCGGTATTCTAATCGTGCCCGCTCCCAATCTCCATAAAACATGGCCTGATCACCGTTGAGCACACGGGCAGCCGGGATGGGGGTAGGTGTAGGAGGAGGGGGCGGGGTTGGCGTAGGGGTTGGCGGGACTGGTGTGAGGGTTGGAGTTGGGCTAAGGGTTGGGGTTGGTGTAGGTCCAAACGATAGGAAGCTTGCCGGGCTGCAGGCTGCTGCCAGGAGGCCAATGGAAAGCACAATTAGCCCTGGCAGGGCGTGGAATTTTATCTTCATCAACCGCTTTACTCCAATGATGTTTCTGTCCATTCCGGCGGGCCCCTAAAAGGGGACTATAACCGCCTCCTTAGGAGATGTCAATGCCTTTGACCGGTTTCGCAACCGCTGGTATCACTGAAAATGCAAAATCCCGAGGGCCAATGCTTTGACAAAGCATCGTTTGCATGTTAAACTGAGACCGCTCGTCGACCCTGGCGCTCTCCCACGAGGGCGTCTTTTAGTGTAGAATGATCCACTGGTTTGCTCAGGTGCTGCTATGAACATTATTTTGACCGGCTCCGTGGCATATGATTACATCATGAAGTTCCCCGGGTACTTCAGGGATCACATTTTACCCGAGCGGCTCGAAACTATCAGCCTGTCATTTTTGGTCGAATCGATGGTGCGTTTGAGGGGAGGCATCGCACCTAATATCGCCTACACCTTAGCCCTTTTAGGAGAACGGCCGCGCGTCATGGCAACTGTTGGCGAGGATTTTGAGGACTATCGAAGCTGGCTTGACGCGCATGGGATCGACACGCAAGAAATGTTAGTTATTCCGGGGGAGTTCACGGCTTCCTTTTTCTGCAACACAGACCGCTCCAATTCCCAGATCGCCAGCTTCTACCCAGGTGCGATGGCGTACGCTTCCCGCCTTTCCTTCCGACAATTGCAAGGTGAGCCGCCCGACCTGGTGGTGATATCACCCAACGATCCGGATGCGATGGACAATTACGTCAACGAATGCCGTGAGCTAGATATCCCTTATATTTACGATCCGAGCCAGCAGCTGGTGCGCATGGACGCCGGTACACTACAGCACGGATTAGAAGGAGCCCTGGCTCTATTTGTCAACGAATATGAATCCTACCTGATCGAAAAGATGATTGGGATGACCGCCAGCGATATTCAAGAACGAGTCCGCTTCCTGGTGATCACGCGCGGCGAAGAAGGTGCGGACGTGTATGCAGAAGGCCAGGTCTTCCGTACACCCTCCTTGACTCCCGTTAATATTGAAGACCCGACCGGGGTAGGGGATGCATTCCGGGGAGGTTTCTTGACCGGGTATATGAATAGAATGGAATGGCAGACCTGTGCTCAGATGGGTGTCCTGGCAGCCACTTACTGCCTGGAGCAGCATGGACCCCAAGGGCACTCCTTCACCCTGGGAGAATTTATGGACCGCTTCCGTGCTCATTTCGATGACCGCGGCCAGCTCGACCGCCTGTTGGATAAAAACAGCCAGGGGGCTTGAACCGATAACCACCGCTGAATAATTTTCTTATCCCTATAATTATGGAGACGATGATGGACAATTACGATATCAAAGACCTAAAGCAAGCCGAGGGCGGGCGTAGGCGTATCGACTTTGCTGAGCTCGAAATGCCAGTCCTGCGCCAGATACGCGAGCGCTTCCAAAAGGAACGTCCTTTGCAGGGTGTGCGTATCTCTGCCTGTTTGCATGTGACCACCGAAACTGCCAACCTGGCGCATACCTTGCAAGCCGGGGGAGCCGATGTCGTACTGACTGCTTCCAACCCGCTTTCTACCCAGGATGACGTAGCTGCTGCATTGGTGTCTCATTATGAAATCCCGGTGTTTGCAATCAAAGGCGAGGACAATGTCACTTACTACAAGCATATCAACGCTGCCCTGGATCACCGGCCAAACATCACCATGGATGACGGGGCCGACCTGGTGAGTGTCTTGCACAAGGATCGCCGGAGCCAGTTGGAGCATGTTGTCGGTGGGACAGAGGAGACGACCACCGGCGTGATCCGCCTGCGGGCTATGGCGGCCGATGGGGCGTTGAATTTCCCGGTCATCGCCGTCAACGATGCTATGACCAAGCATTTCTTTGACAACCGCTATGGGACCGGTCAATCGACCATCGATGGTATCGTAAGGGCTACCAATATCTTGCTCGCTGGGCGAACCTTTGTGATTGCCGGGTACGGTTGGTGCGGCCGTGGCCTGGCGATGCGCGCCCGCGGCATGGGTTCTAATGTAATCGTAACCGAGGTCGACCCGCTCCCCGCGCTGGAAGCGGTCATGGATGGCTTCAGGGTTATGCCGATGGAAGAAGCTGCCCGGATTGGCGATATCTTCGTCACGGTTACAGGCGACCTAAATGTAATCGACCGCCAGCATTTCGAGGCTATGAAAAACGGGGCCATTGTCGCGAATTCCGGACATTTCAATGTTGAGATCAATATCCCCGCCTTGGAAGAGATGGCCACCGAAAAACGCCAGGTGCGGCCATTTGTGGAACAATACTATCTGCCGGATGGGCGCAGCATCAATATGCTAGGAGAAGGTCGCTTGATCAACCTGGCTGCCGCAGAAGGTCACCCGGCCTCAGTAATGGATATGTCCTTCGCCAACCAGGCCCTGGGTGTGGAATTTATGGTCAAGAACGCAGGGAATATGGAAAATAAGGTCTACAGCATCCCCGATGAGATCGACCGCGAGATCGCCCGCCTGAAACTGGCTGCCATGGGTGTAGAAATTGACACGCTAACCCCGGAGCAGATCAAGTACCTGAACTCCTGGGAAGAGGGTACTTAATCGTTATTCGAAATTTGGAGAATCATTCAGGAGCTTGCCTTGCTCAGCAAGGCAAGCTCCTGAATTGTTAAAGCTCATTTCAGGGTTCAGCGACGACGATATCGATGAAGATTTGATCTCCAAAAGCTTCCCCCTCTGGTCCATAGGCCTGCCAGGCGCTGCGATAAGGCCCGGGTTCTCCCGGGGCGTTGAACAGGATGCGGATTGGAGCCACCGTACCGCTGCGGGCTGGGTACAATCCCATCTGCGGTTTGGCGCCCAGGTCACTTCCCGCCACCAGTCGCAGGCTGTAGCGCTGATCCCAGTTGCAGGATCCGCTGTTCTCCACCTCCCAGCGCTTATCGAGCGCCTCTCCTGGGGCGACGAGCGAGCCATCCGGAATGGTCAGGTCATCCTGGAAGGTAAGTTGGTTTGTGCAAGCGGGGGTGGCTGCTGGGCGTAGCTCCATAGATGTGCTGGGAGGCAGGCGGGTGGGAGTTTGAGGAGGTGGCGCCTGCGTGGGGGGGATATAGATAGGGGCATGTGTGCCCATAGGAGGAGGGGGTGCAACCGGAAATCCCGTGCAAGCGGATATCGCGCTCGAAAGGATGAGCATCCATCCGAGCGCGAGCATTGCTTTCCTGGACGGTTTACCGTCGATTTTCATGCCACAGTTCGTGAATCAGTTAGGATTCGTCCTCGGCCAGACCTGAACCTTCATCTTCCAAACCATTGAGAGGTAAGAGCATTTCCCCGCTCATGGCCTGGTGGCGAACAGCCAGCTCGATCTCGTCCGCCAGGGCAGGGTTCAACCGCAAATAATCCTTGGCGTTCTCACGCCCCTGACCCAGGCGCAAGTCTCCGTAGGAGAAGAAGGAACCGCGCTTGGTGATAATATCCAATTGGGTAGCCAGGTCGAGCAGGTCGCCTACCCGGGAGATGCCCTCATTGTACATGATATCAAATTCGGCCGTACGGAAGGGCGCAGCGACCTTATTCTTGACCACTCTCACCCGGGTGCGGTTACCGATGATCTCAGCACCCAGTTTGATGGATTGGATACGACGCACGTCCAGGCGCACAGAGGCATAGAACTTAAGCGCCATGCCGCCGGTGGTCGTTTCGGGGTTGCCGAACATCACGCCGATTTTCTGGCGCAACTGGTTGGTAAATACCACGGCTGTGTTGGTTTGTTTAATGGCGCCAGAGAGTTTCCGCAGCGCCTGAGACATCAGGCGAGCTTGCATGCCCATCGGTGAATCGCCCATATCCCCCTCGATCTCTGCTCGAGGAACCAGGGCTGCTACCGAGTCGATGACAACCACCTCCACCGCGCCGGAGCGCACCAGCGTCTCGGTGATCTCCAGGGCTTGCTCTCCAGTATCGGGTTGGGAGATGAGCAGGCTCTCTACATTGACCCCGCAGCGAGCCGCGTAGCCCGGGTCGAGGGCGTGTTCCATGTCCACAAAGGCGCAAGTGCCGCCCATCTTTTGTGCTTCCGCTACGATATGCTGGCAAATGGTGGTCTTACCGGAAGATTCGGGGCCGTAGATCTCGGTGATCCGGCCACGTGGGATGCCTCCAACACCTAGCGCGATATCCAGGGACAAGGCGCCGGTTGGAATGGATTCAACCGTCAACTGGTGGGCCTCACCCAGGCGCATGATAGCCCCATCGCCATAGCGCTTGACGATATCACCCAGGGCTCTATCCAGGGCCATGCTGCGGGATTCGTTGTTATCGTTCCCAACAGGAGGCGAGTGTTTCGTACTTTTTGCCATGTTTTCAGTTCTCCTTAGGTTCGTTTTGAAGTTTGAGAGTTATTTTACACGATTTTGAAATGTTCCAGCCTGTCATCTATTCCCCGTACAACAAACAGGAAGCAGATTTACGGTCACCTCAGTGGCGCTAATCCACGTGAAACCCAAGATGGCTTGGATTGCATAAGTTTAGCACAGATGTTCTGGATGTCAAGGATGAAATGGAATAAATTCTTCCATCGAGGGGGGCGGCTCGGATGGCCCGAACTTGCGGTGTCCCTCGAAAGTAAAGTAGCTTACCAGCCCGGCTTTAATCTCAACCTGTTGCTTATGGGAAAATCCGGCGTAATCTATCCTGATTTCGTAAAGACCGGCCGGCAGGTCGCTAATTACGATATTTTCCTGGTAATAGGGGTCGCTATTGACGGATTCAAGCCCATAGGACCGGGCCGATCTTTTTAAGTCCGAGCTGAGTGATTGGATATGCACTTCTTGCCCATCGATTAGCCGGCCACCGGTGTCCATGACTCTGCCCGCCAGGATGCCCCAACCTTGAGGAGGCGCCAACCAGAGCTCAGGGTTGCGTGTGGATAGAAAGCCGTTCCGCCCAACCCGAACTTCGAAATGCAGGTGCGGGCCGGTGACCTTGCCCGTGTTTCCTGACAGGCCCAGGGGATCGCCAGCTTTTACGATTTGTCCCCAGACAACATCAATTCTGTCCATATGCCCATAGATGGTGTAAAGGGCCTCTCCTTGGTAGCTAAAGTCATGAAGGATGGCGACAGCTAAGCCATAAGGATCATCTGGATCGTTTTCGCCACGATAAAGTCCAGATCCAGCCCAAATTACCTTCCCTGACCCCGCTGCCACGACAGGTGTGCCAATACGGGCGACGATATCGATGCCGGTATGCACGACATTTTCGAAGAACATACCTCCATAGCGGTAATCCCAAAATGGCCAGTTGATGTCATCGGCAGCGATTGGCCTGATGAAATAGAAATGATCTTGAGGCGCCTTTGCCCAAGGGATTGGGTACAAAGGAGGGCGCCAGGCCGATGTTGTTGGAGGAGGTTCTTCAGGGAAGGTGAAGCGCAACGGTGGGAGGGGTGGAGCGGGAACTGATGCACCGGTTGGTAGTTGCTCACTTTCACTTGCAATCCGGTTGGATGGCGCCTCCGCGATTTGGACCTGTTTGCCTGGTTCAGAGTTGATATCTCCCAAAAATCCTGAATCTGAATTCGCGGCCACGGCCTCCAGTATACTTTCACTTACGAAATTACTCTTCTCCGGCTCGCTGCCTGCGACAGGTATGTCCTGGAAGGTGTTGGGCCGGTTTCCTTCTGTAGCGGATAGAACCATCTCCTGAGCGCCAGGGGCAAAGATGGTGAATTGGGGCGCCAGGCAGACCAGCAAGGCCAGCAGGATAATGAGGCGGTGGTAGCGGTGAAAGGCTCTCCAGAACGCTTTCATGGGATGGCCTCTCGAGGGGTTGGAGTGGTTGTTATGGAGGCCGTAAGCGAGGGGGTGGGTGTGTAGGTTGGAGCCAGGGGCGTCAGAGTAGGGTGGGGAGTGGGAGTCAGGCTGGGCGTGGGGGATTTGTACCAATAGTTCGTAGGGGTAGGCGTACGGGTTGGCGGGACAATGGCTGTCGGCGTGATGAGAACCTCGGCTGGATAAAGCTCTAACATGGCTGAGCGCCAATCCAGGCCGCCTGTATGTACGAACTCGTTGAAGCGGGCCGCCGGGTAAGAAGCGCCCCATAGGGAAAGCGCAGGCAAGCGTTCCCACCCATAACCAGATGCCAGGCGTGTAAAATCGATCCAATAACCGGTAGATACGGTCTGAGCGAGGGCTCCGCCACGCTCATAATCACCGGTGCTTCCGCTATACCGGGTAGCGAAATCCCAGGGAGGAGTATGCAACGGCATGCCGGTCGACCCGTCCTGGAAGCGGGCCCGCACGTACACTCGCCAATAGGTGTGTGGGCCAAAATCCTCTCTCACGATAGACAGCCAACCGGCGTTCAACGGAAGGGTTGTGAAGGCAAAAGCCCGCCCTGTATAAAGCCAATCTTCAACAAAACCCGGCCCAAGGGAAGTGGTCAATGGGGTGAAAGCGCTTTCCAGGTTGTAAAGGAAATCCCAACCGGACACGCGTGCAATTTCTCCCCTCAGGGCCTGGAATGATTCATCTACCATATCATGTAAGTAGGGCTGGGGGGCTTGTACATCCTCGATGGGGACCACCTGCATCCGCCCGTAGGGTATGTCAGGGAGAGGATTAAGGGCGGGTAGCCAAGGTGGAGTGGGCTGCGCCTGGGCAGCTTCCTGGAGGGCTGGCGCCAGTGGAGTGCTTAATCCCTCTCCTCCCCAGCTCAGGCCGGCTACCTCTCCTGGAAGCCGGATAGCGGGCAGTACCAACCCGGGCGCGTTGACAGAGTAAGATACCAGGTAGGATTGGTTCGGCGCAGCCAATGCTGAGAAGATCGTCTCGCCATCCGGGCTCCAGACAGGGCGGTCACCGTTACCAATATAAACAGGCTTAATGCTGAAGTCATCCAGGGTAGCGCTATCCCATACATGCAACCCACGGTAGCCATTCTCATCTGCAGCCCAGGCCAGCTTGCTTCCGTCCGGCGACCAGGCCGGGTAGGCCTCCCAAGAACTCAAACTACGGCTGATATTAATAAAACGCTCCTCTCCGACCTTGTCCAGATCGGCAAGCCAGATCTCCGGTTCCCCACTCCTGTTGGAAACGAAGGCTATCACCCGTCCTTGGGAAGACCAGGCCGGGGAGTGATCCGCAGCAGGGTCCTCGGTAAGGCGAATCGGGTTTCCACCTTCGATCGAGCGCACGTAGATATCCAAACCACCCTCTGACTCTGGTGAATAGCTTTCATAGGCCAGCCATAATCCATCCGGTGACCATGAAGGCGCAGCTTCATAATCGGCGCTGTCGGTTATCTGAAAGATCTGGCCGGTTGAGAGCTCCATCACGTACAGGTTCCAGTAGCCGTTCCGGTTGGAGGAAAAGGCCAGGCGATGGCCATCGGGGCTGAGGGCAGGCATGAGATCATCCCAGGGCCCAAATGTCAAGCGTGCGAGTGGTAGGGACTCGGGCTGGTACGCAAAAAGATGGGTATGGGCGCCTTCCTGGAGAGCCAGGACGAGCAGGCCAGGATCGGGGGAGCCGGGGAGATCCAGGGTGGGTACCAGGACAAACTCGGTTGGGGTGGAGGATGGGGTTATCGACGGCGGGACTGGTGATATTGTTGGTGATGGAGATGGGCTGGTAAAAATTACTGGGAGCGTTTGTGTGGAAGATGCGCTGGTGTTTTGAACCGGCAGCGGGCGTGCAAACAAAATAGGCCACAAGAGCAAGCTCAGGCCAATTATTCCCGAAGAACCTAACACGACGATCCGTCCACGAGCCAGACGCCATTGCCACCACTTGCGGTTGCCGCGAGGGTGGAAGGATTCTGGATCAAATTGAGGAGCGGGAAGGGTGCTCATGCTTTTGAGTCATTGTAGCATGGCCCCAATTGCGGGTCAATCATGCCAGGGGTATACTAAACCTTTCAAAAACCTTTCAAATCCGGATGGACCGCTTGCCGTATGATCTCAATCATGCAAGAGGTATGCCAGGACTTGAAGGTTCCCCCACCTCAACGCTCTTCTATGGAAAAGATAATTTCCGCCCTGTCAACCACAGTTGATTCGGGTAGTTTTGGAGGCTTGCCCTCTTCCCCCGGCTTCGGTTCCTGAATTGGCTCGGTATAGTATAGTGTGGCAGTGACACGGAACCTTCCACCCATTTGTGAGCCGTGCAGATGCATGGTCAGCTCGATTTTGCGGTTCATGGATTCGATAATGCTTGCCTGAGCGACGCCGTCGCCTTCGGAATTTTCAATGTAGATGTCCGCGTTAGGACGTTTCTGGAAAGGATCAACTTCCAGGTAAATGCGGACCCGGCGTCCATCAGGCCATGGATCAGCGCGCAGCTCGCGGATACGCACTTCACCCGGCGGGAGCGGGATTTCGTTTGGATCCTGGAAAAATATGTCCATTGTTTCCACCTGTCCTTGTCTTTGTCTGGCCTTTCCTGCAGGGCCTCGATATGCAAGACTACCGTGATTATAACCTGTGTAGTGAAATGAGAGGTTCTATGCCAAATTAGTAAATCTTGTATATCACCAGGGTAAGCAAAGTGGTCCTAAGCCTGGTTACAGAGAGATAGAATGGTGCTTGCCATGTATGTTAGTAAAGGCTACAATCGAGCGTAATTTCGTTAATTAAGGAGGAGGGACAATGAATTCAAAATTTGAAACCCTGTGCATCCATGCCGGTCAGAAGCCAGACCCATCCACAGGAGCTATAATGACCCCCGTTTACCTGACCTCAACGTATGTGCAAGATGCGGTAGGGCAGCACCGCGGCTACGAATATTCGCGCACTGCTAACCCGACCCGCACTGCCCTGGAGGATTGCCTGGCAGATCTAGAAGGTGGAGCGTTTGGTTTGGCTTTTGCCTCGGGCATGGCAGCTACGGATTCTGTTTTGCGCTTGCTCCGACCAGGACAACATGTGCTGGCGGGCAATGACGTTTATGGAGGTACTTACAGGCTGTTCGAGCGTGTTTTGCGCCCTTACGGCCTGGATTTTTCCTATGCAGACACCAGCGACCTGGAGCAGGTCCGCGCTGGCCTCCGGCCTGAAACGGCTATGGTCTGGCTGGAAACGCCAACCAACCCCCTTTTGCAGGTAAGCGATATCCGAGCCATCTCTGCCATGCTGTCTGAGCGGCGGGTTAACGGCGGTGGGCCTGTCTACCTGGTAGTGGATAACACCTTTGCTACACCTTACCTTCAACGCCCCTTGGAGCTTGGGGCGGACCTTGTGGTACATTCCACCACCAAATACCTGGGCGGGCATTCCGATGTCGTCGGGGGAGCGGTTATTGGTCGGGAGATAGATCTACGCGAGCCGCTGGCCTTTTTGCAGAATGCAGTAGGAGCCGTGCCGGGACCGCTGGATTGCTTCCTGGTGTTGCGGGGCATCAAGACTCTGGCGTTGCGCATGGAGCGTCATTCACAGAATGCGGCGGCTCTATCTGAATTCCTGGCCGGCAGGCCGGAGGTAGAACGCGTCCTGTATCCCTTTCATCCTACGCATCCACAGGTAGAGATCGCGCGTAGGCAGATGCTCAGTGGGGGAGGAATGGTGTCCTTTATCCTCCGAGATGGAGAAGCCGCCGCGATTCGCACTGCCGAACGTACGCGTGTATTTGCCCTGGCCGAGTCACTGGGCGGGGTGGAATCGCTGGTCGAGATCCCCTCCGCCATGACGCATGCTTCCACAGCCGGATCGCCTCTGGCAGTAAGCCCTGGCCTGGTGCGCCTGTCTGCCGGCCTCGAGCATATCGACGATCTGATCGAGGATCTGGAGCAGGCATTATATGAGATAATATAAATAGCCCTGGTTTTCATCCATAACCCTTCAGCCATAGGTGAGCCTAGTCAGGAGGTAAATGATGCACGTTTTTCCCGATTCTCCCTTATCCTTATGGTCCGATATATCTGGCGCTTATACGCCATCAGACCCACTTCCTGGGGACCGGGAAGTGGATATTGCCGTTATCGGTGGTGGGTTATCCGGTCTTGCCACTGCTTACCATCTGATCCAGGTGGATCCGTCCTTAAAGGTGGCAGTACTAGAAGCGAAATCGATTGGATACGGCGCCAGTGGTCGAAATGGCTCCTTCGCGATGACCGTCGTTGGATTGGGTTTTGGTGTAACCGCCATGTTGCGCGGCAAGCAGTTCTTACAGGAGGCCCATTCGTATATGGAGAGGGCCGTAGATTACCTGGATGAGGTGATCCAGCAGGAAGCTCTGGATTGCGACCGTATTCGACCCGGGTTCTTGAGGGTGGCAACTACCAAAGGCTATATTAAAAGGCTACAGCACGATATCCGGATGATGAAATCGCTGGGTTTTTCGGGGCTGGAGTGGATCAGTGCGCAGGAAACGCGCAGCATGGTGAACTCAGAGCGCTATCTGGGCGCGTTGTGGGAGCCGCGCCTGGTGCTGGTTAACCCACTCAAGCTGGTTCGAGAGCAAAAGCGCATGCTTATCGATCTTGGAGTCCAGGTTTATGAAAATACGCCTGTGCAGGAGATCCAAAGTGGGCCTCCCTTCCGCATTGAGACGCCTACCGGAGTGGTCAGGTCCGAGAAGCTTGTTTTTGCTACCAATGCCTATTCGCACCTGTTCAGGCATTTGTATCGTAAGCAGGTGCCCGCTTTCACGTATATGATTGCTACACGGCCTTTGACTCAAGAAGAGCTCGAGCCAATTGGATGGCAAGGGCGCCAGGGAATTGAAGACGCCCGCAACCTGATCCACTACTACCGCCTCACTCCTGATAACCGTATCGTTTTAGGCGGGGGACCGGTTGGCCTATCCTTTGGGAACAGCCTGTATAAGGATGATTGCCATCAAGCCTGGAAGCACCTGGAAGCGCATTTGCATTTCCTCTTCCCCCATCTCAAAGGAATTGAGATTACCCACCGCTGGGGAGGTCCTTTTTCCGTTACTGTCAACCTCACACCTGCATTGGGGTATGTCGGAGACAGGCGGGCGGTTTTCAATCTGGGTTGTGTCGGGCATGGAGTCTCGATGAGCCATTTGAACGCCCGGGTACTTACCAACCTGTTGTTAGAGGACCAGCCAGACTTACTTGGTTGTCCATTTGTGAACCGGACTGTTATTCCCTGGCCTCCAGAACCCTTTCGCATTCTGGCAGCCGGCGCTTTGCGTAGTTACCTTCAGGTTGAGGACCGGCTGTACGAGCGCGAGCTGCCCCATCATTGATATCAAGGCCTAATATGGTTATTCCCTTGTATCACCCATTTGTAGGTGGTCAACTCGCGTAAGGCCATCGGGCCGCGGGCATGCAGGCGTTGTGTTGAGATAGCTACTTCAGCTCCCAACCCAAGTTGGCCTCCATCTGTAAAGCGAGTGCTGGCGTTTATGTAGACTGCTGCCGAGTCCACTTCTGCTATAAAACGAGCGGCAGCTTCCGGGTTGGAGGTCAGTATGCCGTCTGAATGGCCTGTGCTGTGCGCTTCGATATGTGCGATGGCCTCATCGATACCCTCCACGACCTTCAACCCCAACACAAGCGATAACCATTCTGTATCAAACTCACCTTCTCCGGCCTCGCTCACTGAAAGACCGTCTATATCCAGGAAAGCGGCAGTGGAATGGCTGGCTCGGAAGGTCACCCCATCCTGTGCTAATCGTGAAACCAATCGAGGCAGAAATACTCCGGCGACTTTGGAATGTATCAACACGGTGTCCAACGCGTTGCAAACGGTAGGGCGCTGCACCTTGGCGTTCCGGATCACCTCGAGGCTTGCATCCAGGTCTGCTGACTCATCCACAAACAGGTGACAGACACCGATACCACCCGTGATGACCGGGATACGACTGTTTTCCCGGCAGAATTGGTGCAGACCGGCTCCTCCGCGTGGGATGATCATATCCACATAATCGTGAAGTTGAAGCAGTTCGCTTACCCGCCCGCGATCGGGATCATCGATAAATTGGACGGCGTCGATAGGCAAACCTAATTCATCCAGCTTGGAGCGGATCAGGGCCACCAGAGCCCGGTTCGTGTTCAAGGTCTCACTCCCGCCCCTCAAGATCACCGCATTACCTGACTTAAGTGCCAGGCTGGCTACATCGATGGTGACGTTCGGACGAGCCTCGTAGATCACGCCCAAAACGCCCAGTGGGACGCGCTGTTTGTGGACCTGCAATCCATTGGGTAAGCTTTCTCGCTCGAAAACTTCTCCAACCGGATCGGGTAATTCGGCTATCCGGCACAGGTCCTCTGCAATCCCCGATATCCTGGCCTGGTTTAGAGTCAAGCGGTCTAAAAGAGCTGCAGATAAGCCGGTCTGAGCGCCTATTGAGAGGTCCACAGCATTCGATTGTAAGATCATATCCACTGCCGTGAGCAAGCTTTTGGAGAGTTCAAGCAGGACCGCATCCTTCTGCTCTTTTTTTATACGGGCGAGCTGCTTGGAGGCAGCGCGGGCTCTCTTGCCAATTTCTTCCATCATAACAGCACCAAATTATTCCTATGGATTACTTCTTCACCGTAAGCAAAGCCAAGGATTTTCAGGATCTCGTCTGATCTATGCCCCCGGATGCTTTCCAGTTGGTCCGATGAATAGTTGATCAGGCCTCGGGCGATTTCTCGCCCTTCCAGGTCTGCTACCCGAACTGTATCACCCCGTTCGAACTTTCCCTCCACAGCAGTAATGCCTACCGGCAACAGGCTACTGCCTTCCTTTAGAGCGTAAGCGGCTCCCGGGTCTACCTTGATCATGCCTTGGGATCCGCTACCGGCCAGGATAAAACGTTTGCGACTCTCTACTACGCTGGCTGTGGGATTAAAGTAAGTGCCAATCGTTTCGCCTGCTACCAGGCGGCTGATGATATCAGCGTCACTGCCGCGGGCGATGATGACGGCAGCCCCCGACCTGCGCGCCAGATCAGCAGCCTGTAGCTTAGTAGCCATGCCGCCCGTCCCTATCCCGTTCAGGCTTCCGCCGGCTGCCTGCCATAAAGCTTCTGGTATTTGCCCCTCGGAGACATTGTCTATCAATTGTGCGTGTGGGTCGCGGCGCGGGTCGGCAGTGAACAACCCGGGCTGGTCGGTCAGCAGGATCAGCAACTCTGCATCGATCAGGTTCGATACCAGGGCTGAAAGATTATCGTTATCGCCCACACGGATTTCTTCGGTAGCGACGGTATCATTCTCATTGATAATGTGTATGACACGTCGGCCGAGTAGGCCAGCCAGCGTATTGCGAGAGTTCAGGTAGCTGCGCCGGTCTGACAAGTCGTTGCGGGTCAAGAGCACTTGTGCAACGCTGATACCGTAAAGCTCGAATAATTGCTTGTACAAGGCCATCAAACGGGGTTGGCCTACTGCAGCTAGCATTTGCTTGACTGGGATATCCTTGGGGAGTTGGGGGTCATTCAAGCACTCACGTCCAGCAGTAATAGCTCCCGATGTTACCAGGATGATTTCACACCCCGATGCGTGGATTTGGGAGATCTGCCTGACAAGGTCCACCATGCGCGGCAAAGATAGGCGCGTTGAGCCGGCAGTCAGGGTAGAAGTGCCAAGCTTAACGATGATGCGGAAGTAGCTCATTTTTTAATAACCATATTGAACCCGATAACTTGGATGATTCGAAATAATCATGAAGGATGAATTAAGAGAGTATTTTACTCCATTTTCTGCGTGTCCAAAGTGATTAGGGATTTCCCTACCGGTTGGTAAGGTGATTTCCTTATTGAATTAAACAGATTGCCTTGATAAATTCTGTAATTGAGTAACTGTAAATTCGGTTACGTGGCCGTGAATATGATGAACTATCTTAATGGTAATTGAGTATGTTGATTGAAAATTTGGAGGAATAGACGATGAAAAAGTTCAGACCAATAGCTCCCCTTCTCATTGCAGCCCTGCTATTTACTGCATGCTTACCTGCAGATGTAGATGTGGAGCCTACTCCAGGATTGATCGATGAGACTCCTGGGGTAGTAACGCCTACGCCCGTAGAGCCAGAGGTCACCCCAGAATTAACGCCAGAGGTAGAGACGCCAGAGGTAGAGGAAACACCTTTACCTCCTGCTGACACCCCAGTAGACACACCGCCTGCTGCAACACCTGAAACGACACCCGGAGTCGCACCTGAGGCCATTGGGCCGATATCCCAGTTAAGCACTCTGCTGGATTTTGAGATTACGGATGCTCAAGGACAGCGTCTCGGTGAGGTCGAGGATATGATCGTCGACGTATCTCTAGAAGTGGTTTTATATGCAGTTGCCAACCTGGAGAACCAGCAAGGGACGGGTGATCGCACAGTTGCAATCCCATACAACTCTATGCGCGTCGACAGAACACAGCAAACCTTCCCGAATGCTTTCCGTATTGCTGTTGATCCGGAGGTATTAGCAATGGCCCCGGAGATCGATACGGCGACAATCGATTTCTCTGCCGATGACTGGTTCCTCGATTTTGAGACATTCTGGGATGATCCCGAAGCAGCTCTAAGCCCGCAGGATACCCCAGAGGCCGATGAGACCGATGAAGCCGATGAAACCGATGAGGGTGAAGAGACAGAGGTTGCTGAAGAAGTTACTCCGACTCCTTTGCCAGCCGACGCACGTGTGGCTGCTACAGCTATCCTGGCATCTAACCTGCTGGGTGCAGAAGTAGTTCACGGTAGCCCAAGTGATATCGCTGACGCTGGGAGTGAGACTTTGGGTACGGTTGCCGAGGTCATCATTGATCCTGTTAGCGGTAGAACCCAACATCTGGTTGTCGAAGCGGGTGATCAGTTGGCGACCGCAGGTGAGTGGATCCCTGTTCCAACGTCCCAGGTTATCGTGAGTCGCCTGGCTACAGATACTGTTGGGGAGGACCTGGTTGTCCAGGTAGAACAAGACCGCCTGGCCGGCGCTCCTTCTTTCCAGATGGGTCAGCTTCCTGATACGACGGAACCTGGATGGGATACAGGCGTAATAGAATATTGGACGATCCAGTAAAACTCGTTAGTGGAATTGGGCTGCTGATGTGCTTGCTGGCTTGGCCCTCATTCATCATAAAGAAAAGTGGCTTCTGCGTAGTACCTGACCCCCTTCTTATTGATGCGCTTCTGCACCCAGTGCTGTAAAGCCTCGTTCTTTTCCTCTAAAGGCTTGTCGGCAGCCAGCTCGTAGAGCGGATAGTTAACGTGCAGAGCGCGCGGTGAGACGGTGAATCGGGTGATGCCAGTAGGCAACAGGAAGCCTTCCCCGGCCAGGACCAACACATCCTCGATCTTGAATTGTGGGAAGATGATCAGCCCGGATAGGTGGGGATAGACATCCTCAACCTCGTGGATGTCTCGCGCCATCGTGCGATCGAGCTTGCAGCGGTCCTTATAACAATCTACGATTTGGTTGAGTAATCTCACTTTGACCACCAGCTCTTCTGCATCTGTACACAAGGTAAACCTTTTCCCTCGGGGGATCTGGACCAGAGCCAGCCCGCAGTCTTCCATGATATTAGGCTGGCCTGGATCCTCCATTACCACCGGATTCACGTCTCTAATGGCCCGGATTTCGCTGATGAGGATTTTAGGATCCATTTCCCACAGGACATGGTTCCAATTTTCCAGGCACATCCCCGGATGATTGGGCTCCACTACCTGCACGAGCACATCTGGAAATCCCATCTGGCGTAGGGCCGTTATACGGTTTGCCCCGTCCAGCACCATGAAACGGTCTGTGCCATCTTGCAGGGGTGTAACGATGGGAGGGTTGCGAAAAAGCCCGCCTTCACGGATCTTTTCGATTAGAGGTGGGGTTCGTTGCTCATCATGCCACTCATGGATGATTACACTATCGATTTTTAAGAACTTTAAGTTTGGTAGTTCAGGGATCATATCAAATTTCCTGCGATATAAAATCTAACACATCGATCTTGGTCAATATTCCAATGGGATGGTCAGCCTCTGTGACCAGGACTACCTGGCCCTCAACAATAGATGGAAGTACAGCTTCCAGGGGAGTGTTAGCAGAGAAAACTGCCTGGGCCGGGCGCATGATTTCGGCAACCGTCTCGTCAGGGGTATGTGAATGGCCTGCATCCAACATATGTTGGAGCAGGTCTACCTCGCTCACCAGCCCGACCAGCTCACCCCGAGCATTGAGGGCGGGCACCTGCGAAATGTCATGCTCTTTCATCAGGGCAATCACATCCGTCATCCGGTCGCTTTCACAGGCCGATACCAGACCCTGGAAGGATTTGACAGCCAATACCTCGCTGAGTGGAACCTGGCTCCAGGTGGTTTCCATGAAGCCGTTCTCGCGCATCCACTCGTCATCAAAGATCTTTGATAGGTAGCGTGTGCCTGAATCGGGCAGGATCACCACCACCAGCCGGTCGGGGGTCAACTTCTGGGCGTAACGGACGGCTGCTGCCAGGGCGGTACCTGAAGACCCGCCGCAGAAAATTCCCTCTTCTTTCACTAAGCGGCGGGTCCATAAGAACGATTCTTTGTCGCTGATCTGGATAACTTCATCCACGATGGAGAGGTCTAGCGTAGAAGGGATAAAATCTTCTCCAATCCCCTCGACTTTGTAGGTGGCCGCTTTGGCATCCTCGGGGATCCGGCCATTGTTCTGCCAGGTATCCAACAAAAGTGAGCCTTGTGGATCGACGCCAACGAGTTTTATCTCAGGATTTACCTCTTTAAGGTAGCGCCCCACGCCTGTAATGGTCCCACCGGTGCCCATTCCCAGGACCACATCGGTCACCTGGCCCTGGGTTTGCTCCCATATCTCTGGGCCTGTGGT
>CAZAQS010000054.1:0-22247 GCA_964486825.1 uncultured Anaerolineaceae bacterium | reverse complement strand
ATCGCCAGCAGGGCCGTCCCGAAATCGATCGCCAGGATGCTCTGCATGGGCAGGATCTCCAGCAGCAAGGCGCCCAGCGGCGCCGAAGCGATGTTCATGGCGCCCATCAGGACCTGGTTGACGCCCTGCACGCGCGACAGGTGCTGCTTGGGCACCATCAGGCTGGTGGAGGCCTGCATGGCAGGCCAGTGGAAGCTGCCGGCCGCGGCCCGGATCAGCATGGCCAGGTAGATATGCCAGATCTCGGCCCTGCCCATCAGGAAGGTGGCTGCCAGGGCCAGGGTTGTCAGGGCCACGGTGCCATCGGATAGCATCATCACGGCTCGCCGGCTCCAGCGGTCCACCATTGCCCCGGCGAGCGGCCCCAGCAGGACCTGCGGTAGCAGCCCGACCACGGCGGCCGTTGCCAGGACGGTGGCCGATCCGGTCAATTGGGTGAGATACCAGATCAGGGCAAATTGGACCAGCTGGCTGCCGAGCAGTGAAAATGCCTGGCCGGTCCAGATGGTGAAGAAGGGTAATTTCCAACCGCGCTCGTTCAAGGACAGCCGGTAATTTTGCATCTCGAATACCTCCAGAAACAGTGCATCCTTTAGCTATGCTGCAGGTCCGATGCGGTCCAATTACCGGCAGGGCTCGGCATCCGGCCTGGACATATTGCTGCCCTTGAGCAGCTTGCCCATTGTGATCAACCCATCGCCGAGCTTATCCTTGGCGAGGCCTTTTAGGGTGGGTGAATTACCCCTGGACAGGCGTGCCAGCCGGTCAGCTTCTGCCGCCTGGGTAAGCTGAGCTTGTTTGTGATTATGGTTGAGTCTAGCTGTCGAGTAGTCCGTGTACATGATTATCCTCCTATGGTTCAGATATCACCGTTATTTTTGTTTACCTGCAACTACTTCTATTTCCAAGTAATTAAAAGTATTATATCGAAATATTTAATTTTGTCAAGTACTAAATCAATTTTATTAATAATTCAATCAATAATATTGATATTATGTGTTGGTTATTCCTGATTTCAAGGCAGCCTCTACAATCCAAGGACCGCCAGGATCCTGGGAATTATTCGGGCGCTGGAATGACTTTTCCAGCGCCCGGATGTTGTCGGTGTACAACGTTTAGATTACGCCGGCTTGCGGGCCTTGATCAACGCTGAGAACGGGACACCGTTGGGCACGAATGGGAGCGCCTCCGTGAACTGGCCTGTAGCCTGTACCTGGATATCGGTGAACCCGGCTTCTGCCAGCTTTTCGATATATTCCTGCTCGGGAATGGCGCCGGACACGCACGCGCTCCAGGCTTCCATATTCTTTTTGAGCTCTTCAGAAAGCTCGCCTCGCGTGATGATGTCCGAAACAGAGAACAGCCCGCCCGGCTTGAGCACGCGCAGGGCTTCCCGGAAGACCGGCGCTTTGTCGGGGGCCAGGTTGATCACGCAATTGGACAGGATCACATCCACGCTATCGTCGTCTACGGGTAACTGCTCCAGGAAACCGTAACGGAACTCGACGTTGGGAATGCCCATGCGCTCTGCCGCAGCCCGGGCGCGCTCCAGCATCTCGGGAGTCATGTCCACGCCGATGACATACCCGCTTGGGCCGACCTGTTTGGCAGCCAGGAAGCAGTCCAGCCCCCCGCCTGAACCCAGGTCGAGCACGGTGCTGCCGGGCGCCAGGCCTGCCAGCGTGACCGGGTCCCCGCAGCCCAGGCTGAAGCTGCTGACGTCCGTGGGCAAATCTGACAGGAGCTCGGGGTTGTAGAGGGTGTTGTCACAGCAGCTGGAGTCTGCGCAGCAGGGGCTGGATTCGATCGCATGCTGGGCGTAATGCTGCCGGACTGCATTACGAATTTCTTCTGGTGATTCGGACATTTTTTGCCTCCAAAGTTATATAGATGTTGGTCTATGGATCAAAATAAAAAAATTTTATGGCTTTATTCGAAATCTTTCACTACCTGGGCGGCGTTGCTTTCCGGCGCAAAGACCTGGATCAGTCGCCCGCAGCAGGCCGCGATGGCTTCCTGGTTCAGGGAATAGAAGGTTTGCTTGCCTTCAGAGCGTACGTTCACCAACCCGGCCTCGCGCAAGATGGCCAGGTGGTGCGAAACGGTCGGCTGGCTGACCTCGCCCAGTTCCTCGACGATCTGGTTGACGGGCATCCAGCGGCAGCAGGTCAGGCTCATGATCTTCTGGCGGGTATCGTCCGCCAGGGCTTTTGCAAATTCGACGGATTGCATTTCTTCCCTTCTTTGATAGATGATTATCTATGCGTTATTCTAATAGACGATTGTCTATATGTCAAGAGTCAAAAAACCAGGTTTCTCCCAGAAACCTGGTTTTTTGACTTGTCTATTTATTTACCCCACTCTTCAAGGAAGCCTAACAATACCCTGGCGGAGTTGTTGGCGGCAATACGGAAGAACGTGCCGATCTCGTTTTCACCGGGACCGCCGCCCGCCAGGTCCGATAAAGAACGGAATACAAGGCAGGGGATGTCGTTCATATAACAAACATGCTGGAACTGTGCCGATTCCATATCCAAAGAGCTGACCGGGCCAAGCTCGCTGAATGTAGCGAAAGTGTAATCGCGGAATTCAGCATTATCCACAAACCAGGGACCAGAGACGCCGGAGCCGCCAGTAACGATCTTAGGCGGGTGAGAAAGGCAGACCTGGTTGCCCTCTCTATCCAAACCACAGCTATCAAGCTCGACGTGATCTGCTACGCTGACAGCAACCGAATACATCTCTGCATCCACAGGGAACCAACGCATATTCGTACAGGCATCCTGCGGGCCGCCCTTTTGCGTAACGCAGACCGTGCGCGGGAAGAGCATTCCGAAATTGGACAGGTCAGAGCTATGCTGGTAGGTCCCATCCTCCGACAGGCGTGCCGCATGCATTTCCAGGTATTCAGCCCACTGTTGGGGGATCACCACATCCCCGATATTGAGCTCCGGGTTTACTCCACCTGCAATCCCGCTGAAAACAGCATACTGGATATTAAACAGATCAAAAGCCTGCTGAGTGTTGGCAGCCGCGTTAGTAACCGACACTCCGGAAAGAGTCAAAACGGTGTCGACTCCCCGGGTCTTTCCCACCGTCAGGGTGTGCCCATTGATCACGTACTGTCTTTTTACCTGGGTTTCCTGTAATAACAGCTCGAGCTCCGGCTGAAAAGCGGAGATTACCAAGACACGAGCCGTATTGTCGATCTTCTTCAACTTCGGTTCGAAAACTACCTTCAAGCCCTGGCTAAACGGAGCAGCAGCGGTAGCGAACAATAGGACGAATACAAGCAGGAATAGAATAGGTTTTCGCATTTCTAAATTCTCCTTTGTTAACAGTACTCTATGGTAAGGTCGGGCCAGCAAGTTATTCAATTGGCAGATTGGTATAGCCACACCTCCTTTCTTAGTTGGTAAAAACCAGGTTTCTGAGAGAAACCCGGTTTTTAGTTGGGATAAAACCAGGTTTTTCCCGTAGAAACCCGGTTTTTCTGCAAGAAGGCTACTATGACTACCAGGACGAGCACGATCATCCCAAAGATATTATAGGTGGCGCGCCCGCCAAGGCTCACCAAAAGCGGGCCGCCAAGGAAACCACCTACCGCCGTGCCAAACCCAAACACCATCGCCCCGAACATGCCCTGTGCGGTAGCGCCAAGCCCGGCTGGCGCGTTTTCATAAGCATATGAAACACCGGCAATCCACATGGCGGGAAAGGCCAGGCCGTTAAAAAGCTGGGCGATCAGGACCAGGTCAGGCGTACCGGAGGCCGCCAGGGCCAGCAAGCGCAGACCCGTGAACAACATCGCCAGCATGAGCAGACCGAACGGTTTGAAGCGCTGGACGAGGCGGTGGCCGAAGAAGAGCACCGGGATTTCGGCGATCGTTCCAATCGTAACAGCAAGCCCCATCGTTGATTCACTGGCTCCCAACTCCTTCATGAACGGGAAGAGATAGGTATTGGTGCCGGCCAGCGAAATGCCACCGCCAAAGGCCAGGGTCAAGAACAGGAGCCAGCGACGGTTCCTCAACAAGGAGCCCATACCCTGGCGGGTCGACCCCTTTGCTCGCTGCGGGTTGTGGACAAGTTTCTGGCCTGTAATCAAGGCCATCAGCGACAGGACTGCGCAGCCCCAGAATGCCATGTTCAATCCATATTTTTGGACCAATAGACCGGCAAGAAAGGCCGCCATCCCGTATCCAATGGTGCCGCCCAGGCGAACCCGCCCGTACATTTCTTTCTTGTCAGCCAGCATATGCATGGTGGCGCTGTCTGCCAGGGAAGAAATTGGAGCGAAGAACCAATAAAAAAGAATGGCTATCAACAAAATGAGGAAGAAGGAGTTCAAGAACGGGAACAAAAACATGGTCACTGCCCCAACCAGCAGGGCCGTGCTCAGCACCAGCCGGTGTTGCTGCCTCGCATCGGCAAAGGCAGTCCACATCGGCGCTCCTACCATCATGACGAGCGGGGTGATACCTGTCAACAGGCCGATCTGCGCGCCTGTGAATCCAGCGCTCTGGTAATAGAGCACCAGGAAGGGCGCCACAAAGGCGTAGCTCCCAAATAGAAAAATGTTAAATGTGAATGGCCAGCTGCCTCTCAATTTGAATCTCCAGTTCTTTTCACCTCTATCTGAATGGTTTGGTCCCCATTCTATGTGTGCATACAATTCCCCCAAAGTAAAGCGAATGGATTCTTACTCGGCCCTGGTGGTGCTGCGCACGGTAGCTGCGCCGCGCTTGACCTGGTATAGGTCGAAGTCGCGTGCTACATATGCGTTTGGGAAAACTGCCTGGGCTTCAGCAATTACATCCCGCTCCCGGTAGCGGCGCGAGATATGGGTCAGGATGAGCTGCTTGACCCCCGCCTGCACAGCCAGCTCGGCTGCTTGCCGGGCGGTCAGGTGGGCGAAGTCGTGCGCCATCCCGGCTTCCTCCTCCAGGTAGGTAGCCTCGATCACCAGGGCATCCGCTTCTTGGCACACCTCCAGCAGGTCGGCGGTGCGGCCTGCGTCGCCAACGTGCACGATGCGCGTGCCCGGACGGGAGGGGCCCAGGACTTCGTCTGGGTTGATCGTGCGCCCGTCCGGCAGAGTCACGGCTTGCCCGTTGACCAGGTCGCGCCGCCACGGGCCGGGCGGGATGTTTAGCTCTTCCGCTCGTTCGGGCAGGAAAGGCCGCCGCTCCTTTTCCTGGAACAGGTAGCCATAGCTGTCCGCGCCACGGTGCCAGACCGGGAAAGCGCGGATCTCGAAATCCTCAGCCTGGAAGATGAGGCCCGGCTGCACCGGCCGTAGGTTGATCGTCATAGGCGGGCGCGCCCCGCGCAGCACGACCCCGAACAGCAGGTCGTGGATCCGCTCCAGGGCCCACTGCCCGCCGTAAATATCCAGCTCATCGATGGCTTCCCAACGCGTAAAGGTCGAGAGCAGCCCGCCTAAGCCCAGGATATGGTCCAGGTGCCCGTGGGTGATCAGCACCTTGTTCAGCCGCTTGAAGCCCAGGCCGGACTTGAGGATCTGGCGCTGGGTGCCCTCCCCGCAGTCCACCAGGAAGCGATGCTCATCGTGCAGTATTATCTGAGAGGAAAGCCCGCGGTGAATGGATGGGGCAGAGGCTGAAGTACCGAGGAATACGATTTCGAACAAGGGTGGGTTCCTTTCCGGCTAATTGTACCCCAAGTTCTAAGAGGGTCGGCTGGCAAGGGAATCGTGCAGTGTGAAGTCTCAAACATTTTACAGGCTGCCAACCGCTCTCGGAATGGCCTGACTCGCCGGCGCGGGGTGGAGAGGGGTTCGTTAGGCCATTAGATAATCCTTAATAATAAAGCGTGGAATTGGATTGGTTAAGTCGTGTTTAGTATAATCCTTTCCAGGATCAACATCAGAATTTGACGGGTGTTGTTTAAACGCCAGGCTTTGAGGGGGGCTGGCCACCTCAGAAGTTAATATCCCCTTATCTTTCCACCAGGAAATCGATTGAAAGGTAAAATTAACCCAATAACTCGATGGCCCGAAAACCTGCTAAATCCACCTCGAAAAATACCCGCAGCACACCTGCCTCGAAAACCAAAAGCCAGGCGGGAAAAGGCGCTGCCAGTAAGCCTTCGTACCGGCCTTCTCCGAAAAGAAAAGCCAGCGCGGGTAAGTCTTCTCCTCTGAAAGGCGTGCGCTCCTTCATTAACCAACGCAAGCCGAGTTCAAAGCCTCACACCTATCGCCCGCAACGCACCATCTCGACCGGTATGTCTTTGGACCGCAAGCTGGACATCCTGGGAATCGGCCTGGCTCTCTTCGGATTGCTGACTCTGCTCAGCCTGCTATCCATCAGTAACAGCGCTGCGACCGGCAGCATGCTCGATTTCGTGGGCAGGGCGATGGGCAAGGGCGCGTTGCTGTTCCCTGTAAGCCTGATCCTGCTCGGGTTATGGCTGGTGCTGCGCAATTTTGAACGCGTCCCGTTGCTATCGATGGAGCGCTTACTCGGCCTGGCCTTGCTGTACACGGTCCTGCTGGTCGTCCTGCACTTCTTCAACTTCCCGGAAACACGACAGGCTGCTTTGGCGCTGGCCGAGGAATCACGTGGCGGCGGGTATATCGGGGCGTTCTTCATGGATTGGCTGCGCGCTAACCTGGGGTGGGGTGGCTCAGCCATCGCGCTGGTGGCCTGGCTGCTGATCGCCCTGGCGCTAGCCCTGGACGTCTCGGTGGCGGGGCTTTTCAGCTGGATACCGCCTATGTTCGTTCGCCTGCAAGACCTGCTGGATGACCTGCGTAACAACCGGCCTGCACCGCCCGCGCCTGCCCAGGGTGGGCAACCGTATTCGCCGCCGCTTCCAGGGGAGGCTTCACAGCCCTCTGTGTCCTTAGGCCGCCCGGCTGGCGCCGCCGTTACCCCTTTCCCGGCCTCCTTCAAGCGCGGTTCACAGCCTTGGGCCCTGCCGGCGGTGGGTGATATCCTGGACCAGGGTAGCGACCTGGCTTATGACGATGAGCTGGACCGGCAGAGAGCGCGCGTCGTCGAGGAGACTCTGGCTTCCTTCGGGGCGCCTGTCAATGTGGTCGAGATCAACCGTGGCCCGACCATTACCCAGTTCGGGGTAGAGCCTGACTTCATCGAAAGTCGCCAGGGACGCACCCGTGTGCGGGTGGGCAAGATCGCCTCCCTGGCGGATGACCTGGCGCTGGCGCTGGCAGCCCGGCGCATCCGGGTGGAAGCCCCGGTACCCGGCAAGGGGTTCGTGGGCATCGAAGTCCCCAACGATGACATCGCCCTGGTAGCGCTGCGGGATGTCATCGAAAGCCAGGCCTTCCAACGCCTGAAATCCCCTCTACGCTTCGGACTGGGCCAGGATGTGGCCGGCAACGCCGTTGCCACCGACCTGGCTGTCATGCCGCACCTGCTGATAGCCGGATCGACCGGTTCGGGTAAGTCAGTGTGTGTGAACGCCCTGATCTGTAGCCTGCTGCTCAATAACACCCCAGATGACCTGCGCATGGTCATGGTGGACCCCAAGCGGGTCGAGCTGACCGGCTATAACGGCATCCCGCACCTGCTGGCGCCGGTGGTGGTCGAGATGGAGCGCGTCGTCGGTGCTTTGCAATGGGTGCTGCGCGAGATGGACCAGCGCTACCACAAGCTGGCCCAGGCCGGTAGCCGCAATATCCTGGATTACAACGCCCGGCTGCTGGAGCGGGGTGAGCCAAAGCTGCCCTACCTGGTAGTCATGATCGATGAGCTGGCCGACCTCATGATGCTGGCGCCGGATGAGACGGAGCGCACCATCACCCGCCTGGCCCAACTGGCCCGCGCTACCGGTATCCACCTGGTCATCTCCACTCAGCGCCCCTCCGTGGATGTGGTAACCGGATTGATCAAGGCCAACTTCCCGGCCCGCATCGCCTTTGCAGTCGCCTCGGGCGTGGACAGCCGCGTGATCCTGGACCAGCTTGGCGCTGAGCGGTTGCTCGGGCGCGGTGATATGCTCTTCCAACCGCCGGATGCTCCCGCACCCATGCGCTTGCAAGGAGCCTACGTCTCCGACGCCGAGATCCAGCGCCTGGTGGATTACTGGCGCGCTTTCGCAGGGACGGAGACTGTATCCAGCGCAGCGGGCGGCATCGTGGACGCCATTCCTGGCAGCCTGCCGCTCAAGCAAATGCCCTTATGGGAAGAGGCCCAGGAAGAGGCTGACCCCTTGCTCCACGAGTCGATCGACCTGGTGCGCCGCCAGGGGCGCGCCTCCATCTCCATGCTCCAGCGCCGGCTGCGGATCGGCTATACCCGCGCCGCCCGTTTGGTGGAGACCATGCAGGATAAGGGCATCATCGGCACCGAATCGACGGGCGGGCAGGGCTTCGAAGTGTTGGACTATGGTCCGGCCGCCCCACCCATCGACGAGGGCTAGAAAGGGTAAGCTAACCGTCCCGTTACGGACATTCACCCATGCGTGCTTCTTTTACCGGTATTCAACTGCTGCACGCAGTGCTCGCCAGCCTGGTCCTGGCCTCCTGCGCTTTGCCCTACCTGGGGACCGGTGAAGGCGGCCTACAACGGGCGGATCCAGCTCAAGCCAGGCAGAGCGCCTGGCAGCAGGCCGAGATCGAGCGCCTGGTCGAGACCGGCCTGGCCTCGCTCACCAAAACAGCCATCGCCCTCCCAGGGCCGGGCCAGACGCCTTCACCCCAGCCATCCGCCACACCTGCCCCTACCCAAACGCCCACCCTGACGCCATCACCTGTACCCACAGACACCCCCCAGCCCAGCCCATCTCCGACCGCCTCTTCCACTTCGCCTCCAGAAAGCGCCCGCCTGAGCGGGTTCATACACCTGTACCAAAATATGAACAACTGTGGCCCGGCTGCCCTGGCCATGGCGCTGTCCTACTGGGGTTGGCCGGAGGACCTGGAAGACTTTATCCGGGATGGGCGACAGCGAGACTTACAGGACGCCATCGCCCAGGCCCTCAAACCCGAGCCGCAGGATAAAAGCGTCGGCCCTCATGAGCTGGCTGACTACGTCGAACGAGCCACACCCCTCAAGGCTCTCGTGCGTGCAGGCGGGGACCTGGAGACCCTCAAGCGCTTCATCGCCGCCGGACTGCCCGTGATCGTGCAGCGCGGGCTGGACTCGTATGTCTGGTTGGGGCACTACCAGGTGGTCAGCGGGTACGATGATGCTCGCCAGTTATTCTATGTATACGATAGTTATTTGGGCCCCTCGACCGCCATCCCTACCCGGTACCAGGAGCTGCTTCAGGACTGGCGCGCCTTTAACTACACCTACCTGGCGCTCTACGCGGCAGAGCGGGAGCCTGGATTGGCCTCTATCCTTGGAGAGCAGCTTGACATCGAACAAAACCGCTTATCGGCAGTAGGATTAGCGCGCGATGAGCTTCCTGGCCTGGCTGGGAGAGACCTGTTCTTCGGCTGGTATAATCTCGGCACCAGCCTGGTCGAGCTGGAGCACTATCCAGCAGCGGCAGAGGCCTTCGACCAGGCCTTTTCTATCTATAACGATTTGCCGCTCGAAGGCCGTCCCTGGCGCATGCTATGGTACCAGACCGGACCTTACCCGGCCTACTATCACACGGCTCGTTATGCTGAGCTACAGGGCCTGGCCTCCCGCACGATCGAAGAGGCTTACGAGCCGCAAAAGCCGGGCGGGCCGTTTATAGAAGAGAGTTTTTACTGGCGTGGGATGGCCTTTGCCGCACAAGCACAGACGGCTGAAGCCATTCTAGATTTCAGGAAGGCGCTGGAGCTTAACCCGTTGTTCGCCCCTCCGCAGGAGGAGTTACGTCGCCTGGGCAGCGAGTGACCCCAGCCGGCGATCGACCTGAGAAGACGAGACCGCAGATGCGCAGAAAACTTTTCTACTTCTTACTGTTGGTTCCCCTGCTTTGCCTGGCTGGCGCGGCGGTTTACTTCCTGCCGCCCGTCCACGAACGCCTGTCCTGGCGGGTGGATAGTTTCCGCACCCAGCTACGCTACGCGTTGAACCCACCCGACCAGGCCTTGTTCGTACCCCAGCAGACGCAGGATCTGGAGCGTCTCGTCCGGATCGTCGAAGCCACCCTGCAAGCCCTCGAGCCCACGCCCAGCCCAACTTTTGTTCCAATCCAGGTCGAGCTCACGCCTACGGAGAGCCTGCCCGCTCCCACGGCCACCCCATCGGTAACTGCTACGTCTACGCCCGTCCCTACTCCGCTACCTGCCAGCGTGAGCTTAAGTGGCATCCGGCATGAGTGGCAGAGCTTCAATAACTGCGGCCCGGCTAACCTGGCCATGGCGCTTTCGTATTGGGGCTGGGGCGGCGACCAGCGCGATACGCGCGCCTACCTGCGTCCCCATCCGGACGACTACAATGTCATGCCCGAAGAGATGCTGGCCTTCGTCGAGACCCAAACCGATTTTAAGGCCTTGCTGCGAGTGGGCGGTGACCTGGACCTGCTCAAGCGCCTGGTGGCAGCCGGCTTCCCGGTCATCCTGGAGAAGGGCCTGCACCCCTCAGATGATTGGTGGATGGGCCACTATGTGGTGGTCAGCGGCTACGATGACGTCTCGGGCCGCCTGATTACCCAGGACTCGCTGGTCATGGCTGATTATCCCATACCGTACGAGGCTGCCGAGCAGCGCTGGTGGCGCGATTTCAATTACCTGTACCTGCTGATCTACCCGCCCGAGCGAGAGGCTGAAGTGCTGGAGCTTCTTGGACCGCAGGCCGACTCCCAATACAACCTGGAGCACGCCTTACAAATTGCCACGCAGGAAACCCAGACCCTGGCAGGGCGGGACCTGTTCTTCGCCTGGTACAATAAGGGTTCCAACCTGGCGGCCCTGGGTGAGTATGGCCCGGCAGCCGAAGCCTTCGACCAGGCTTTTGTCGTTTACCAGTCCATTTCTGAGAAGGACCGTCCCTGGCGGATTGGGTGGTACCAGGTTGGCCCCTACCAGGCCTATTACCACACCGGCCGCTACCAGGACGTGATCAACCTGGCGAACACGACCCTGGGTGTTTTCGCCAAGCCACCCCTGGAAGACTCGCTTTACTGGCGAGGGCTGGCAAAACAGGCCAGCGGCGACCGTGAAGGCGCCATCGAGGATTTCAAACGCGCTGTTGACCTCAACCTGACCTTTGCCTATGGCCGGGAAGAGCTGGAGAGTTTAGGAGTGGTTTATCCCTGATGCGAAGAGTAGCCTTTGCCCTGGTTTTTTTCATCCCCCTGTGTTTCCTGGTAGGCGCCCTGGCCTATAACCTGCCCCCGGTAAACGAGCGGCTGGCCTGGCGGGTGGATACCTGGCGTTCGGAGATCAAGTACGCTCTCAACCCACCCGAACAGGCCGTCTTCGTGCCCCAGGAGCAGGTCGAGCTGCTTGTCCAGGCTACGCTGGCAGCACTCACCCCGACCGAGCAGCCTACACCTACCCAAACACCCACCAACCTGCCCACTGATCCAGGGCCTACTCCAACCCCTACACTTACCTCTACAGCCACCCCTGTTCCTACCCCATTGCCGGAAAGCGTCCGGCTTACAGGTATCCGCCACGAATACCAGAAGTGGAATAACTGCGGGCCGGCGACCCTCTCGATGGCCCTGTCCTTCTGGAAGTGGATGGGGGGGCAGGATGAAGCGGCTGCTTTCATGAAGCCAAACCCGCGCGATAAGAATGTCATGCCGTACGAAATGGCAGCTTTTGTAGAAGAGCAGACCAGCTTGAACGCTGTCGTGAGGGTTGGAGGGAACCTGGATACTCTCAAGCGCCTGATCGCGTCCGGCTTCCCGGTGCTGGTCGAGAAGGGTTTCGAGGGCGACCGTTTCGACGATTGGATGGGTCACTACGGCCTGCTAAACGGCTATGATGAAGCCAGGCAGCAGTTCTGGGTGTACGACTCCTTCGTCGGGCCGGATCACGACTTCCCCATCTCGTACGACGATATCCTTGCCAACTGGCGGGCCTTTAACTTTCTCTATATCGTGATCTACCCGCTCGAGCGCCAGGAGGAAGTAATGGGCCTGCTGGGGACGCATGCCGATGAGCTGGCCAGTTACCAGGAGGCGGCACAAATCGCTTCCGATGAAATCTACGCATTGAGCGGGCGCGACCAGTACTTCGCCTGGTTCAACCGGGGCAGCAACCTGGTCAAGCTGCAAGACTTCGCTGGCGCTGCGGCGGCCTATGACGAAGCCTTCAAGCTGTATCCCACCATTCCCGAGAAGCAGCGTCCCTGGCGTATGCTCTGGTACCAGACCGGGCCATATTTCGCTTATTACTATACCGGGCGCTATTACGATGTCATTACCCTGGCCACCACGACCATCGAAAACGCCAGTGAGCCTGCCATCGAAGAGTCCTTTTACTGGCGCGCCATGGCCCGTTCTGCCCTGGGTGACAGCGCCGGCGCAATCGAAGATTACAATACCAGCCTGTTGTGGCACCCGGGTTTTGGACCGACCCTGTACCAGCTCGAGCTATTAGGGGCCAACTCATGAGAATCCTCCATTTCGCAGACGCCCATATCGATATGGCCAATTACGGCCGCCACGACCCACAATCTGGCCTGCCGTTGCGCGTGCTCGATTTCCTCAAATCTCTGGATACCATCGTGGACGCAGCCATCGCTGAAAAGGTCGACCTGGTCCTGTTTGCCGGCGACGCCTATAAAGACCGCAGTCCGGCACCTACCTTCCAGCGCGAATGGGGGCGGCGGGTGATGCGCCTATCCCATGCCGGCATCCCGACCCTGCTACTGGTTGGAAACCACGACCTTTCTCCGGCCCTCGGTCGTGCGAATGCCATCGAAGAGTTCACCACCCTTGAAGTACCCAAAGTGCGCGTTATCGACCGGCCAGCCTTCCTGGGCCCGGACGAGCTGTTTGGGTTGCCCTTGCAGGTAATGGCCTTGCCTTGGATCAGCCGCTCCGGCCTGATGGCCTTCTATAATATGAGCGGCGGCGACCCGGCTTCCCTATACGAGCAGTTGGCCGAGCGGATCAACGACCTGGTCCGGGTATGGTTTGAGAAAGCCGACCCCACCCTGCCGACCGTCCTGACCGCCCACGCCTCCATCCAGGGTGCGAAGTATGGCGGTGAGCGCAGCGTGATGCTAGGCCAGGACCTGGTGCTGCCGCGCTCCTTGCTATGCGACCCGCTCCTGGATTACGTAGCCATGGGGCATATCCACAAACCGCAGAACCTGAACGAGGGCGCCCATCCCCCGGTGATTTATCCGGGTTCCATCGAGCGTGTAGACTTCGGTGAAGCGGCTGATGATAAGTTCTTCGTTGTCGCTCGAGTCGAACGCGGGCGGACGGATATCGAATGGCGCAAACTGGAAGGTGTGCGCCCCTATGTCGATCGCTACCTGCGCTTGGAAAACCCCGAGGATGTGACCAGGCAGCTGCAATCGGCCTTGCCTTTGCCCGAAAAGCTGGAAGGCGCCATCGTGCGCCTGGTGGTAGAGTACCCGCGCGATTGGGAAGCCCTCCTGGATGAGAATGCCCTGCGCCTTTATATGAGCCCGTGCTTCGAATTCCACTTGGTCAAGCGACCCCAGCTCGAAAACCGCATCCGCCTGCCTCAAGACCAGGCCGTCGGCAGCTTTACGCCCCTGGAGCTGTTGGATTTATACTGGCGCGCCAGCCACGCAGAGCCTGGCGAAACCCAGGCGCTGGCCCGCCTGGCAGCAGAATTGATTCAATCTCCACAAGGCGAATAGTTTTCTGCAACGGTCTGTCATTTTTCTGGAACGATCTTGCAATTTTGTTAGGAATCAATTAAAATACGCATCCATATAAGTTAAAAAATCAACCCCGCTTAATGGTTTTAACCTCTAGAGTTTTTCAATTTTACCGGTATCCAACTGAATATATGCTCTCTACATTTTGAATCAAGGAACCACCTGCCTGGGGAGGTCGAGCCGCTGGTCCCTTTGGAGGAGAGCGTCCCAAATTTTAGACCGATCGTTAGCAGGTTTTAATTGGCCCAGTTTTCAACCTCTTATTTGTAGTGGCTATTTAAATCTGTTTTGAAAGGAGGTGGGAATATCCGGACGATCGACTGGCCTTTTCAGGTTTCCAGGCGCCTGCGCCTGCCTGGGAAGGGCCGTTTTCGACAATTCGTTCAAGCCATCGCTTATACAAATGAAAAAAGAATACCATGGAGGGATTTGTCATGAAACAGAAAACCATTAATTTACTTTTGATTCTTGCATTGGTCTTTTCGCTCTCTTCGGCTGCCCTGGCGCAGGAGGGGGATAGATTAGAAAACCGGGAGCTGCCAGCCTCCATCGCCGATCTCAAGCTAGACAACCCCGTACAGCTGAGCGGGCTGCCTGGCGCGGTGCTCGATCCCGGGTTGCTCCAGATCGAGGGGCCAGGCAAGGTCATCGTCCGCCTGACCCGCCCGTCCATCGCCGAACAGGGCCTGCTGGACAACGCCGCCACACGCGAGCGGAACAACATCAGGCAGCAGCAAGCGGCCTTGCTGGACCGGGTGCGGGCATTGGATCCCAACGCCCGGGTGATCGCCCAGGTGCAGATTGTCCTGAATGCTGTATTTGTTGAAGTCGATGCAGCCATCCTGCCCCAGTTGGCGCAGGACCCGGCCGTCCTGCGCATTGCCCCGGTCGGCATATATGAAAAAGACCTGTTCGAGACAGTGCCCTACATCGGCGCTTCGAATGTCCAGGCCGCTGGTTTTACAGGCAGGGGCATCCGAGTGGCGGTGCTCGACAGTGGCGTCGACTATACCCATGCGGCCTTGGGTGGTTCTGGCGATCCAGCCGATTACGCCAACAATGACCCGACCATCATCGAGCCGGGCACCTTCCCGACCGAGAAGGTGGTGGGCGGGTTTGACTTCGTCGGCAACGTCTGGCCAGATGGTCCTCTGATGCCCGATCCCGATCCCCTGGACGACGGCCCTGAGGCCGGTCACGGGACACACGTGGCTCATATCATCGGTGGCGTCGGCGGCGTAGCGCCGGACGCGGACCTGTATGCGGTCAAGGTCTGCTCGTCAGTCTCCACCTCCTGCTCGGGCATCGCATTGATCCAGGGCATGGAGTTTTCCGCTAACCCGAGCGGCGACGGCCGGCTCATGGACCGTGTGCATATCATCAATATGTCCCTCGGTGCTGCTTACGGCCAGCCTTTCGACGATGACCTGTCCGCTGCGGTGGACAACGCTACTAGGCTGGGCATCCTGACGGTGGCCTCGGCCGGCAACAGCTTCGACAAGCCTTATGCCACCGGTACGCCTTCGGCAGCCGACACGGCTTTATCGGTCGCCCAGACCGCTGTGCCTAGCGCCATCCTGGCCCTGATGCAGATCGTCGCTCCGGAGAATATCGCCGGATTGTTCCCGGCCGTCTGGCAGCCCTGGTCGGCTCCCTTAACAACAGCTATCGAAGCGCCCCTGCAATACGGGGACGGCGCCGGCGGCAACCTGCTCGGCTGCGATCCCTTTGCTCCTGGTTCGCTGGCAGGCAAGATCGTGCTGGTGGACCGCGGCGCCTGTAACTTCACCTTGAAGATCAGCCATATCAGCCAGGCGGATGGCCTGATCGGCCTTATTGGCCTGGTCGCTCCCGGCGACCCGTTCGAAGGCGGTGACGGCGGTGATCGCCCGATCGACATCCCCGGCTATATGATCAGCCAGTCGGTTTCTAACCGTCTGAAGAGCGGGCTGCCCAACACGGTGGTGCGCTTCGACCCGGCGGTTGGCATTCCCTTGATTGGTCATATAGTGGGCAGCTCATCCCGTGGCCCCCAGCACGAAAGTACCACCTATATCAAGCCAGAGATAGGAGCCCCCGGAGCGTCCATATCTGCTATTGCCGGCACCGGCGTGGAGGAAGGCCCCTTCGGCGGCACCTCTGGTGCTGCCCCCATGGTGTCCGGTTCGGCAGCCCTGCTGCTGGAAGGCTTCGGCGTCCCGAAGACCACTCCCAGGGGCACCCCACCCGGGAAGGCTCTCGGCCACGGGCTCGGACCCATCGAGCTGAAGTCGCTGCTCATGAACAACGGCGATACGAATATCATCAATGACCCGCTCACCGGCGCCCTGGCTCCCATCACTCGCATCGGCGGCGGCGAAGTGCGCGTCGACCGCGCTCTGGCGGCCCCGGTGGCGGCCTGGGACAACGACGTACCGTCTGGCTCGCTCAGCTTCGGCTTTGTTGAGCTGGCCGATGAGGTGGTGACCCTCACCAAGACCGTCCGCATCCGCAACTTCGATAACACGCAGCGTACCTACACGGTGACGCCCACCTTCCGCTTCGAAGACGATGCCCTCAACGGGGCGGTCAGCGTGAGCGCCCCCTCCAGCGTGTTGGTGCGGCCTGGGCTCGGCCGCGACACATTGTTCACGGTCACCATGACAATCGACGGCGCCCTGCTGCGCGGTAACTTTATGAACTCCGGCAGCCAGGGAGCCAACCCGGCAGCCCTGACCACCAACGAGTACGACGGCTACCTGGTCCTGGACGATGGGCAGCACCCCATCCACCTGGCCTGGCACGTGCTGCCGCGCAAGGCGGCCCGGCTGATCCCAGACACGAGCGAGCTCGTTCCCGGCTCCTTCCCGCAGGTGATCGGCCTGAACAACACCGGCGTGGGCACGGCCCAGAACGACGCCTATGCCCTGCTGGCGGTCAGCGAGAACATGCCCGAGGGTGGCCGGGGTGAGCAGGCCCCCACCCCGGATATCCGGGCGGTGGGCATCAACACCTTCCCCGTCCCGGCCGGCTTCTGTTCAGCGGACCCGTCCTTCTTGTGGGTCTTCGCCGTCAACACCTGGGAGCGCCAGGAACACCTGCTGCCTGTTAGCCACCAGTTCTGGCTCGACACGAACCAGGATGGCGTTGACGACTACGTCGTGCTCAACCGGGATCTTTCCGGATTGAGCACCATCACCGATGGCCGCCAGGTTGCCTGGGTGGTCAACCTGGCAACCGGAGCGGCCTCGGTCTTCTTCTTTGCCGAGCACGCTACCAACACCGGCAACACTGCCCTGATCATTTGCGGCGAGCAGATTGGTATGAACGCAGCTAATTTGCTGGAAACGCAGGTGAACATGGACGTCATCGCGCAGGATTCCTTCTACGGCGGCCCCGGCGACCTGGTTGCGGGCCTGACGGTCACACCGCTTGGAGAGCGCTTCTTTGGCCTGGCCAACGACGTGCCCGGCAACACCTACGACCCGGGTGCCCTGGAAGTCTACGACTTCGGACCTTTCCCCGGCAATACACCCGAGCTCGGCCTGCTGCTGTTCACCAACGGCGATCGCGGGGCTGGGATGCGCGGCGGCGCAACACAGGACACGGAAGCCTTGCTGTTCTTTGCGCCTTAACGCTCAAACCCGGTCAAACGCATGATGGGATCTCTTCCCATTTGGCGGTAAAGAATTAGCAATAGGGCTGCTCTTCGAAAGGGCAGCCCTATTTGATGTGTGCTTTGATCTGGTTCGGATTACTGTTCCGGCAGGATAGCCGGAGGAGGCAGGTCACCTGGTGGGGTCAGGCCGGGGGGTAAGCCGCTTTCACAAAGGATAAAAGAGCCGTTCTCTGTAGCGCGGTAATCGTATTCAACCTGCCCCAGCTCCAGCACCACCCAATAGCCGGCTACGGTGGCCTGGGTATAAAACATCCCCGGCTGGGGGCAACCCAATGACCCGTCATTGAAGACCATGGCTTGATCGCGTAGCACCCTGATCTCACCGCTGGAGGCTCCCGTGCGGCTTGCCAGGTCGGATTTGATCGCCTCCAACAGCTCGCCCGGCGTTTCCCCGGTCACCGGCGAGGCAGGCAAGCCGGGATCTGTAGGGACCCTTTCGGGTAGTGGTTGGATCTCCCGGCCCGGCAGGACGGTGCTCACAGGCGGAGTTTCCCGGCCTGGGGTTGTCCCCATATCAGCTTGGGTTTCCTGGAGCGGCGTTTCCTGAGTCGCTTGCTTACCTTGCAAATCACCAGGAGCAGGCTCAACTACGGGTGAACAGGCGCTGGCCAGAAGCCCCAGGAGTATGAACAGGCCAGCTGCCCGAGAAAATCTTACGCTTGAAGTATTCAAGAATTACCTCCTTCTGTACGCATATCTGCGCTTCGGTTAAGACGCCCGAACAGGGAGATGGGTTCCAGCGTTCAGGGCTCATAACCGTGCCTGCCGGTGAGACGGTATCTGTACAGGCCATCCAGGTATTGGCTGCGACTCAGTATGGCTTCCCACTGCTAGGCCGAGCCACCGCCAGGCGGGCGCCTCCTTTGTTATAATGGCGGCATGTCACCTATCGTTAACTCTGGTATTTTACCTACATCCCCCCTATGATCCCCATCCTGCTCTCCCTTTCGGGTTTCCTCTCCTACCGTGAGCGCGTCGATATCGACTTCAGCTCCTTCAGCCTGGCATGCATCGGCGGGCCAAACGGGGCCGGCAAGTCCTCCCTGCTGGACGCCATCACCTGGGCCTTGTTTGGCCAGGCCCGCAAGCGGGACGATTCGGTCATCCACGCCCAGTGCAACTCGGCTGAGGTGGCCCTGGTCTTCTCGTACGAGGGTAACCAGTACCGGGTGCAGCGCAGTAAGGTCCGCGAGAAGCCAGCTATGCTGGATTTCCAGATCCGCCAGAACAGCCAGGCGCCAGAGGTGGTATGGAAAACCCTCAACGAGCGCTCCCTGCGCGATACAGAAGCCGCTATCGTGCGCACCTTGCGCCTGGATTACGAGACCTTCGTCAACGCCTCCTTCTTTCTGCAGGGCAAGGCCGACCAGTTTACTCAGCAGCGCCCCAGCGACCGGAAGCGCATCCTCAGCAGCATCCTTGGATTGGAAGTGTGGGAGAGCTACCGACAACGGGCAGCCGAGCGCCGCAAAAAGGTCGAGGCCGAGATCGCCCGCCTGGATGGCCGCCTGGCAGAGATCAACGCTGAGCTGAGCGAAAGCGAAGCTCGCCGCACACGATTGGCTCAACTGGAAGCCGACCTGGCCCGTATCGCCCAGGTGCGCCAGGTCCAGGAGACCACACTACAGAACGTGCGAAAAATCGTGGCCACACTCGAGGAGCAGCGCAAGCTGGTGCTGGCCCTGGATAGGCAAGTGGGGGCGGCTACCCAGAGGTTGCAAGCCCTGCAGTCCCGCCTGGCAGACCGGCAGCGGGAGAGCCAGACATACGCCTCCCTCCTGGCTCACGCTGTGGAGATCGAAGCCGCTTATGCTGCCTGGCAGGAGTCACGCACGGAATTGGAGAATTGGGAGACGGTGGCGGCACGCTTCCGGGAGCACGAGAAGCGCCGCCAGGGTTCCCTGGATGAGATCAACACCGAGCGGGCTCGTTTGAGCGAGCAGGCCAGCGCTTTGCAGAAGCAGTCCGCCGCTGTAGAAGCTGCCCGCCAGGACCTGCCCCGGCTTGACTCGCAGATCGAAACCGTTCAACATTCCCTGACCGAGGCGGAAGCACGCCTGGTCCGCCGCGCTGAGCTGGAGAGCCAACTTGAGACGGCCCGCCAGCGGCAGGCCGAAGCACGCGCCGAAAACCCGCGCTTGAAGTCCGAGATGGACGAGCTCAAAGATCGCATTGACCAGCTCTCGGCCGCGGAAGGCGCAGACTGCCCTTTGTGTGGGCAGCCGCTCAGCCCAGCTGAGCGGGAGAACCTGATCGAGGAGCTTTCCGCCAACGGCCGGGAGTTGGGCGACCGCTACCGCTCCAACCTGGCCCTGATGAAGGAGTCAGATGCCCTGGTCAAGGAGCTGGAGACGGGTATCGCTGCCCTTTCCAAGGCCGAGGCTGATTTACGCCTACGCCAGCGAGAGCTGGACCAGCTTACATCCCGGCGCGAGGCGATTGCCCTGGCGATCGAGGAATGGGAGTTGGGCGAGGCCTTGCGCCTGGGGGAGATCCAGAGCCAGCTAGAAGTGGAGGCCTTCGCTCCCGAAGCCCGCCGGCGCCTGGCCGAGATCGATGCCGAGCTCAAGGAGATCGGCTACGATGCTGCCGCCCATGACCGGGTGCGCCGGGCAGAGGCCAGTGGGCGCAGCGCAGGCGACGAGTTGCGCCGGTTGGAGAACGCCCGGGCAGCCCTGGCGCCGCTGGAACGTGAGATCGGCGAGCTGGTAAACCAGATCGAGCGCGACCTCCGGGACCTGGACCGGCAGGTCGCCGAGCATGCCAACGCGGCCGCTTCCCTGGTCGAAGCTGAGGCAGGGGCTCCAGACCTGTACGCGGCTGAGAGAGAACTTTTCGATCTCCAGGAGCAGGAAAACCGCCTGCGGTTGGAGATGGGAGCTGCCCGCCAAAAAGTGCAGGTTTTGGAGGACCTCAAGACCCGCCAGGCAGCCCTGGATGGCGCTCGCCAGGAGCAAACCCGCCTGGCCAGCCAGTATAAAATGCTCGAGCGTGCTTTTAGCAAGGACGGCGTGCCCGCCCTGCTGATCGAGCAGGCCTTGCCTGAGATCGAGACCAAGTCTAACGAGATCCTCGACCGCCTGAGCAGCGGCAATATGTCCGTGCGCTTCGTGACCCAGGCCGCCTACAAGGATAAGCGCCGTGACGATTTTAGAGAGACCCTGGATATCCTGATCAGCGATGGGGCTGGGACGCGCGATTACGAGATGTTCTCCGGTGGGGAGGCATTCCGGGTCAATTTCGCCATCCGCCTGGCACTGTCGGAGGTACTGGCCCAGCGCGCCGGCGCTCGCCTGCAAACCCTGGTGATCGATGAAGGCTTCGGCAGCCAGGACGCCCAGGGACGCCAGCGCTTGATCGAAGCCATCAACCTGGTCAGCCAGGACTTTTCAAAGATCCTGGTCATTACCCATATCGACGAGCTGAAGGACGCCTTCCCGGCCCGCATCGAGGTCGAAAAGACTCCCCGCGGCAGCACGGTCAGTATCGTATAAGCTTCCCGCCGAATGACATTCCTCCTGCTGCTCTCCACGCTCGCCTTCATCCTGTCCCTGGTGATCACCTGGTGGGTTCACAGCCGGGTACAGATGGATATCGTGGTCGAGCCGGCTTACATGCCCACAGACCAACCCGCCCCGCTCATCTCGGTCATCGTCCCGGCCCGCAACGAAGCCCGAAATATCCGGCGCTGTCTGGAAGCGTTGCTGGTCCAGGATTACCCGCGCTACGAGGTGATCGTCATCGACGACCGCTCGACTGACGCAACCCCACAAATCCTGTCCCAGATGCAGCAAGAGCAGCAAGAGCGAGCCGGACATTCTGAGGCGCTTGCGTCTCTCAAGGTCATCCAGGGTGTCGACCTGCCTGATGGGTGGGCCGGCAAGCCGTACGCCCTGCACCAGGGTGTAGCCGTTGCTGATGGCGAATGGTTCTGTTTTATCGACGCCGACACCTTCGCCCGGCCCAGCCTGCTTTCGTCCACCTACCTTACTGCCGTGCAGCACAATGCCGACCTGTTCACCATGCTTACCCGCCAGGAGCTGGTCGGCTTCTGGGAGCGCGTCATCCAGCCGCTGGTCTTCACGGCCCTATCGATCGGATTCCCCTTCGAGCGGGTGAACGACCCGCATAAGCCCGACGCCATCGCCAACGGGCAGTTCATCCTGATCCTGCGGGAGGCTTACCTGGGCGCCGGGGGCCACGCGGCGGTCAAGGAGCGCATAGACGAAGACCGGGCGCTGGCTGCCGCGGTCAAGGGCGCCGGCTACCGCCTGGTGATCGCCAACGGCTGGGAGGCAGCCTCCACCCGCATGTACACCAATTTCTCGGAGATCTGGGAAGGCTGGACCAAGAATATCTACCTGGGCATGCGCGACCAGATTGAACTGCTGACCTTCGGCGCCTTCGTCGGGCTGTTGGGAGCGCTGGTGCTGCCGGCCTGGCTGCTGTTGGGACTGTACTGGCTGGTCGTGGAGGGGAGCACGGCTGCCTGGATCGTCACCATCCAGGCCCTGCTGGCGTGGGCCTTCCTGTTGTATTACCGGGTTAGGGCGGCGGAGGCATTCGAGATCCCGCGCGGGTACGCCCTGACTCTGCCCATCGGCTCTTTGATGCTGACGGCGATGATGTTCGCCTCAACCTATAAGGTGCTCTCCGGGCAGGGGGTCTCCTGGCGCGGCAGGACGTATAAGGGATAGGTGGAGCAGCGGACGAGCGCGGAAGGAGCGAAGATTACTCTTGATTAATGGATGAGGAAAGGACGGATTCAGCTCCTGGCCCGGTTCAGCCATTGTCAGCCAAATAGAATAAGCTTTCTTGGCCATGCAACCTCTGTAACACGGCGG